>NZ_VIVR01000001.1:4844102-5146858 GCF_007828955.1 Kitasatospora atroaurantiaca | reverse complement strand
CGGGTCTGTCCGGCGGCAAGGACGTGCCGGACACCGTCCGCACCCATCCCCGCTTGTTCGCCTCCCTTACCGCCCCCTCTTTCGGCCCGGCGCACAACCGCCCCACCGACGCGGGCGGAATCGTCCGGCCGTGCCGCTGCGGGAAGCTCCACGAACCCGCGGAGGCCCTGCTCTGCACCCCCTGAACCCGAAGACCAACGACTACGCGGGCGCGGTCCTGTTCAATGCCCACGCCTCCACGCTGTGGGCGCGCTTCACCATCTACCTGCGCCGCGAGATCGCCGCCCGGCTCGGCATGACACAGAATGCGGCCCGCACTGTGCTGCGCGTCTCCTTCGCCAAGGTCGCCGAGTACCAGAAACGCGGCGTGGTCCACTTCCACGCCGTCATCCGCCTCGACGGCCCGGACGGCAGCACCCAGCCCCGCCGCCCTGCGCCATCGTGACACTGCTCGGCGACGCCATCCGGGGCTGCCGCCGCCCGCGTCCGCGTCACCCTCGTCTCCGACGCGGTCGGGGAACGCGAACTGGCCTGGGGCGAACAGGTCGACGTCCGCGAGATCGCCGCTTTCAGCGCCGACGCCGAACTCACCGATCGGGCCGTCGCCGCCTAGATGGCCAAGTACGCCACCAAGTCGGCCGGCGCCTCCGGCGCCCTGGACCGCGCACTGTTCTGCCGCCCCTGCCAGGGACGCGGGATGGCCCCGTCCGCACAGACCGGCGTACCTATGGAGTGCCGGGCCTGCTCGGGGACCGGCCAGTCCCAAGCTCACCGCCAAGGACGTCCGCACCTGACTCGACCAACTCCGCACCACCTGCCAATGCTGCGCACGTGGCCTCGACACCGCCCGCGACGAGCCGCACTGCTGCACCGTCGGGAAGTGCTGCTCCAAGCGGCTGTCCCCGCTGACGCTGGCCTACGTCCGCTCCGTGCTCAAGTCCGCCCTGGAGCACGCCGTCCGCGAGGAAGAGATCCCGCGCGACGTCGCCCGCAACGTCCGCATGGGCACACCCCGCCCCCGCCGCTTCGAACCCCTCACCACCCAGGAAGCCCGCGAGTTCCTCACCGCCACCAGCGGCCACCGGCTGCACGCGCTGTTCGAACTCGCCCTGCGCACCGGGCTGCGCAAGGGCGAACTCCTCGGCCTGCGCTGGGAAGACCTCGACCTAGCCGGCGGAACCGCCAGCATCCGCCGCACCCTCCAGCGCACCAACACCAGCGGCCTGACCCCTGCCGACCAAGACCCAGAGCTCCGAGCGGAGGATCGCCCTGCCCACCCCGTGCCTCCGATCGCTGCAGACCCACCGTGACCGGCAACGCCAAGAACGCCAAGCGGCGGGCGCGAGCTGGAAGGACAGCGGCTACGTCTTCACCCGGCCCGACGGGGAGCCCCGATCGACGGAGCCACGGTCACCCGGCACTTCAACACCCTGCTCCGCCGGAACAGGCTCCGCCGCATCCGCTTCCACGACCTCCGCCACTCGGCGGCCACCCTGCTCCTCGAACAGGGCGTCGAACTCGTCGTCATCAAGGAACTCCTCGGACACGCCCACATAGGCGTCACCGCCACCGTCTATGCCCACGTCCGAGTCCGCCTCCAGCGCCAAGCGATCGACGTCCTCAGCAACGCTCTCCGCTACCCCGCAGACGACAGGGCCGAGCCCGAGGGCGGCGACGATCCGCCACTTTGCGCAGCACCCGTCCACTGACGTTGCCGTCAAACCGCCAGCCGCCCCGCCGGAGAACACTCCGACGGGGCGACTGGCGCATTTAGCAGATCCCCTGCGACGCTATTGAGAACGAGCCGGGGGGGGTTTCGCTATTTAGAGATCTTGAAGAACTTGAACACCGCAATCCGTTGATTCTCAACACTCGCCACTTCAGAGATATCTGCGGGCGCGAAGATATCTACGATATCATCTTCTGAAATCGGCGCGCCAGACTTCAAGCGATGGGCAAACCTTCCAAGGTTCATCTGTTGCAACATGCCGGACGGAAAGACATCAGGCCTGGCTCCCTGGCAGCAGATGAGAAACCCGCCACCCTCCAGACTGAGACGCGCTTCAATCAGGCAGTTAAACCAATTGGATGCCTGGAACTCCTGCCAAACAGAGTTGGCCACTGACATACGAAGCGTGGTCGGCACCTGATCGGAGAGCTCAAGGCTCACCTCCACGGACGTACCGTCAGGCCCTCCGGCCAACAGATTTACCAGCTCACCCATTGCTACCCCTTGAAGTTCGGATTCGGGACCCAGCTTCCGTCCCTGAGACGGCATCCGACAATACAGCTGGTGTCAATCTCATGCGGAACGGCTATCTCACGCTCATGCGAAAGCGGATTATCCGGGATCTCCTTGTTTACATTCCTGCCTGTGACGCCCCGAATGGTGTACACATTCCCGCCCCGAGTGATCGCGTGCGCCTCTGATGTCGTTGTCGACACGAATCCGGATGCAGGAGTGTAAACACCGGACACACCTGCCACATGCTCCGGGAGATCCATGTTATCGCCCAGCGCCTTGAACCCTTCTTGGAAAATCACCGAAGGGTCACGAGTGTCACTCCGAAACAGGTCACAACCAAGGTTGTGCACAAGGACTGGCGTCGTACCGGCGAGTACATAGTACGTGTGGCACGGCGACCTGCTCTACCTGCTTTTTCGCAGGTCAGCGGCGTTTTGACGGTCCGTCGGTGTCCGTGGTTGTGCGCTGGCGTGCGTGGTTGTTGCCGTCACTACTGCCGTCAAAGGTGTAGACCACTTGATCTCAACCCCGCCCGCGCGCCGCCCTCGGTAAGGTGCTGGCGCTCGGGGGTCTCACTTCCACTCTCCGGGCTCGGCACGGAGGGTGGCGCGGGTGGTGCGCTCGTAGGTTGTGTGGCCGGTCTGGGCGCAGTGTGCGGCGATCCAGCGGGTCAGTTCCTCCGGGGTGTGCGTCTGGCCGGAGGCGGCTCCGCAGTCCTGCTCTTCTCCGGTGACGCAGACGGCCTCGAAGGTCGGCAGTGCCATCGGGTCTACGACGGTGGTGACGGTGTATTCGCGGAACCGGTAGCGGGTGGTCGTGCCCATCAGCGCGCTCCCTGCTCGTCAGAGCCGTCGGCCTCGGCGGTGCCCGGCGGGACGGGGATGCGCTGCCCGCGCGAGTCCGCGACCCTGAGCGCGTCCGACAGGGCCTCGGTCAGCCGGCACGCCAGCCACCGGTACTCGACGTCCGTCAGCGCCCGCGCTCCGGGAGTCAGGACGCCCCGGGCGTGGTCAAGCAGTTCCTCGCCCATGGTGAGCTGGACCTCTTCGATGCCGTCAGCGAGCGTCGCGAGGTAGCCCTCGCCGTCGGTGCTCAGGTAGCAGGGAAGCCCGTCCGGGTTGGCCCACGGCAGCAGACGCAGTTTCTCTGCTGCGGGCTCCACCGTGCTCGCGTCGAGCGGGCGTGTCGCCTCCTCGGCCATGCTGCTGTCCCTTCCTGGGTTCGGCTCTGTCGATTCAGGGTCTCGTTGGCCTGAACATTTCGGAGTAGCCAGCCTGTCTGCCCTGCTGTCTGCCAAGCTGGCCAGGTGGTAAGGGAATCGGTCGGGGAGCTGGTGCGGCGGCTGCGTCAGGCGCGGGGGTGGAGTCAGCAGCGGCTCGCTGACGCGCTGGCCCAGGCCGCTCCCGGGCGTGTCCCGCCGACGCGCAATGACGTGTCCCGCTGGGAGATCGGCACGCGGTCCCCGCGCGAGTGGCTGCCCTTCCTCGCCCGGGTGCTGGAGGTCCCCCGGGAGATGCTGGAGGCCGCCAAGGCCGTCCGCCCTCCCGAGCCCGCGCCTCGGGTGCTTACCGGCGCGGACTTCCTGCCCGAGGGCGACCCCCTGGCCCCGCTGAGTACGCGTACCGGCCGGCGGATCGGCGCCGGGCAGGTCGCCGACCTGGCCCAGCGGGTGCACGGCCTGCGGCTGGCCGACGACGTGGTGTACGGGAAGGACTTGATCGCCCCCGCCCTGCGGGAGCTGCGGGCGGCGGTCACGATCTACCGCGAGGGCACCCACACCGAGCAGGTGGGCCGCGAACTGCTACGGACGATTGGCGAATTGGCGCAGATTGCCGGTTGGGTCGCCTCCGATGCGGGCGAGCATGCCGAGGCGGAGCGGATCTACCAGCTCGGGATCAGTGCCGCCCGTGCCGCCGGGGACGGGGTGCTGTCGGGGAACGTGGCGGGCTCGCTGGCCTACCAGTGGAGCAACACCGGACGCCCCCACGACGCCGTCAACCTCGCCACCGCCGCCGTCCAGGAGGCCGGTCCTGATGCTCCGGCCAAGGCCCGCGCGCTGTACTTGGACCGGGTGGCCTGGGCGCATACCCGCGCCGGCCAGGACCGCCCGGCGATGGCTGCCCTCGGGGAAGCCAGCGAGGCCCTGGCTCAGGACTCGGCCGGTACCGAGTCACCTTCGTACCTGTATTGGATGGACGCCGGGGAACTGCAGGTTATGGAGGCACGCGTCTACACCGAGCTGCACCGGCCGCTTCGCGCCGTTCCGCTGCTGACGGACGTCCTGGGTCGTTACGACGCCAGTCACGCGAGGGAGTTGGCGCTGTACCTGTCCTGGCTGGCCGTGGCCTACGCCGATGCGAACGAGCCTGAGGCGGCGGCGGGGACGGCTGGCCGAATGCTCGCCCTGGGGCAGAGCGGCAGCGAACGCACCACGGAGCGCACACGGATCGTGCTGGACCGGCTGCGGGCGTTCCGCGACGTCCATGAGGTCGCCGAGCTGCTGGCGTCCTGACCAGCGCGACCGCACGGGGTCCACCCGAACTGCTGCGGTCAGCGTCTCGGCGCACAGCGCGGCTCGTGCGTGGACGGGTCGGCGGGTCGGCGGGTCGGCGGGTCGGCGGGTCGGCGGGTCGGCGGGTCGGCGGGAACCTACGCTCCGTGCCGAAGGCGACGTCGGCCACCGCCCTCAGCGAGCCCGGCGATAGAAGTGGGTCGGACCCCTGGCCGACCCGGTTGCCCGCGATCCGGCCGTAGGACGGTCGCAGGCGACAACTTGCTCCGCGAACGCGGAAGGAGTCCTTACTCCACAACTTGCTCCGACCCTGGGCGGTGCTGGGGTAAGCAGCGCTTACCCCACAACTTGCTCCCATCGGGCACCAGTCGTGCCCCGCTCACGACCCGGCGGACCGCTGACCGCCGACACCCGTGCAGACCTCGGGGCTGATCCGACTCTGGGTCGGTCGGCGACGTCGGGCTACCTCCAGCGGGCGGGGCCCGCCTTGAACCTCGTAGAGAAAATCTGGACGCACGACTCCAGCCCCTGGCCGTCCAGCGGCCGGCGGGTCAGCGGTCTCGCTCGGCGTCCCCTGCTTCAAGGGCTTCGACGCGGGCACGCAGGACGGTGAGCTGATCAAGCGTCTCGGCCAGTGCCAGCTCCAGTGCCTCGACGCGCGCCGCCGTCCCGCCGACGGACGTGTTCCCCGCTTCCTCGTCACCTGAGTCACCGTCGGTGTAGGCGTCGGGGTGGGCGACGAAGGCTCCCTTGCCGGGGCGGGAGATCGCGTAGCCGTCCTGCTTCAGCAGGGCCATGGCCTTCTGCACGGACAGGCTGGAGGCCCCGTACTCCGCCATCAACACGGCCTGCGTCGGCAGCGCGTCCCCGGGGTTCAGCTCCCCGGAGCAGATCCGCCCCCGCAGGGCCTCGGCGATGACCTCGAACGTCAGCAACACCGTGCCGCCCGCCGGTCTGCGCCCCCGCCGCCCCACCGTCACCGCAGGTCACCCAGCTTTCTCTGCGCCTCTACCACTGAAATCCGGCCCGTCCAAAACGGAAGACCGGGGCCACAGTACTCGCGTCCCCACCGGCCACCGAAATAGATGAGGAGGGATGCACTTGAATGCGCGCTTGAAGCGATGCTACCTTCACGCACCGCTGGTGAACACCACCGCTGACCAGGCCAGACGTCCCCGGCCCACCATCCGCGCCCGCCGTCACGCGCACCGTGCCCACGTGCGCCGATCACCCGGGTCGCCCCTCAATCGCCTCTCCTCTTCTCCCGACTCCTGCCGGAGGTCTGTCCCCATGCCCGCGCAGCTCCAACTCCCCACCCCCGCAACCACCTCCACTCCCGCCAGCACGGCGTTCGCCGCACCGGCGCTCACCAGCAGCACCGACACGTCCGCGAACAGGAACTCGGCCCTGGAACGCCGGGCGCGGCTGACCGCCAGGCTGGCCAAGTTCGCCGCCGCCGGATACCTCGCACCCCTGGCCCGGCAGATCGGCTCACTGGGCGGCTGCGCCCGCCCGATCCGCCTGACCGGCCACCGCACCCGCCTGGACACCGCCACCGGCCAGATCCTCGACCATCTCGACACCCGCCACCTGCCCGTCGGCGAACTTCTGGTGCGCTGCGGCAACCGCCGCGCCACCCGCTGCCCCGCCTGCTCCACCCTCTACCGCTACGACACCTACCAGCTCATCGCCGCCGGACTACGCGGCGGCAAGACTGTCCCCACCACCGTCGCCACCCACCCCCGCGTCTTCGCCACCCTCACCGCCCCCGGCTTCGGCCCCGTCCACAACCAGCCCGGTGCCGCCCCCTGCACCTGCGGCACCCGGCACGACGACGGCGACCCGCTCCTCGGCACGCCGCTGAACCCGGAGCGGTACGACTACACCGGCGCGGTGCTGTGGAACGCCCACGCCCCTGCCCTGTGGGCCCGCTTCACCACCCGCCTGCGCCGCGAGATCGCCAAGGCCGCCGGACTGACCCAACGCACCCTGCGCCACCACGCCACGCTCTCCTACGCCAAGGTCGCCGAATACCAAAAGCGCGGCCAGATCCACTTCCACACCGTCATCCGCATCGACGGACCCACCGGCCCCGCCAGCACTCCGCCTGCCTGGGCCACCACCGAACTCCTCGACCACTCCGTCCGCGCCGCCGCCAACCGCACTCGCGTCCAGCACCAACACCCCTCCCGGGCCGGGGAGGCCGACCCGGCACAGTCGGCGGGGCCCACGGCGTTCCGGTTCGGACGGCAGATCGACGTCCGCGCCGTCCGCAGTACCGACTTCACCGGCGACGCGCCCGTCACCGACCGGCACGTCGCCGCCTACATCGCCAAGTACGCCACCAAGGGCGCCGAAACCACCACCGGCACCCTCGACCGCCGACTCCGCTTCCTGGCCGAACTCGCCCAGCACGACCTCACCGACCACGCCCGCCGCATGATCCACACCGCCTGGCACCTCGGCACCCAGCCTCAGCACGCCCACCTCCGCCTGCGCCAATGGGCCCACATGCTCGGCTTCCGAGGCCACTTCTCCACCCGCACCCGCCGCTACTCCACCACCCTCACCCACCTCCGAGCCGAACGCACCGCCTGGCGCACCCGCCAAGACGACACCACCGCTGCCCCGCCGCCGCTCGACCCGGCCCTAATCGGCCGAAACGCCGAGCAGGGACCGGTGCGTGAGGGGCAGCCGGTCACTGACCGGCACGGTGACCGCGATGACCACAGTGACCTGACCGCCGGTCACTCCGACCCCGGCCCCGGTCACCGCACCGGTCACCACGACAGGCACGGGCGATCCGGCGACGCGGACACGACCCAGGTGATCTCGCACTGGCAGTACGCCGGAACCGGCCTCCTACCCGAACTCGCCCACCTCGCCGACCTACTGGCCGCCACACCCAGCCCTCGACCCCAGCACGCGAGCCGTCCCCGGCAGGCCCGGCGCTCCAGCGACCGAGCCGGTCACTCCACCGGTCCGCTGACCACCGCCATCCAGGCGGTGGCGGTCGCGTGAACGCCGACACCGAACTCCTCACCGTCCCCGAGGCCATGGCCCGCCTGAAGATCAGCCGCTCCACCGTCTACGACCTCATCCGCACCCGGCAGCTCGCCTCCATCACCATCGGCCGCGCCCGCCGCATCCCCGCCCACGCCCTGACCGCCCTCATCCACCACCACCTCGAACAGGCAGCCTGATGACCACCCCCGACACCAACCCCACCCCCAGCACCGGCTCGCGCAGGATCCGCGCCAACGGCGACGGCACCGTCTACCAGCGCAAGGACGGCCGCTGGGAAGCCGCCGGATACGTCCTCGCCACCGGCGACACCCGCAAGCGCATCCACGTCTACGGCACGACCCGCAAGGAGGCCCTGGCCAAGCTGACCGAGAAGATCGCCGCCAGCAACCGCGGCATACCCGCCCCCACCGCCCAGGGCACCGTTGGTGCGTTCCTCACCTACTGGCTGGAGACCGTCGCCGTCCACCGGCTCCGCGAGAACACCCACACCCGCTACACCGCCGTCGTCCGCCTGTACGTCATCCCCGGCCTGGGCAAGAAGAAGCTCGCCAAGCTCACCGCCAAGGACGTCCGCACCTGGCTCGACCAACTCCGCACCACCTGCCAGTGCTGCGCGCGTGGCCTCGACACCACCCGCGAACAGCCCCAGTGCTGCGCGGCTGGCACCTGCTGCGGCAAGCGCCTGTCCGCTCTGACCCTCGCCTACATCCACTCCGTGCTCAAGTCCGCACTGGAGCACGCCGTCCGCGAAGAGGAGATCCCCCGCAACGTCGCCCGCAACGTCCGCATGGGCACACCCCGACCCCGCCGCTTCGAACCCCTCACCGCCGACGAGGCACGTCAGTTCCTGTCCGCTACCCACGGCCACCGGCTTCAAGTGCTCTTCGAACTCGCCCTACACACCGGGCTCCGCAAGGGCGAACTCCTCGGCCTGCGCTGGGAAGACCTCGACCTGAACGGCGGAACCGCCAGCATCCGCCGCACCCTCCAACGCACCAACACCGGCGGCCTGATCACCCTCCCAACGAAGACCCACAGCTCCGAGCGGCGCATCGCCCTGCCGACCCCCTGCGTGCGCTCACTCGCACGGCACCGCGACCAGCAGCGCCAGGAACGCGAGACGGCGGGCACGGGCTGGCGGGACAGCGGCTACGTCTTCACCCGGCCCGACGGCTCCCCGATCGAAGGAACCACACTCACCCGGCACTTCAACACCCTGCTCCGCCGGACCAAGCTCCGCCGCATCCGCTTCCACGACCTCCGACACTCGGCGGCCACCCTCCTCCTGGAGCAGGGCGTCGAACTCGTCGTGATCAAAGAACTCCTCGGCCACGCCCACATCGGCGTCACGGCCACGGTCTACGCCCACGTCCGACTCCGCCTCCAACGAGACGCCATCGACCTCCTCGGCAACGCCCTCCGCAACCCTGCCACCGGACCCGACTACGGCGACGAACCACCCGTTCGTGCAGCACCCGTCCGCTGACGTTGCCGTCAACTACTGCCGTCAAAGACGTCAGCGGCCCCACCGGGAAGAATCCGGTGGGGCCGCTGCAATTCCGCTCAGCGCCATCGAGGCAGTATCGCAAGCGTTCTACTCGTATACGACTGCCGCACGAAAGATTGCTGCAATCAACGCCCAGTCGGGCACCTCAGGAACTGGCTCACCGATGACATTCTTGAAGAATCCATCCATCGACTTGGTCCAACGCGCGGAGGCATCCACAAAGTCCGAAGTGGACGGATTTTGCAGCTCCAATTTTCCATCACGCAGAAGGATTGCCAGCCCTTGCAGGTATTTGGCAAGATCCTCTCGCGTGTTAATTTCATTCAATGCTGGGTCTGGCCAGTTCACGGCCACTCCACTGGGTCGAAGTGCTGAATCAAGATTGATGCTCCGTCATTTTTAGTCGTGAACTTCCATGCCTCCCCCGCGATTTCTTCGGGCGTCGCCATCCGGAACGGCATCTGAATCCCAGCCTTCTGAAATGCAACGAGACGCCGATTGTCCAGCGAGAAGAGGTTTCCATTCTTGTACTGAAGGCGCACCGTGGGAAGATCTTCTGGCTTGATATATCCGGATCGCAGACCGGCCGCCGTCTGCTCAATTGTCTCCCCACTGCCGAAGCGTGGGCTGACAGTATCCTGCGAAAACCTCACCAGGCTCGGGTCGATTGTCCCGTTGCAATTATGCACCAAGATCGGCGTAGCCCCGGCCAGTACATAGTACGTGTGCTACGCGGCCCCTCTCTACCTGCTTTTTCGCAGGTCAACGGCGGTTTGACGGTCCGTCGGTGTCCGTGGATGTGCGCTGAAGTCCGTGGTTGTTGCCGTCGCCGCTGCCGTCAGAGGTGTAGACCAATCGCCCTCGCCGCCGACTGCGCGCGTGATCCTACTGCCACGCTCCGGGCTCGGCGCGGACGATGGTGCGGGTGGTCTGCTCGTACGACTGGTGACCGGTCTGCGCGCAGTGGCCCGCGATCCAGCGCGTCAGCTCCTCGGGGGCGTGCAGCTCGCCGGACGCGGCGGCGCAGTTCCGTTCTTCGCCGGTGACGCAGACCGCCTCGAAGATCGGCAGCGCCATGGGGTCGGCCACGGCGGTCACGTGGTACTCGCGGAACCGGTAGCGGGTGGTCTTGCCCATCAGCCTTCCTCAGCCTCCCGCTCGGGGGCGGGGAGACGCTGCCCACGCGAGTCGGCGACCCTGAGCGCGTCCGCCAGGGCCTCGGTCAGCCGGCAGGCGAGCCAGCGGTACTCGATGGCCGACTGCGCCTTGGCTCCGGGGGTCAGGATGCCCCGGGCGTACTCCAGCAGCTCCTGACCCATGCCGAGCTGCACGGTCTCGATGCCGTCGGCGAGCGTCGAGATGTAGCCCTTGCCGTCGGTGCTCAGGTAACAGGGGCGCCCGTCCTCGGTGGTCCAGGGCAGCAGGCGGGGGCCCGCCATGCCCGACGCCGCTTCGTGCAACTCCCTGCGACGCAGACGGTCCGCGTCGGTCCTCGGCATGCTCACAGTGACTCCCGGCCTTGGTCGCTGGTGGGACCCGGCGACCGTAACCGCCTGACTGTCAGTCACTCCACGGATGCAGCAGAGCAGATCGCAACCCTGGGTCGGCGAACTGCCACGCTGCGTGGCGCCTATCCGACGACGCCCAGGTAGGCGGCCATCTCGCGCATCTCGGCCGTCAGGGTGCGCTTGCGCTTCTTCAGGATCTCTTGCATGGTCTCGGCAGCCATGCGCTGGTGCCTCAGCCACTCCGGGGAGGCTCGCCGAACCCCGGTCAGCTCGTCCATCGCTGCTGACAGGTCCCCCGTCCGTGCGTGGGCGCGCGCCACGTCCAGCCGGTGACGGTTCCAGTTGTCGTCGCTGGGCCGCCCGGCGCTCTTCCACGCCTTCGGCGACATCGCGTCCTCGCCGGCCTTGCGAACGACGGTGCGCGCGTCTCCCAGGACCATTGCGTCCTCCACGCCCTTCATGCCGACGGTCAGGGGGCCGAAGGTGGTCCAGTGCCGGAAGAACGATCCGGTGTGCTCCCGGCCGACGGCGGATGCCGCCGTGTTCGCCACCCTGTGGTAGTGCCGCGCCTCCTGGGGGCGGTTGTTGCGACCGGCGGCGGCAGCCGCGCGCAGGGCGAGCCACCCCCACGCCGCGCATTCATCAGGCGTCGCCCTTGACAACCTCGGCTCGATCACATCGGCTGTCCGGGAGGCGAGTTGTTCTGCCTCGTCCAACCGCCCCTGCCGCAGCAGCAGCCAGCACATCCCGATCACACCGGATGCTCCGGTGAGCTGGTCGCCGACGGCGCGCGCATCCGTGATCGCCCCGGCCAGCGCGGTATAGGCGAGATCGTACTGACGTACCTGTGTCAGGTACCGCCCGGCCAACTGCAACGTCTCGGCGCGGGCCAGCAGGGCTTGACGGTGCTCCTCGCCGCCGTCGAAGTAGGCGACCGCGCTGTTGGCGTCCCTCAGCAGCCCCGGCAGTTGGGACGCGACGCTCTTGTAGCTGTCCGAGTGGTACAGCAGCGCGCCGTCCTGGACCGCTCGGCGGAAGCGGCGCAGGCTGGGCTCATCCTCGGCGATCTCGCTGTCCGGGTCAGCAAGCCCCACCGGAGGCGTGAGGGCGGCGCGGAGCTGGATGAGGTTGAGCCGGTTCGGTTCCTCCGCCCGGCCCACCGGTTCTGGGGCGTCTGGTGCCAGCAGGGTCGCCGTGGTCACGCCCAGGGCGCGGGCAAGCGCGTGCAGCGTCTCCATGCGGACCGTTCCGCCCTGCTCGACCTTGCGCACCGTGGCCGGCGAAACGCCTGCGGTGTGAGCCAGTTCCTCCTGGCTCAGCCCGGTCCGGCGCCGGTACTTCCGTACGTTGTCCGCGAGTTCCATCGTCATCTGCACCACCTCCAGCGCCACGGTACGCCGGGCGGGCGAACTGACCGGGGCTAACCGGCAGATACCCACCCCAGGCAGTGACCCACCGCCGCGCGGAGTGTCGGGCACGCGGTTACTGGAGCGGCGCGGCGCCGCTGCCTGCGGCAGGTTGCGGGCCTGAGCGGGACGGGTCCCTCGTCGGTCGGGCAGCTTCGCCGGACCAGGGTTCTCCGGGGGCCGCCAAGGCTCACACCGTGACGCTTGCGCTCGGCCTTGGCGGTCCCCGGGGGTTCCTGGTACGCCTCGGGGGACCGGCCGGCGAGGGGCACGACCCGCGACCCGCCACCATTCACCACGACGGTGCCGCACCTGTGCTCGACCCCCGGTCCCTCGGAGGGAGGGCAAGGGTTGAGGCAGAGCTCTGCGGGCTGCACTGCTCTCGCTGGTGTTGCGCGCCCGGACGGGCGGGGGTGCCGCTGAGCGGGGCGGAGACAGGAGCGGGCGGCGGCCCCGCCGGGTCGGAGCGCGCGCGGCCCGCGACAGCGGGCCGCCCTTGATCCAGTAAAGAAACTCTGAACAGCTCGGCCCGTCGGCCTCGCTCATCCTTGCTTTGCCTTACCCGCGTCGCTCAAGTTCCTTGGTCAGACGGCTGACTTCGGCTTCCAGTTGCTTGCGCGTCTTCTGGAGCTGCGTGACCTGCTTCCGCAGGCGGACAAGCTCTGCAGCGTCGTGTTCCGCTGTCCGGGGTTCCTTGACACGTTCGAGCGGCACGTCAGCGGTCTGCTCCGAGGGCCTGACGACTGCGGTCTTGCGGACGTAGCTGCCGCGGCCGAGGACGGAGTAGATCAGGTCCTCGCCCTTGAGGAGACGCAGGGCGTTCTGGACAGTTGAACTGGCGACTCCGAAGCGCTCTTGGAGAGCTCGCGCGGCCGGCAGTTGGCTGCCTGGCTTCAACTCACCGTCAAGGATCTCCCTGCGCAGGATGTCGGCGACCTGGATATAGGGCGGCCGGGAGTCCTCCTCCGTCGGATCGTCGAGCGCGAAGTCGTCGGCCAGCGTTTCGCCCTCGCGCTCGGCGGCGCGCCGCAGCGACTCGACGCGGGCTCGGGCGAGCATTGAGCGCCGCAGGTTGTTGCGCCCGCCGCCGGTGAGGGCGACTGTGAGGGAACCTCGGGGGGTGCGGTGGACGAGGCGCTCGAATGCCAGATGGCGCAGGGCTCGTTCGACGGTTTCGCTGTCGGTGACGAACATCAGTTGGAGCTTGATGGGATCGGGGAGCTTGTCCTCGAACTTCAGGCGGCCTTCTACGATCGCTTCGCGGATGGCCCAGATCGCTTGGAGGACGGGCGGCTCAGCGCTCCCGGGGTCGGCGGGGGTGTCATGAGTGCTGCGCTTGGCCTGCTCCCGCTCTGCCTTGGCCTGGTCGGCGATCTGCTGGATCTCCTCCAGGATGGCCTTCTCCCGGTACTCCTTCTCGTGACTCCGAACGTAGCTGCCGCGCCCTTGGACCGAGTAGACGAGCCCTTCGTCCTTGAGTACGCGCAGGGCGTTCTGGACGGTGGAGCTGGCGATCCCGTACCGCTCCTGAAGCGTGCGCGTGGACGGGAGCTTCTCCCCGGGACGGATCCGCTCTTCGAGGATCTCGGCACGCAGCACATCGGCGGCCTGGAGGTACGGCGGCCTGGGGTCCTCTTCGAGCGGCAACGTCATACACCGAGGGTAGCGGCGGTCCCGCACAGATGACACGCCCGTGCGCTCGCCCGTAGCGGGCGTAGCGCCCCATCCCTACCAGGTGTATCGCATCGCCAAACTGCTCGACTGTACGACCGTTGCGGGTGTGCGATCGTCGCGCTATGGTTCTGGCGGGTCGAACAAGTGACCCCCGAACAAGGGAACTGCCATGGCTATGACCAGGATTCGTGTCGGGCTACTGCCCTCTGCCGTCTGCATGACGGGCACCGACGCAACCCCGAAGATCAAGGACCCGCAGACCGGAGAGATCGCCACCGACCGCGAGACGGGCGAGCACCTCTTTACGGTCACGGTGATGCTCATGGAGGAGGGGCGTGCGGAGGTCATGAAGCTCACCGTCCCCCAGTCCGGCCTTCCCGACGGGCTCAAGCCGGGCGTCATGGTGCGCCCGGTGGACCTGTTCGCCACGCCGTGGGCGCGGATCTTCAACGGCCAGCTCTCGGAGGGCATCGCCTACCGGGCGGGCCGCTTGGAGGCAGTCAAGTGACCTGTGTTGTAAGGGCATTGGCTTGCCGACTTCCCGTTTCAACCGGTACCGGCAGCCGGTTCGCCCTCGGGTTCATCTACGACGTGGAAGGCGTGAAGTGAAGGACGTGAACGAGATCGCCCCGGTCCTGATCGGGGCGGTCCTCGCCCTGGCGACCCTGTGGGCCGTGGTCGGCTTGGTCCGGTACCTGCGGGTCGATCGTGAGACGCGGGCGAGCATCCGGCAGGGGATGCGCATCCGGTTCGGGTGGGAGCGGCTGGCCAAGATGGCGGGCCTGTCGGTGACCGACAAGACCCCGACGTTCCTGGCCGAGCTGGTCAGCCGTGAGGGCGAAGTGCCCAAGCCCCGGGTCCTGGTCCCGCGTATCAAGGTGAAGCCGGACCGGTTCGGGGTGATGGTGCGGGCCAAGTGCCTGCCGAAGGTCGGACTGGAGGAGTTCCAGCGCTCGGCGCGCTTCCTCGCTGACGCCTGGCGCTGCACGCGGGTGTCCGTGCTGCCGGACGGTCCCGGGCGGGTGGTGATCCGGGCTGTGCGCCTGGACCCGCTCATCACGCCGACCGAGCACGTCCCCACGGGAACGGTGCCGGGGAGCCTGGACACGTGGGGGCTCGGGCTGGACGAGTACGCCGACGACGTCAGCCTTCCCCTGGCGAACGTTCCCGGCGTGACCGTCGCCGGCCTGCCCGGCTTCGGGAAGACGTCGCTGATCAACAAGCTCATCTGCGACCTGGCCCCCTCCGACGCGGTTCAGTTCGCCGTGGCGGACGGCAAGGTCTCCACCGCTCACGAAGGGGACTACGCCGATCTGACGCCCCGCCTGTTCGCCTTCGCGGGTGACGACCTGGCGGAAGCCAACGCGCTGTTCAAGCGCATGGTGAAGCTGCGGCGGGGCCGTTCCTCGTCCATCCGCGCCGTCCTGGGTGTAAAGAACATGTGGCACGTCGGTCCGTCCCGCATCTGGCCGCTGACGATCCTGATCATCGACGAAGCGCACACGTACTTCCGCGAGTACAAGGGCAACGACGCCGAGACGAAGAAGCTGGCGGCCGTGTCGGCGGAGAACGCCCGACTGGTCGAGGACCTGGTGAAGAAGGGCCGCAGCGTCGGCATCATGGTCATCCTGGCCACCCAGAAGGCGACCGGCGACGCGATCCCGACGTTCATCCGGGACGTGTGCCCGCTGGGGCTGTCCTTCGCGCAGAAGACGGCGGAAGCCTCCGTGGCCGCGCTCGGGGATGACATTCGCAACTGGCCGGACGCGAACCCGGTCAATCTCCAGGACCCGGCCTACGTCGGGGTGGCCTCCATGGGAGTGCAGGGCCGCCCGGGCTTCACCCGCGTGCGCACCCCGTACGTGTCCGACGCGGATGCGGCCCGGGTCGCCGACGACACCGCCCGCCTGACCGAAGACCCGGCCGCGTACCTCGACGTCTATCCGGGCCCCGTCGACTGGAAGCCCGCCTTCATGGACGACGACGCCGACACCCTGATGACCGAAACTGCCTGACCACCCATGTAACTCGCTATCAAGAAAGGAGAGTTGGCCTGATGGCCGAGGATCGCCTCACGCAGCGCACCGTGACCGTGGTCATGGCGGTCATCGCCCTGCTGGCATTCGTGTTCTCCTTCGGCAACGTCTGGGCACTGGCCCTGCGTCTCGGGGTGCCCCGCCCGGTCGCGCCGCTGATCGCCCCCATGGTCGACCTGTCCGTGATCGGGCTCCTCGTCGGTCTGCGCCTGCTGTCCCTGCGCGGCGTCCCGCAGGAGGAGCTGACGGCCGCAACCCGGCTGACGCACCTGTGCGGCCTGCTGACCCTGGCCCTGAACGTCGCCGAACCCCTGGCAGCCGGACACTACGGCCGTGCCGCCGTCGATGCGGTCGCGCCGCTGCTGCTGCTCGGCTGGGGCCAGGTCGGCCCGCAGTTCCTCCGCCACTTCCACGCCCTGAGCGCCCTGAACCCGGCGCAGGCCCCCGTCCCTGTTCCGGCCGTGGAACACCAGCCGGACCCGATCACGTTGCTCGAACCCGCACCGGAGCCCGTCCTCACACCGCCCTCCGGGCTGGTGCCTGCCCCGGCTGTGGTCGTCACCGCTGAGCCCGATCCTGCTCCCGCGCCGGCCAAGAGGACCGCGTCCGCCGCGCTCCCGGCCGTCCCTGAGGCCCTGCTGACCGCTGCCCGGCGCATCGCCGAGACGCACCACGCTGAACAGGGCGAGCACATCACGCCCGGTCAGCTGAAGGCCCGCCTGGGCGTCACGCTGCCGCTGGCCACCGCCGCACACGCTCAGCTCTCCGCCTGAGCCCCGCCGGCCCTTTCCCCACCTGACCGAGCCGCCCGACCGGGCTCGGTTTGCCATGCCCCGAGCAGCACCAACACGCCTTTCTGCCTAGCTGGTTGCTGCTCGGGGCCACCCCACCCGACAGAAGGGACACGCCCCGAATGGTCACCCTGGACCTGCGCCACGTGGCAAGCCCCGCCGTGCGGGACCTGATCCACCTGGTCAACCTGCCCGACTTCGACCGCGCACACCAGCAGATCGACCGCCTCGGCGGCTGCACCGAACCCGTGCGCCTGATCGGCCAGACCACCACCATCGACACGGCCACCGGCGAGGTACTGCGCTCCTACACCACCGCCGCCGAGCCAACCGGCAGCCTGCTGACGGCCTGCGGCAACCGCCGCGCCTCACGCTGCCCGGCCTGCTCCCGCGTCTACGCCGCCGACACCTTCCAACTGATCCGGGCGGGCCTGACCGGCGGTAAGAGCGTGCCGGACACCGTCCGCACCCACCCCCGCGTGTTCGCCACGCTCACCGCGCCCTCCTTCGGCCCCGTCCACAACCGCCCCACCGACACGGGCGGCGCACTGCGGCCCTGCCGGTGCGGCAAGCTCCACGAACCCACGGACGCGCTGCTCGGCACGCCGCTGGACCCGAAGACCTACGACTACCCGGGCGCGGTGCTGTTCAACGCCCACGCCGGAGCCCTGTGGGCGCGCTTCACGATCTACCTGCGCCGCGAGATCGCCGCCCGGCTCGGCCTGACCCAGAAGGCGGCCCGCGCCGTGCTGCGTGTCTCCTTCGCCAAGGTCGCCGAGTACCAGAAGCGCGGCCTGGTCCACTTCCACGCCGTCATCCGCCTCGACGGCCCGGACGGCAGCACCCAGCCCCCACCGCCCTCCGCCACCGTCACCGTCACCATGCTCAACGACGCCATCCGGGCCGCCGCCGACCGCGTCTCGATCAACGTCGTCTCGGACGCGGTCGGAGAACGCGAACTCACCTGGGGCGAACAGCTCGACGTGCGCGAAATCGCCGCCTTCGGCACCAACGCCGAGCTCACCGATCATGCGGTCGCCGCCTACGTGGCCAAGTACGCCACCAAGTCCGCCGACTCCTCCGGCGCTCTCGACCGCGCCCTGTTCTGCCGCCCCTGCCAGGGACGCGGCATGACCCTGGCCGCGCACGGAACCCCGCTCACGTGCACCGCCTGCGGCGGCACCGGACAGGCCCGGCCGCTGCCGCGCCTCGCCGTCGAACGCCACGTGCGGCAGATGATCCGCACTTGCTGGGAGCTGGGCAAGCGCCCGGAGTTCGCCGACCTCAAGCTCTGGAAGTGGGCGCACATGCTCGGCTTCCGGGGCCACTTCTCCACCAAGTCCCGCTGCTACTCCGTCACCCTCGGCCAGCTGCGCGACGAGCGCCGCGCCTGGCGCACCGAACAGGCCCGCGCACACGCCGGCCTGCCCAACCTCGACCCGAGCACGACCCTCGTCATCAGCCACTGGTCCTACCACGGCTCGGGCTACAGCCCAGGCGCGGAACTCCTGGCCGCCGCTGTCTGGCACCGCAGAGAACTGGAGCGGCAGTTCACCGCAGAGGGCCGCTGCTGATGACCACACTGCTTACGGTTCCGAGCACGGGCGAAGACCTGCTGACGGTCCCCCAGGTCATGGCCCGCCTCCAGCTCGGCCGCTCCGCCGTCTACGACCTGCTCCGCTCCCGGCAGCTCGCCTCCATCACCCTCGGCCGCGCCCGCCGCATCCCCGCCCACGCACTCAACGACTTCATCCGCACCCGACTCGAACAGGACGCTTCCTAATGTCGTTGTCAAGCCGTCTCGGTCACTGGGGGTGTGATGTGGTAGCACCGTCGGTCACGGATCAGCGCCCACAGGACATTGACCCGTCGGCGGGCCAGGGCCATCACGGCCTGGACATGCTTCTTCCCCTCGGCGCGCTTCCGGTCGTAGAACACCCGCGAGTTCGGATCACAGCGGATGCTCACCAACGCCGAGGTATAGAAGACCCGTTGGAGCCTGCGGTGGTAGACGGTCGGCCGATGCAGGTTGCCACTGACCTTGCCCGAGTCGCGTGGCGCCGGGGCGACACCGGCGAAGGCCGCCAAAGCGTCCGGCGAGGCGAAGCCATCCAGGCTGCCGCCGACTCCGGCCAGGAACTCGGCGCCGAGCACGGCGCCGATGCCGGGGACGCTCTCGACTATCTCGGCGAGTTCGTGCTCGCGAAACCGGCCCTCGATGAGCTTGTCCATCTCGGTGATCTGCTCGTTGAGGGCCATCACCCCCTCGGCCAGAGTGTGGACCAGCCTGGCGATGGTCTTCTCCCCGGGGACGGAGGTGTGCTGGCGCTGGGCGGCCTCGACGGCCGCTTCGGCCAGGGCTCTGGCATTGCGGACCTTACGGTTGGCCAGCCACTTGGTCAGCCGCGCGACGCCGACGCGGCGGATCGCGGCCGGCGTCTGATGCTCGGTCAGCAGCTTGAGCGGACCGAGGTTGGTCACATCCAGGGCCCGCTCCAGGGACGGGAACATGCTCAGCAGGGTGCCGCGCAGACGGTTGACGGCGCGGGTGCGGTCCTCGACCAGGTCGGCACGGCGGCCGGTCAGCAGCTTGAGCTCGATCGCGGCCTCGTCGCCGGGACGGATGGGCTGCAGATCGCGGCGCATCCTGGCCTGGTCGGCGATCACGTAGGCGTCGCGGGCGTCGGTCTTGCCTTCCCCGCGGTAGCCGTCGGACGCGCGGTTCACCAGGCGGCCGGGGATGTACAGGACCTCCTGGCCGTGGGCGACGAGCAGGCTCAGCAGCAGGGCGGGTTCCCCGCCGGTCATGTCGATCGCCCAGGTCACCTGGTCGCCGCCGGCCAGGGCGAGGACGTCGCCGATCAGCTGCAGCAGCTCGGGCTCGTCGTTGGCGACCCGCCGCGACATCAGGGTCTTGCCCTCGGTGTCCAGGGCCAGGCCGTGGTGGTGGCCTTTGCCGCTGTCGATCCCCGCCCATATCCGGCTCATCGTGCTCCTGACGTGCGTGTTCGTTCTGTTCGTACCACGGACGACCTCGCCGGCATTGCTCTACTCAGCGACTTGCTCGCACTTCCTAATCGGCGGCCGAGTCGTCGTGGGGTGCTGGGCGGCGAAGCGTCGTATGCCACGAGACGGCAGCCGCCTGATAGCCACACCCAGCACCCCTGGGCGACCCAACCTTACGAGTGGCTCGATCAACCCAGCTCAGAAGGTAGAGCCGCCTGATGACCACACCCCGCGACACCCCCGCCTCCCGCCGCGTCCGGGCCAACGGCGACGGCACCGTCTACCAGCGCAAGGACGGCCGCTGGGAAGCCGCCGGCTACGTCCTCGCCCCCGGCGACACCCGCAAGCGCGTCCGCGTCTACGGCATCACCCGCAAGGAAGCCCTCGCCAAGCTCACCGAGAAGATCGCCACCAGCAACCGCGGCGTCCCCATGGTCTCCGCACAGGGCAGCGTCGCTGCCTACCTGACGTACTGGCTGGAGAACGTCGCCATCCACCAGCTCCGCGAGACCACCCACACCCGCTACACCGCCTGCGTCACCCAGTACCTCATCCCGGGCTTGGGCAAAAAGAAGCTCGCCAAGCTCGCCGCGAAGGACGTGCGAGCCTGGCTGAACGGGCTGCGGATCGTCTGCCAGTGCTGCGCTCGCGGCATCGACGCCCGGCGCAGGCCCGACGCCCAGGCCGACCGCCGGCCGCGCTGCTGCGCCATCGGGAAGTGCTGCCACAAGTACCTCTCCCCGCTGACGCTCGCCTACATCCACTCCGTCCTCAAGTCCGCGCTGGAGCACGCTGTCCGTGAGGAGGAGATCCCGCGCAACGTCGCCCGCAACGTCCGCACCGGCACACCCCGCCCCCGCCGCTTCGACCCCCTCACCGCCGACGAAGCCCGGCACTTCCTCACGGCCGCCCACGGCCACCGCTTCCAGACTCTGTTCGAACTCGCCCTTCGCACCGGGCTCCGCAAGGGCGAACTCCTCGGCCTGCGCTGGGAAGACCTCGACCTCGACAACGGCACCGCAAGCATCCGCCGCACCCTCCAGCGCACCCGGACCGGCGGGCTCACCACCCTGCCGACCAAGACCATCAGCTCGGAACGCCGCATCGTCCTCCCGACCGCCTGCATCACCTCGCTCCGCGCGCACCGCGACCGGCAGGCCCGCGAGAAGCAGCAGGCCGGTGAAGAGTGGGTGGACAACGGTCTCGTCTTCACACGCCCGGACGGCCACCCCATCGAACCCGCCACCCTCACCCGCCACTTCAACGCGCTCCTCCGCCGCTCTCGCCTGAGGGCGATCCGGTTCCACGACCTGAGGCACTCGACCGCGACCCTCCTCCTGGAACAGGGCGTCGAACTCGTCGTCATCAAGGAGTTGCTGGGGCATGCCCACATCGGCGTCACCGCGACGGTGTACGCCCACGTCCGCCTCCGCCTCCAGCGCGACGCCATCGACCTCCTTGGCCGCACCCTCGGCAAGACCTCCGAGGCCGCCACCAACCCCGACGACGGCGACGGCCCGCCGCTTTGTGCAGCCCCCGTCCGCTGACGTTGCCGTCAACTACTGCCGTCAAGACGCCATGTAGCCCTCCCCGGAACAGCTCCGGGGAGGGCTACATGGCGTCTTCATATACTTACTTTATGACGCGGACTCTTGAGTTCAGATCGCCTCTCAAAGATCCCAGTTGTTTAGTTCGGCAAACTCCTCGATAGAAGGAATCAGCTGCACGGCAAATGCGCTTGCTGATGCCTGCGCTTGAGTTGCCGCCGAGCGGCCAGTCACACCTTGAGCGGAATCTTCTGACCCCTGAGACAAAAGAGCAAGGACTTCACGCTCGGCGTCAATCTCCATTTGTACTAGCCGCCCCGGAGGAGGAGGCTCTTCTCCGTACCTTACAATTACGGGATTTTCTCCTGACAGCTTGAAGTCGAGCATGGAGAGCAGTGACCTGAGGGCATTGATGGACATCTCCACCTTCGGGACTGAAGGCCTCAAGGAGACGGCAAGAGCATTTCCCACGAGCCCCACCGCCTGAGTCACATAGAACTCTGGGCGAGAGGAATCATCCTCGCCATCCTGAGGTTCCATCTCCAGCTCATCCAACGCCTCGGCGCACTCGTCCTGGACAGACTCGCCAGCAGCTGCCGCCCAAGCAAGCTCAAGCGAGGCATCGACCCACGTCAAGTACTCCGAAGGGCCTAGGGCTCGACAGAAAGTCACCCCCCGTTCCGCAGCTGCAGCACAGATCAGCATCAGCTCAGAGTCCGAAGCGTTCGAAATTGCCTGAATTTCTGACGGAATCTCCATGTCCCTCTAGCCTCCAGTGGCCCAGAAGATTGTGAATGGGGAGTTCTGTGCAGCATGACCGCGGATCCCTGCGCCACCCAACGTCACCCCGCGAACGTTCAGCATGGGCGAACAGATGGCAACGCAGAAGTTTCGCGATGCCGCACCGAACACTGCATGCTCATTTGGCCCCAAGCTGTTAAGGATCCCTTCCTCTGCATGCCCAGCCGCCTGCACGAATTCCTCTCCCGGCCGAAGTGTCCATCCGGAAGGCATTGCACCGCCCCCATTGATTCCGATCCGAGTGGTGAATGCCTTCGTCTCAGAGTTGAAGACACCAATTACCGCCGTGGTGCCCTTCACGTCCGCCATGAAGTAATCATTGCGGGACGCCTGCAACTCTTCCGCACGGTTGAGAGCAAGCATTGCATCGTCTTCAGTTGCAACCCCAGGACCACAGTTGTGAACTAGGACCGGCGTGGCCCCCGCCAGCACATAGTACGTGTGGAGGCTGTCGACGGTCAGGTTGTACATATCCGCGGAGCCGGGCTTGATGCTCACGTCGAGGACGGTGACGTGCTGGTCGGTCGTGGTGACCAGGTTGTGGCCAGCGGTCAGCTGGCCCGCCGGTACCCATTCATGCGTGGTGTCGTCCCAGAAGCGGTGCTTGGAGGTGGTGTGGATGGTTTCGGGAGAGCCCCCGTCGGGCTGGACGGACAGGTCGATCAGATCGTTGTCGTGGTTGATCCAGGTGGCGATGACGGGGTGCGCGCCCTGATCCTTTGCCGTTCCGGGGTCAGCGGCCTCCACTTGGTCGCCGGGGATGATGGCGGCGATCGGCTTGGTCGTGCCGTCGCTCATGAGGACAGCGGTTTCGGGCGTGAAGCTGCACTTGCCTCCGACCGTTTCGGCGAGTCGCGAGGCTGCGCTGATCTCTTCGGCGTCTGCGGCGGCTGCGGCGCCCGCGGCGGGGACCGGTGCCACCTTCTTGGTGATCAGTGCAACGGCGGCAAGTGTGGTGATTTGCCCGCCGAGGTAGGCGTATTCGCCGTTCTGGTATTCGTCATACATGGCCTCGCCTGTGTGGTACAGGTCGACTCCAGCCTTCATGGCGAGGAGGCCGGGGTTGGCCATCGTGGCGACATTGCCGCACGACCCGAGGTCTCCGGTCACACAGCCCCCGACCTCGACGAAGGGCTGGGCAGCGCCCTTGACCATTCCGACGCCGGTATCCATGACCCCCTTCCAGAAGCCGCGCTTCTTCTTCTTGGGCGGGCTGTACGGCGGACTGGGTCGGTAGCCGTGGCCGTAGGTGTTGTTGATCTGGTTCTGCAGCTGGCCGGTGGTGCCGGCTGAGATGCCGGTTTCGGAGTCCCAGGCCATGAGGCCGGTGGGGTCGCTTCTGCCGATGGGGTTGCTGCCGGCGTAGTTGTAGCCGCCGAGTTGTTGGGCGTCGGTGGCTTCGAAGACGGGGTCGAGGCTGATGAAGCGGCCTGTGACGGGGTCGTACTGGCGGGCTCCGAGGATGGTGAGGCCGGTGGATCCGGAGGTGGGGGCGTTGAGGAAGCCGCGGTTGTCGGGCCAGGTGACGCTGGTGCCGCGAGGTGCGCCGTAGGGGGTGAACTGGCGCCAGGTGGGGGTTTGGCAGGTGTTGTCGAGGACCAGGCCGGCGGTGCCGTGGGGGTCGGCGATTTCGAATCGGTAGTTGGTGGTGCTGCCGGTGCGGACAACGGTTCCGCCGCCGGGCAGCGGGAGGTAGCGGGTGCTGGTGGTGGTGCCGAGGGTGGTGTTGAGGGCGATCTGCTGCCCGGGAAGGTAGAGGGTGGTGGTGCCGGGGTCCTTCTGGAGGAGGACGTTGCCGTCGGCGTCGTAGACGTAGTTGGTGTTTCCTGCGGTGCCGCCGGTGATGGAGCTGAGGCGACCCGCGTCGTCCCAGGTCAGGGTCTGGGTACCGGCGGCGGTGGTGGTGCGCTTGAGGGCGTTACCGGCGGTGTCGTACTGCAGGGCGGTGCCGCCGGTGGAGGCGGAGGTAAGCGTGTGCGGCTGGTTCTTGCCGTTGCCGTTGTAGGTGTAGGTGGTAGTGGTGTCGGCGCCGCCGGTGGTGGAATGCTCGGTCTGGTTGGTGCGGTTGCCGAGGGCGTCGAAGGACCAGTCGGTCCAGTAGGCGCCGCCGGTGATCGCGTCACCGACCGTCGAGTGGGCGGCTGGGGTGGGGGTGGCCGCGCAGGAGTCGGTGGCGGTCCAGGCCTGCTTGAGGCGGTCGAGCTGGTCGTAGCCGTAACACTGGGTCTCGGAGGTCGCGCCGAGACGGGTGGAGACCTGGCGGGTGACGTTGCCGGCCTGGTCGTAGTAGTAGTGCTGGCGGTCGACGTCGCTCGGGGCGCCGGTGGTGGCGCGCTGGGTGAGCTGCTCGGTCAGGCGGCCGGTGTGCGGGTCGTAGGTGTTGGTGAGGATGCCGTAGCTGGTGGTGCTGCCGATCTGGGTCTGCAAGACGCGGCTGTAGGCGTCGTAGGTGGTGTCCTGGGCATAGCCGTAGCTGGCGGTGGCCAGGCCGGCGGGCAGGTCGAAGACGGGCTTGTAGGTGTGGAGGGCGGTTTCGGACGGGAGGCCGTTTCCGCCGGGGTAGACGTCGGTGTAGGGCAGGCCGGCGTTGCTGGTGTAGGTGTGCGTGAAGACGTAGGGCTTGCCGAGGGTGGCGCCCTCCGTGGTCGACGGGATGGTGATGGTCTCGCCGAGGGATTCGCCAAAGACGTTGTATCCGGAGGCCTGGGTCACATAGGCGGCGCCGTTGCTGTAGGAGGTGCTGGTGGTGGCGTGGCCGATGGGGTTGGTCACGCCGACGACGCTGTTGTCGTTGTCGTAGACCCAGGAGGCGATCGCGTTCGCCGTGGCCTGTCCGGAGACCGGTGCCGTGTACGTGGCGGTCTTGCGGTTGAGCTTGTCGTAGGTGTAGCTGACGGTCTTTGTGCGGGAGTCGGTGGTCTGGGTGAGGTTGCCAACTGCGTCGTAGAGCATGGAGCTGGCGCCGGCGTCGGGGTCGTTCTTGCCGGTGACCTGGCCGAGCAGGTTGTAGGTGCTGGTCCAGGTGGAGCCGGCGGCGGTGACGGTGTTCTGCTTGCCGTGGCCGTCGAAGCCGTAGGTGATGGCCTGGCTGGTGCCGCCGGTGAGGGTGTAGGTGCCGGTGAAGGTGTCGGCCGGAGGGGTGACGGTCGGGCGCGCGGTGTAGTCGTCGAGTTCGACGGTGCGGCCGAGTGGGTCGGTGACCGTGGCCTTGACGGTGCCGCCGGCGGGCGGGATCACCGTGGTCCGGTCACCGCCGTAGACGGTGGTGGTGGTCTCCTGAACGACGGCGTTCTTCAGCGAGTCGACCTTGACCGCGCGGCCGAGGCCGTCGTAGGTGGTGACGTCCTGGCTCGGTACGGCGTTGTCATCGGACGACGCGAGCTCGAGGGCGGGCGTGTTCGCAGGATCCCAGTAGGCGTTGTTCTTCTTGCGAACCCAACCGCGGGAGTCGAAGAACGACTCGGTGACCAGGCGGCCGCCCTGCGGGGTCGGCGTCTGGGTCTGCCGCACCCGGCCGAACGAGTCGTAGACCGTGAGGGAGGTGACGTAGCCAAGCGCTTCGTTCAGGGTGTCGCTGGTGGTACCGGACAGCCCGGTGTTGGAGACCGTGTAGGAGAACTTCTTGTTCGCCGGGGCGGTGGTCGGGCGGGACTCGGTCCATACGCCGGTGAGTCGGCCCAGCGCGTCGGACTGACTGGTGGCGGTGATGTTGTTGGCGTCAGTCGCCGCCGTGGTCAGACCGCGGGCGGGGGCGAACGTCGTTTTGACCATCTGGTTCTTGGCGTTGGTGATGGTCGTGCCGGTGGTCAGACCGACGCTGTTGACCGTGTACGCGGTGATGGTGGTGTTGCCGTTGGCGTCGGTAGCGGCCAGCGGGCGGCCGTAGGTGTCGTAGGTAGTGCGCTTGGCGGTCTGCCAGGTGAACGCGCCGCTGGCGTAGTCGGCGGCCTGGCGGATCATGGTGGCGTTGCCGACGGTGGGCGGCGTGGTCTGCGGGAACGTGGTGGAGAAGTTGGTGTCGTCGTAGAAGGTGCGGGTCGCGGACTGCACCTGGGCGGGCCGGTTGACGCTCGCCGGGGCGGTCAGCGTGTTGTAGCCGGCCGGTGCCGAGGCGATCGTGCCCTCGGTGAAGCCGCCGCACGCCACCGAGTCGCTCTCCTGGGAGGCTGCGAGGCCGACCAGGTTGAGCGTGGTGTTCGCCGGGGCGTACGTGTAGGTGGTGCACTGGTCATACGCCGCAACCACCGGCACGGTGTGGCTGTAGCCGGCGGTCAATAGGCCGAAGTTGTTGTCGGCCAGGTCTGCAACGTAGGTGTTGTCGGTCTCGGTGACGCGCCAGGTGGTGCTGCCGGAGGAGGTGATGGCCTGGCGGGTGTAGGTCTCGGCCTCCTTGGCGGTGCCGGCGGTCAGCGCGGGCAGCCCGGTGCGGTTACGGGTCGCGGTCGCCGGCGAGACCCAGTAGGACGTGATCGTCAAGCTGTCGATCACCGTGCCGTCGCCCTTGTAGCTGGTGCTCTCCAGTTCGCTGCCGGAGAGCTTGTCGCTGTCGGTGTGTGCGGCGCCCTGCGAGTCGGTCAGGCTGACGGGACGGATGGTGACCGGGTTGACGGTGGCGTAGTCCCCGTCCATGCCGCGGTAGTAGCTGACGGTGTCCTTGGTCTTGCGGTCGTTGGTGCCGTCACCGGTGTAGGTGGTGACGGTGGCGTAGCCGCGGAACTGGCCCCAGGTGCGGTACTTGGCCTGGACGGTCTCGTTGTCGTCGTAGTGCCAGGCCGCGCCGCCGGTGTAGGCGTAGGTGCTGTCCTTTTTCAGGGCGCCGCCGGTCTGGTCGGATTCGAGGACCTGGGTGACGGCGTACTTCTCGAACCAGTCGGTGACCGGGTCGGTGTAGAACGGAGGGGTCCAGCTGACCGGGTAGCAGGAGGAGGTGTTGGTTGCGGGGTTGGCCGCGGCCACGTAGGCCGCGGTGCACGGGTTCGGCAGCCCGTAGGTGACGCCGATCAGTTCGCCGAGTTCGGTGGTGATCGAGGTAAGGCGGTAGCGGTACATGCCGGGGAAGTTGGCGGTGTCGACCCGGTTCTGCTTGGTGTCACCGCCGAAGACCACCGGCGGCAGCGGCAGCGGGATCGAGGAGCTGGAGCCGCCGGCGCTGGTGTCGTTGCCAGTACGGGTGACCTGGGTCAGCCACAGGGTGGGCGAAGTGCCGTCACCGGTGGGCGGCTCGCTCTGCAGCAGGTCGTAGGTGTCCACCGGCAGGTACTTGGCGGCGGAGGTGGAGTACTGGCTGGTGGTGATCTGCTTCAGACGGACGGTGGAGAAGAACGCCGGCGCGTGCGAGGTGCACGTGGCGCCGCTGTTGCAGATCAGATCGAACGGCACATCCGGATACTGGGTACCCGCGTTGGACCCCGAGATCGGGTCGCAGGTGGCAAGAGTGCAGCGCGACCCGGGTGTGAAGGCGATCTGGTCCGGGACGGTGCCATAGGCGCCGCTGTCGCGGAAGCCGTAGTCGATCCGCGCTAGGTAGGAGTCGCGGACGTACTTGGTGTTGGACTGGCCGTTGTTCTGGGCGTAGTAGTTGGTGTCCTGCGTGTACCAGTAGGACATCGCCTGGCTGCGGGCGTCCTTGACGTAGTCCAGGTGCCACTTGTAGGCCATGGTGCACACCGAGGAGGAGAACCCTGCGGCGTTGTAGCAGGGGTCGCCGGAGTGCGCGGAGTACACCGGCATCGAGTCGACGGAGTTGGTGACCGCCTTGCCCGAGGTCCAGCCAGGTAGCTGGTTGCGGCCGAAGGAGTACACCGTGCCGGTGCGGTCGGTGACCGTCCAGTAGTCGGTGTTGTAGGTGCCCGAGCCGTTGTTGGAGTTGGTGACGTGGGCGATCTTCTCGCCGTTGTCGCTCTGCGGCTTCCAGGTGCTCTTGGCGGAGTCCCAGACCAGCGCGGTCGACGAGCCGTTCAGCGACAGGGTCAGGATCGGCCCGGCGTAGCACTCGTCACTGGTCTCCGACGGCGACGCGGTGCCCTCGGGCTTGTCCGCACAGGAGGTGAACGTCTGCTCGATGAACGAGTCCGGGGTCGACCAGCCGTCACCGACCCACGAGGCCTGTGCCTGGGTGGAGGCGGTCTTGCCGTCCACCGACGCCGAGTCGTACCCGAGTGCGAACTTCGGGGTCAGCGAGGTCGACGCGCCGGGGATCTGGACCGGGTAGGCGTAGGTGAAGGATCCGCCGGCACCGCCTGCAGTCCACGAGCCGGACGGGGAGAGCGCGCCGGCGGCGTAGCTGCCTGCCGCACTGCCCTCCTGGCCGGTGGAGTCGGTGGCGGCCAAGACCTGCGGGGCCGCCGCGGTCGACGCCTGATGGGCAGTCGTGCCGTCACCGGACCAGACCGCGGGAACAGCACGCCCCATGGTGGCGTCCGCCGCGGTGTGGGTGACGGCGGGAGTGCCGAGCTCGACCTCGGCCGAGACGGTGGACGCCTTCGCGTCCCGCTGCGTGGCCAGGGGGGTCTGCACCCGGCACGAAGGGACATCCGGTGTGGTCAGTGCGCAGGCGGGCAGGGAGACCAGGTGCAGGCGGGAGGCGTAGTTGCCGCCGTAGGCCTCCGCGAAGGACGAGTAGTCGACGCCGATGCGGACTCCGCCCTGTCCGTTACCTGACGGAGCGACGCTGAAGACGACGCCGGAGACCCCGAGGCCGGCCGACTTCTGATGGTCCAGGACGGTGACACCGACGTCGGCCGGACCCTGATAAGTGCCGGTGGCGGACTTCTTGGCCTGAACCCAGATGGGCGTTCCGGCAGCGGTCTGCCTCGCGCCGTCAGCCTTTGCCGCAGGAGCTGCGAGGTGGGCGCTGCCCTTCGCCGCCTTCGGCCAAGCCGTGGCGCGCGGCATGTACGTCTGCTGCGTCTTGGCGGTCTGCTGAGCCACCTTGGGCTTGAGATTGCGCACACCCTTGACCGCCACCGTCGACGGCGCGGCCGGGGACCAGGCCGACGTGTGATCAGCGCCGTGAGCCGGTGCGGCAATCAGCGCAGAGAGCAACGCCACCGCGCTCACCCCGCCCAACCATCGCAAGGACGCTGGTCGCCCGGATATCAACGGCCGGCCTGATGGCGCGGCGGAGCGACTGTCGGTTCTATGGAGCATCGAGCGATCACACCTCTTGGATCGGCTACACGAGGGCAGCACTGATCACCCGGTGTGATCAACTCCCCCGGTTCGACGACTATCGCAAAGTCCACCGCTCCGCGTAACAAGGCAATGGCCCTCGCGGATCTTGATTGACCAACTCTTTACCTCCGCTGCCGTTGGCATATACGACATATCATCGGCAAACCTCCCAACCCGATATGACAGCAGTTCAGGTGCCTTGCCGAGTTGTCCTACCGCTGTGCGACGCTCCTGCCGGACGACCAGCTGACCTGCCACCGTCCGCATCCGAACATGACGAAAGGGCGGGGACTCCTGTGCCACCTTCTATGGCGACGAGACGTGCGCTCGCCGCGACACTGGGCGCGACGCTCACAGCTCTGTCACTGACCACACTCGTGGTGCCCGCACAGGCGGACACCACGCGCTCCACCACGAAGGCTTCGCCTGCCGCGCCCCTGACTGCCGAGCAGGCTGCCGTGAAGGCGCGTACGTCCCGGGCGGCCGTCGTGGTGGATGCCGCGACGACCGCCACTGACCAGCTGACGGCCAACCCGAACGGCAGTTTCACCCTTACCCAGGCCGTCATGCCGGTGCGCAAGTACCAGGACGGTTCTTGGAAGCCGCTCGACGCCACCCTGGTCAAGCACGCCGACGGCTCGATCGGCCCCGTGCTGTCCACCAGTGGCCTCACCGTCTCGGCGGGCGGCGACGGGCCGTTGGCCGTGATGAAGAACGGCGGCCGCTCGCTTTCGATATCGCTCCCCGCAGCACTGACCAACAAGCTGCCCAGCCCCGTCCTCGACGGCGCCACCGCCACGTACCACCTGCTGACCGGCATCGACCTCACGATCACCGCCGACGCACAGGGCGGCTTCTCCGAGGTCCTGGTCGTCAAGGACGCCACCGCGGCGGCCAACCCGGCCCTGAAGTCCCTCGCGTTCACCACGAAGACCACGGGCGTCGACCTCGCCACGGACGTGGCCGGCAACATCACCGCCAAGGACAAGTCCGGCAAGGTGGCGTTCTCCGCCCCCGCGCCTGTCCGCGGCGTCTGGGACTCCGCCATCGACACCGCGGCCCCGACCGTCACCGATCCCACCAACGGTGCGACGCTCGACGCCCACAGCGGCAGCCCCGCCCGCTCCAGCGCGGCGGCGCCGGGCGCCACCGCGCACACCGCGCCGCTGAAGGCCGCCTACAGCGAGGGCGCCATCACCCTCACCCCCGACGCGAGCCTGCTTTCCGGCACGAACACCGTCTGGCCGCTCTACATCGACCCGACATACTCTGCGGGCGGCTCCGTCCTTGGCTGGACCTACGTCAGCTCGTACTACTCCGGCACCAGTTACTGGAATACCACCGACCCCGAGGGTCTGCGCGTGGGTTACAACGACTGGGCCTCCCCGTACTACGTGGGCCGCGCCTTCGCCCGCATGTCGGTACCCAGCAGCATCTACGGCGCACAGATCAGCTCGTCCCGGTTCTACGCCACCGAGAGCTGGTCGCCCACGTGCAACCAGCCACGCGACGTCGAACTGTGGGGGACCGGCGCGATCTCCTCATCCACCACGTGGAACAACCAGCCGTCCTGGAACAGCAAGTCCGACACCCGGTACGTCGCCTTCGGCAACACCTGCAGCCCCCAATCGGTGGGGTTCGACACCACGAGCCTGATGCAGAGCGCCGCCAGCGGTTCCTGGCCTGACCTGACGCTGGGCCTGCGCGCGTCCAACGAGTCGGACGACTACGGGTGGAAGAAGTTCCAGCCGTCCACGATGTACATGTCCACCACGTACAACCACGCACCCAGCACGCCGTCCTCGCTGAGCACCTCGCCGGCCACGGCATGCGCGGCGGCCACCCCGACCGTCATCGGAAACGGCGACCTGACACTGCGGGCGGTCGTCTCCGACCCCGACGGCGGCAGCCTCGGTGTCGCGTTCAGCCTCGTGAAGACCGCCACCGGCGCGGTCGTCGCTTCCTCCAGCACCGGCGATCTGTCGGCCAACTCGGGGACCACGGCTAGCCTGCTCGTCGCACGGGACAAGCTCATCACAGAAGCCGGCGGCACGCCGACGACGTTCTCCTGGAACGTCTACACGAGCGACGGTTCCGTCAACAGTGGGACCAGCACCACCTGCAAGTTCACCTTCGACCCGACCGCACCGGGCAAGCCGAGCGCTGACGTGGGCTCTGGCCCCTTCACGGTCGGCACGCCGACCCAGGTGAGCATTAAAGCCAACCCGACCGGCACCACCCCGGCCAGCTACGTCTATCAGGTCAACGGCGCCGCTCCCACCACCGTGACCGCGGTCAACGGTGCCGCCACCGTCAGCATCAAACCGACCCGGGCGCACACCGTACTGACCGTCACCGCCCTGTCTGCAGGCGGAAACCCCAGCGGTGACAGCGACGTGGAGGAGATCGACGCGGCGCCCCCGGCTGACGCTCCGGAGAACGACCTCACCGGCGATGGCCGGGCAGACCTCACGACCGTCGGCAAGCAGGCCGCGCTGCCGTCCGGGCTCTGGCTAGCGAGCGGCACCACCACCCGCTCCCTCAACGCCGCCGCCGACGACATCGGCGCCCAAGGCATCACCGGGACCAACGGCTCTGCCGCCGACTGGAACGGCACCCAGGCGATCGTCGGCCACTTCCGGTCCGGATCCGGCTTCAACGACGTCCTCGAGTACAACCCCGCCACCGGCGCCGGCCAGGTCTTCTACGGCAACGGCGACGGCTCCGCGCTGTCCCCGCTGGTTGGCAAGGGCACCCCGTCGGTCGCATTCACCTTGCCTAACACCACCACCAAGGCCACCCGTGTCGCCAACGCCGGCCAGCTGTACATCACCGCGGCCGGCGGGGCGCCAAACCCCTTCCCGTCCCTGCTCACCATCCTCAACGGGTCGCTCTACCTCCAGGCCAGCTCACAACAGCCGGGCGGCTTTTTCCCACCCGACCAGGACATCAGCGACACCAACCCCACCGGCACGGGCAACTGGACCGGCTGGACCATCGTGACCGCACTGGTCAACAACCTCCCGGCGATGTTCGCCCGCTCCGACAACGGCGGCCAGCTGTACTACTACAGCCCCACCGACCTGGTCGCCCTGGCCGGCTATAACGCCGTCACCCCCGTCCCGTTCCCGGGCAGCGGCTGGTCCGCCGCCACCAAGCCGGTCATCCAGGCCGCCGATATCGACCGCGACGGCACTGTGGACCTGTGGGCACTCGACACGAACGGCTCGGCCACGGCCTACCTGTTCAACGGCACCACCCTCACTGGGCAGACCGGTCAGACCCTGGTCACCTCCGCCCACACCTGGGCCCTCGCCGATGGCACCGACGGCCAGGCCACCACCGCCGCCGACAGCACGGGCTCAGGCTCCCTGAACCTGACGGGTCAGACCGGCGCCACCTGGAGCATGAAGGACCTATTCAAGCCAGACGTCCACCTCGACGGCACCGCCACGGGTGTCATGAGCACCAGCACGAGCGCGCTGAACGTCGCGGCCGACTTCACCGTCTCAGTCTGGGCCAAGCCGGACGCCTCCGGCGGCGTGCTCCTGTCCCAGGACGGCAACAGCACCAGCGGCTTCATGCTCTACCCCGACAGTGCCACCAACCAGTGGTACTTCTGCCTGGCCAAGGCCGACAGCGGCTGGTCCTACGACTGCACGCATGCTGGCGTCGGCGGCGGGCTCGTCCAACCCGGGGTGTGGACGCACCTGACCGCGACCTACAACCACACCACCAGCGTGATGGCGCTGTACATCAACGGCATCGTCGTCGGATCCGCACCCCACAGCCTGGTCAACGGATTCACCAAGGGCTTCCGGGTCGGCGACTACCTCAACGCCGCCACCCACCAGTCCTTCTACACGGGCGCCGTCTCCAACGTGCAGGTCTGGGCCAATGCCCTGACTCCCACCCAGGCCGCGCTGCTGTCCGGCACCCCCGGATACGTGCTCTTCCCGAGTGACGACACGAACTACCCGAGCGGCAGCACCTGGACCGCCGGTCGGGCCAACATGTCGTTCAACGGCGGCTTGCTCACCATCAGCAACCCCGGGTACGGCACCTGGACGCTCGGCAGCACAGGCCACACCGGCGCGGTGATGTCCCTGCAGCTCGACGGCAATTTCGCTGCCTACCCGCAGGCGGCACACACCACCGGTACCTCGCTCTGGGCCAGCGGCACCTCACAGGCCGGCGATGCCATGTTCCTCCAGCCCGACGGCAACCTGGTCATCTACCGGCCCGACGGTACGGCCATCTGGTCTTCCGGCACCTACAGCCGGGGCCTGCACAACAACGCCGCGGTCGACGAGTCCGGCGGGACGGGCAAGCTCCGCTTCGCCGACTTCAACGGCGACGGCAAGGCCGACGCCATCACCATCGCCGACAGCGGCGCCATCAGTGTGTCGCTCAGCAACGGCGGCGACGGACACGGCGGTTGGACCAGCCTCGGGCAGGTCGCCACCGGCGTCACCAGCGACAAGACCCGGATCCGGTTCGCCGACTTCAACGGCGACGGCAAGGCCGACTACATCACCATCGGCAGCACAGGCGCCGTGAACGTCTTCGTGAACAACGGCGGCGACGGGCACGGCGGCTGGATCGGCCTCGGTCAGGTCGCCACCGGCGTGATCAGCAACCCCGACCAGGTCCGCTTCGCCGACTTCGACGGCGACGGCAAGACGGACTACATCGTCACCCAGACGAGCGGCGCGGTCGGCGTCTTCCGCAACACCAACGGCGCCGGCGGGTGGACCGACCTCGGCCAGGTCGCCACAGGGGTCACCAGCGACCGCACCCGGATCCGTTGGACCGACCTCGACGGCGACGGCAAGGCGGACTACACCATCATTAACACGGACGGGAGCGTCACCTCATACATCAACCACGTCGTCGGCGGCGGCGGCTGGGTCCTGCGCCCCAAGGTGTCGTCGGGGCACACGACCAACCAGAGCTTGGTCGACTTCACCGACATCGACGGTGACGGCCGTGGCGACTACCTGGTGATCAACGGCGCCACCAACGCCTACACCGCGAACGGCGGCGACGACTTCGCCACCCCGGGCTGGATCGACTACGGCCAGATCCTGGGCGCGGTCTGATCAACCCACATCCGCCCTCGGTTCACGGTCTGTTGTGCCGCGAACCGGGGGCGGACCTGTGTCCGCCCTTGTCAGCCGCAGCACTGGGCTCAGCCGACTGCGACGAGACGCTCCGCGTCCACGGGTTCGGCGGCGGTGCGGCAGTCGTGGCAGAGGGATGGTTCGGGGGCTCGGAAGGCGCGTTCGCAGCCGTCGCAGGTCTGGAGGGGGACCACCACCACGGGGTCGGGGGCGGTGGGTGGGAGGAGGGCGGCCAGGCGGTAGGCGAGGAGGCGGGCCGGGCGGCGTTCGATGTGGGTGGGGAGGCCGGTGGTGAGGGTGGTGGCGAGCTGGTGGGGTTCGATGCCTCGGGCGAGCCATTCGGTGACGGCCGGGGCGAGTTGGGCGATCTCATGTTCCGAGAGGAGGAGGCGCGGGTCTCGGCTGCGCAGGGAGCTCAGGACGGCGACGGCCTGCGGGTCGGCGGGCGCGGTCGGGGGCTCGACGGGGCGCCGAGGTTCAGGTGCGGGCTTCGGGGGCGGGGCGGCGGCGGTGCGCGGCACGTCGTACGCGAAGGTGCGGGTGCGGATGCGGCCGCCCGTGGTGCGCTCGCGGCGCCGCTCCAGGTAGCCGGCCGCTTCGAGTTCGTTGAGGGCACGCGCGATGAGGATCTCGCCCTCGCTGAAGTGCGCGCAGAGGGCGGCGATGCTCACGGGTGCGCCGTCCGGCAGCGAGAGGATGTACACCCCGACGCCCACCGTGACCGCGCTGCCCGGGAGTTGGGCCAGGCGGTTGGAGATCACGGTGAAGTTGGCGGTGAGGCGGGTGCGGACGTGGAGCACGCCGGACATGGGCGGGCTAGACTGCGAATCAGCCATCGGGAAGGTCTGACTTCCTAGGTGGTCAGGCCCTCGGCCGGGAGTGCAATCCCGCCGGGGGCCGTCTGCGTTTATGGGGGTTGTTTGCGGCGAGCGTACCCCCACCCGGCCCGCTGCCGCGCCCAAGTCACCCGTAGGAGTGACGGGTTGGCGGGAGGGTGGGTGGGGAGAGTTCTCTTCCAGGGTTCTTTCTGGTGATCACGTGCCTCACCGCCCCCTCGCCCGCCACGACCCGGTGAGCCCGCTCAGCCAGTGGGCCCGCTCAGGAGGCACGAGCCCGCGTGCCCGTCGCCACGAGGGCGGCGACCGGGAGAGCCCCGTCGTACTGCGCCACGAGGCGGTCGTAGGCGGCGCGGATCCGGCGGACGGTCCGGTCGTCCTGACCCTCGATCAGGGAGGAGGTGAGGACCGTCCCGGCGAGGACGTCCCGCCACCACCGGTCGGGGTCCACCGCGTGCGTCCAGCCGACCCGGGAGACCTGAACGTCCACCAGGCCTGCGTCGCGCAGCAGCCCCGCGAAGGCCTCCGGCGCGGCATACGCGGCGAACGGCGAGGTGCCGGGAAGGTCGGCCGGCGGGGTCGCTCCGGCGGCAGCCGCGGCGTCGAAGAAGACGCCCTGGGCGCGGTTGCGGGCGAGGGTGTCCCAGCAGGAGAGGACGACCCGGCCGCCCGGCCGGACGACCCGCTGCAGGTCCCGGGCGGCCGCCTGCGGGTCGGGCACGTGGTTGATCACGAAGGCGCCCACCGCGGCGTCGAACTCGCCCTCGGCGAAGGGGAGTCCGGGCAGCGCGGCGCACAGCACCTTGGCGCCGGGCAGCGCTTCGGCGGCCACCGCCACCATCTGCTCCACCGCATCGGTGGCGACCACCTCGGCCCCGCGGGCCAGAGCGAGCGCAGCCAACCTGCCACTGCCGCAGCCGACTTCCAGCATCCGGGTACCGGCGGCCACCCCGGCGGCGTCGAGAAGCGTCTCGTGCAGGCCGGCCGTCATCGCCCCGAACCCGTCGTCATAGGTACCGCTGCGCCGCGCCCAGCCACTGCGCTCGAACTCCGCGAAATCGGTCATGTCTCCTGCGCCTTCCGACGTGAGGGATCGTCTTCCGGCCGCGCCACCGCCACTATTGCACGTCGAACTCGTTGCCCTCCGGGTCGGCCATGTTCGTGAACTCGGCGCCCTGGGCCTTGACCTCCCGGAGGACGGTGGCGCCCAGGGACTGCAGCCGGGCGACCTCGGCGGCCCGGCGCTCGGGGCCCGCGTGCACGTCGATGTGCAGGCGGTTCTTGACCTGCTTGCCCTCGGGGACGGCCTGGAAGAGGATCCGGCGGCCCAGGCCCGTACCGGTGGCGGGGTCGACCTCGTCGTCCGGGTGGCGGACGGCGACCAGTTCACGGAAGGCCGGGCGTCCGCCGACCTCGACGAGGTCGTCCGGGGTGACCGCGCCGACGCCGAGCAGCCGCTCGATCAGCACGCTGTTGTCCTCGACGACGTACCCAAGGGCCTCGGCCCAGAAGGCGGCCTGCCGGTGCGGGTCGCCGCTGTCGATCACGAGCTTCCAGTTGAGTGCCATACGGCCAGTCTGTACCCCGGGTACGACAGAAGGGGCGGAGTGCCCAAGGACACTCCACCCCTTCTACGGGGTCACTCCGAGGTCACTCCGAGGCCGTGTTCTCCGGGAAGTGACAGGCCACCTGGTGCCCGGTCTTCGCAGCCACCAGCGGCGGCTCCTCCGAGGCGCAGATGTCCTGGGCCTTCCAGCACCGCGTACGGAAGCGGCAGCCGCTCGGCGGGTTGATCGGCGACGGTACGTCACCGGTCAGCAGGATCCGCTCGCGCTGTTCCTTGCGCTTGGGGTCCGGCACCGGCACGGCCGACATCAGCGCGGTGGTGTACGGGTGCATCGGGGACTTGTACAGCGAGTCCCGGTCCGCGATCTCGACGATCTTGCCGAGGTACATCACCGCGACCCGGTCCGAGACGTGCCGGACCACCGAGAGGTCGTGCGCGATGATCAGGTACGTCAGCCCGAGCTCGCTCTGCAGGTCGTCCAGCAGGTTGACCACCTGCGCCTGGATCGACACGTCCAGCGCCGAGACCGGCTCGTCCGCGACGATCATCTTCGGCTTGAGCGCCAGCGCGCGGGCGATGCCGATGCGCTGCCGCTGGCCGCCGGAGAACTCGTGCGGGTAGCGGTTGTAGTGCTCGGGGCTGAGACCGCAGAGCTCCAGCAGGTCCTGGACGGCGCGCTTGGTGCCGTGCTCGGTCTGGACCTTCTGCAGGCGGAACGGCGCACCGACGATGGTCCCGACGGTCTGCCGCGGGTTCAGCGAGGAGTACGGGTCCTGGAAGATCATCTGGATGTCGCGGCGCAGCGGACGCATCGCCCCGACACCCAGGTGGGTGATGTCCTTGCCCTCGAACTCGATGGTCCCGCTGGTCGGTTCGGCCAGCCGGGTGACCAGCCGGCCCATGGTGGACTTGCCGCAACCGGACTCGCCCACCACACCGAGGGTCTCCCCCGCGTTCACGGTGAAGTCGATCCCGTCCACGGCGCGGACCGCACCGACCTGCCGGCGCAGCAGGCCCTTGGTGATCGGGAAGTGCTTCGTGAGGCCCGACACCCGGAGCAGCGGCTCACGCTCGGAGGCCGGCACGGGCGAAGCCCCAGGGATTACTTTGGGCGTCGCCGTCTGACTGTCCGTCATGGGGGTATCTCCTGAGGGGTGGTGCGGGCTCACAGCCGGGGCGCGATCTCGTCGGTGAAGATCCGGTGCCGGTCGGCGATCGGCAGGTGGCAGGCGGCGAAGTGCTTGTCCGCGGCCTCGGCCAGCGTCGGCACCTCGGTCGTGGACCGGCCACCGGTCAGCTCCGCGTACGGGCAGCGCGGGTGGAACGCGCAACCGGACGGCACGTTGATCAGGCTGGGCGGGGTGCCCTTGACCGGGATCAGCCGGTCCTGGAGCTCCCGGTCGAGCCGCGGCATCGAACCGAGCAGACCCCAGGTGTAGGGGTGCTCGGGGGACTCGAACAGGGTCGAGGCCGGGCCGCGCTCGATGCACTTGCCGCCGTACATCACCAGGATGTCGTCGGCGAGTTCGGCGACGACGCCCAGGTCGTGGGTGATGATGATGACGGCCGAGCCGAACTCCTTCTGCAGGTCCCGGATGAGGTCCAGGATCTGCGCCTGGACGGTGACGTCCAGGGCGGTGGTCGGCTCGTCGGCGATCAGCAGGGACGGGTCGTTGACCAGTGCCATGGCGATCATCGCGCGCTGGCGCATACCGCCGGAGAACTCGTGCGGGTACGCGTCCACCCGCTTGTCCGGCTGCGGGATGCCCACGCGGTCGAGCATCTCGATGGCGCGGACGCGGGCCTGCTTCTTGCTGGTGCCCGGGTGGTGCGCCCGGTAGCCCTCGATGATCTGAGCGCCGACCGTGTAGTACGGGTGCATGGCGGTCAGCGGGTCCTGGAAGATCATGGCCATCTTCTGGCCGCGCAGCTGCCGGACCCGGTCCGGGGAGGCGCCGATCAGCTCCTCGCCGTCCAGCCAGACCTCGCCGCTGATCCGGGGGGCACCGCGCTTGGTGCCCATCCGGTGCAGACCCATGATGGAGAGCGAGGTCACGGACTTGCCGGAGCCGGACTCACCCACGATGCCGAGGGTCTTGCCCTTCTCCAGCGAGAAGTTGAGCCCGTCGACGGACTTGACCAGGCCGTCGTCGGTGGGGAAGTGCACCCGCAGGTCGCGGACGGTGAGGAAGCCCTCGGGGGCCTGGGGGGCCTCGGCGCGCACCTCGGCGGCCGTGGCGGTGTTCTCGGTCTTGCTCATGACAGCCTCACCCGAGGATCGACAACGGCGTACAACACGTCAACCAGCAGGTTTGCCAGGATGATGAAGAAGCCGGCGAAGAGGGTCACACCCATGATCACCGGGAGGTCGCTGGAGGCGATCGAGGAGACCGCCTCGTAGCCCAGACCACGGAAGTTGAAGGTGGTCTCGGTGAGTACCGCACCACCGATCAGGCCGCCGAGGTCCATGCCGAACACGGTGAGGATCGGGGTGAGGGTGGAGCGCATGGCGTGCTTGCCGATGACGGTCCGCTCGCCCAGGCCCTTGGCCCGCGCGGTGCGGATGTAGTCCTCGCCGAGCACCTCCAGCAGCGTGGCCCGGGTGAGCCGGGCGTACGTCGCGGCGTAGAGGAAGGCCAGGGTGATCCAGGGCAGGAGCAGGTTCTGGAACCACGCGACCGGGTCCTTGCCGAGGTCGACGTAGTCGTGCGGGAACCAGCCGAGCTGGTAGACGAAGATCGCGCTGGCCAGCATGCCGGTGAAGTAGATCGGCAGCGAGACACCGGCCAGGGCGGTGGTCATGGTGAAGCGGTCCAGCAGGGTGCGGCGCTTGAGCGCGGACACCACACCGGTCGCCGTACCGAAGACCAGCCAGAGCACGGAGGCACCGGCGGCGAGCGAGGCGGTGACGCCCAGTCGGTCGAGAAGGACCGGCCAGACCTCCTGCTCGGTCTTGAACGAGTAACCGAAGCACGGCGCCGCACAGTGGGTGATGTCGGTGCCGGTGCTGTAGTCGCGTCCGACGAACAGGCCCTTCAGGAACAGGTAGAACTGCTCGATGATCGGCTTGTCGAGGCCCATCTTGTGCCGGACACCCTCGACCGCGACCTTGTCGGCGATCTTGCCGACGTAGTAGAGCGCCGGGTCGGTACCGGTGAGCTTCGGCACCATGAAGAAGATGCCGAAGGTGACCGCGGAGACCACCAGCAGCATGGCGACGACATTGACGAGCCGTCGAATGAAATACACGAGCATTGCGGTCGACCCCGCCGGGCGCCGGCCGGAACCCCTGTAGGAGTTCCGGCCGGCCCCGGCAGAGCCTTCACCTGCCCTTCGGACTAGCTGTGCGAACTTCGGGAGCGGAGCGGGTCAGGTCACTTGCCGTCGGAGACGCCCAGGGCCTGGAAGTCCACCTCGCCGAAGGCGTCGTTGACGAAGACGTTGGTCAGGCGCGGGTTGCGGTAGTTCAGCGCCTTGTCGGCCACGATCGGCAGCCAGACGGCGGAGTCGACGACCGTGTGGTTGATCTGCTTGTAGATCTCGGCGGCCTTCGCCGGGTCCTTCTCCGCCGCGGCCTTGTCGAACAGCGCGTTGATCGCCGGGTCGTTGGTCTCCGGGTAGTTGCTGTTGCCGGTCTTGGTGATGAAGCGGCCGTCCATCAGCGGCTGCATGTAGCCGGCGCCGTTCGGGTAGTCAGCACCCCAGCCGGCCACGATCAGGCCGTAGCCCTTGCTGTGGACGGTGTCGGGCGAACCCGCGACGGAGGCGAGCAGCTTGCCGTCGTACTGGTCGACGTTCACCGTGACGTTGATGGCCTTGAGGGCGGTCTGCAGCGCGACGGCCGAGTTGACCTCCTTGGCCTTGTTGCCACGGACGGCGATGGTGGTGGTGAAGCCGTCAGGCTTGCCGCACTCCTTGAGCTCCGCCTTCGCCTTGTCCAGGTTCGGCTTGCCCTTGGTCAGCTCGAACGGGTCGTAGTCGTCGGAGCCGAGGATGTTCGGGGGCAGCATCGAGCCGAAGGTCGAACCGGCCACCGAGCCACCGCGAGCGGTCTGCAGGGCGGTGGTGTCGGCCGCGTACATCACGGCCTTGCGGCAGTGGATGTTGTCGAAGGGGGCGACCTTCGGGACGATCGAGATGAAGCGGATGAAGCCGTTGTACGGGTCGTCCGTGTTGGCCTTCAGCGCCGGGTCGGTCAGGACCTTGGCCTGGGCGGCCTGGGAGAGACCGGTCTGGGCCCAGTCGAGGTCCGCGGTGCCGTCGAGCTGACGGGCGTCCATGTCGTCGGCGTTGGTGGTGATCGTCAGCTTGACGACGTCCGGCAGCGCCTTGCGGAACGGGTCGGAGGCCGGGTCCCAGTTCTCGTTGCGGACCAGCTCGTAGTTCTTGCCGGGCTCAACGGTCTTGAACTTGTACGGGCCGGAGGAGACCGGCTTGTCACCGTACTTGGCACCGGTGTCCAGCTTCTGCGGGACCGGCGAGGCCGAGCCCATCGCGAGCAGGAACGGGAAGGAGGAGTCCGGCGCGGCCAGGTGGAAGACGATCGTGGTGTCGTCCGGGGTCTCCACCGTCTTCAGACCCAGCTTGTTCGGGTCGCTGTCGGTGTAGGGGCCCTTGTAGTTCTGGCCCTGGTCCAGGGAGTTGATCAGGTAGGTCGGGCCACCCGCGACGACGTCCTGCGCGAAGATGCGCTCGATGCCGTACTTGATGTCCTTGGTGGTGATCGGCGAGCCGTCCTCGAACTTCAGACCCTTCTTCAGCTTGAAGGTGTAGGTCTTGCCGTCGGCGGCGATCTCCGGCTGCGCGGCGGCGAGGTCCGGAACGAGCTTCAGGCCCTCCTTGCCCGGCTTGCCGTCGAAGGCGAGCAGGGTACGAGCGTAGAAGCGCTCGTAGTTCCACACCGAGGCGTAGTAGGCACGGCCCGGGTCCAGGGAGTCAACGTCCGTGCTGGACCACAGGTTGAGCGTGCCACCCTTCTTGTCGGAGGCGTTCAGCACCTTGTCGACTGCGGCATTGAAGCCGCCCTTCGAGCTGGCGCTGGCCTCGCTGCTCGTGCCGCCCCCCTTCGAGCCACCGCACGCGGCGGTGGTGAGGGCCAGCGTGGCCACCAGTGCGGCAGCGGCGAGCGTCCTGTTTCGCGTCATGGGTACGGATCCTCCTGAAGGTGTGCGGGCCTGAGCGGTCCGCCGGGGGGCTGTTAGTCCCCCGAGTGGGTGGGGCCGGATACGGGTGCCGGCCGGTGGGGGGTGCGGCTGTGCGGGCTCAGTTGCCCTTGGGGTCGAGCGCGTCGCGCAGGCCGTCGCCGAAGAGATTGAAGGCGAGCACCGTGATGAAGATCGCCAGACCGGGCACGATCATGTAGGTCGGGTCGACCTGGTAGATCTTCGTGGCATCGGAGAGCATCTGGCCCCAGGACGGCGTCGGCGGCTTCACACCGGCGCCGAGGAAGCTGAGGGCGGCCTCGCTCAGGATGTTGGTGGGGATGATCAGGGTCGCGTAGACCAGGATCGGCGCCACCAGGTTGGGGAGCAGCTCGCGCAGCAGGATGTGCACACTGCCGGCGCCGAGGCTGCGGGCCGCGTCGACGAACTCGCGTTCTCGCATCGACAGGGCCTGTCCGCGGACGATTCGCCCGATGTACGGCCAGCCGAAGAAGCCGATCACCAGGACCAGGATCGCCATTCGCACGCCGCTGCCGGTGAGACCGAGCAGCGAGTTCGGCATGACCGAGACCAGCGCGATGCTGAACAGCAGCTGCGGGAAGGCCAGCAGGACGTCCATGACCCTGCTGATCACCGAGTCGACCCAGCCGCCGAAGTAGCCGGCCGCGATACCCATCAGCACGCCGATGACCACCGAGACACCGGCGGCCAGGAAGGCCACGGTGAGGGAGATCCGGGCGCCGTACAGGATGCGGCTGAAGACGTCGCGGCCGAAGGTCGGGTCCACCCCGAACAGGAAGTCACCGCTGATGCCGCCGTAGGCGCCCTTCGGGAGCCCGAGGTCCGGGTTGATCTGGTCCGGGTGCGGCTCGTCGACCGGGTGGCCGAACAGGGAGGTCAGCACCGGGGCGAAGATCGCCGCGAGAATCAGCAGGATCACCACGATGCCGCCCGCGAGGGCGACCTTGTCCCGCTTGAGGCGGTCCCAGGCGATCCGGCCGGGCGACCGGCCCTGGATCTTCTTCGACGGGGCCTCTACGGGCGCCGCGTCAGGCTGGGCCTCTGCGGCGGAGCCGGTGGTCTCGGTGGGTGTGGTCATGAGTCAGTTCGTTCCCCTCGCCGACGGTGGCCGGCCCACGGTCCTGGCCGTACACGGTGCACCGGGCCCGGTAGGGCTCGGGCCGAGGACGGTCCGGTTATCGCGATTGGTGCGGTGTGGTGCAGGTGCGTCGGTGCGGTGGTGCCGTTCGCCGGTGCGGCGTTGCAGAAATCGTTGTTGGGGGGGTTGCGCACCGGGCCGACGTGCAGTGTGGGGGCACGTGGTCGGTGCACGGGAAGTGCGTAATGCCAGGGAAATGCGGGGCGGAGCAGGTGCACCGAGGTGCTGCCGCGCAGTGTGCGCATGCGCGGGATCCACAGGTCAGGACGCGCGTTGCCTTCGTGGGGCGGTCCCGCGCACTGCACTGCGCAGACTCTCCGTCATTCGGACAGGCTTACGCCAGACCTGCCAACCGAAGGATGCCCAACTGTGATCTGTCTGCATGCACAGGCGATCTTCCCGCATAACGCTCTTCACACAGCTGTTACACAGCTGTCAAGACGTGTGCCTACGGAACCTCAGATCGGCGCAAAAGCATGACCGATCGACCCATGGTGGGTGGACGAAGGAGCGGTGTCCGGGACGAGCGTCAGCGGCCCTGGTAGCCGGGCCAGGGCTGCTGGGGCCAGCCCGGGGCGGGCGGACCCTGGGGCGGGCCCTGAGGGGCGCCGCCGTAGCCGTAGCCGGGGTACGGCGCGGGGGGAGGCGGGGCCAGCTGCGCGTCGCGGTCGAAGAACGGCCGGGCGTGCGCCCGCATCCACATGGCGACCGGGTCGTACTCGTCGGCCAGCACGACGGTGGAGACCGCCAGGCCCTCGGGGGCGTGCGCGACCGCCCGCTGCACCAGGGCCCTCGCCGCCTCGACGGCGGGCGGGGAGGTGTCGTACAGCTCCAGGCCGATCGCCAGGTACGGCTCGCCGAGTGCCGGGCGCACCCAGGCCCGGCGCAGCGCTCGGACGGGGCGGACCTCGGCGGCCTGCTGCTCCAGCAGGCCGTAGAACTGCGGTGCCTGGACCTGGGGTTCACCCAGCTGGAGCGGGCCGGCCGGCAGCCGGTCGAGCCCGGCCGCGACCCGGCGCAGGTCGGCCCAGGGGATGCCGACGCCACCGCCGGGGACGTGCGGATTCAGCCAGAGGCCCCAGCGGGTGCGGTACAGCGCGTTCGCGATCTCCGGGCCGGAGATCACCTCGTGCGCGCGGGCCCAGCCGCTCGCGGCGAGCTGCTCGGGGGAGGTGACGGCGGGGGCGTAGCCGTGGCCGCTGATGTCCATGTTCCCGTACTGGGCGTCCGGGCTGCCGGGGGTGCCGTGCCAGAGCAGCATCCAGACCTGGCCCTCGGCCAGGGCGCGCAGCAGGTTCTCGTACGCCTCGTACCCCTCCGGCGCGACCTCGCCGAGGGCGCGCTCGATCGCGCCGCCGCCTGCCGCTCCGGAGCTCATGGGCCCTCTTCCGTCGTCTTCCGATGTCGCCGCACGGGTGTCGTTGCACGGTCTGTCGGGGAGCACCTTATTGGGCCGGGCCGACAGCCGTCATACCACCGTCCCCCTACCGGCCGGTCACCCCCGGGCGTAGAACGGCTGCACCCGGGTGAGCAGCCACTCCACGACCGGGTCCGCGACCAGGTCGAGCAGCACCAGATGGACGCCCCAGGGCAGCGGGGCGGTTCCCAGGGCGCGGCCGAGCGCCTCGTTGGCCTGGCCGGGATCGGTGGGCATGGCGGGGTCGAACTGGACGCCGACGAACAGCGCCGGGGCCTCCCCCTCCACACTCGCCAGCGCCCGGCGGGCCGTCAGGACGCCCGGCAGCGCGGCGAGTTCGGAGGCGGCTGCGGCAAGGAAGGCGTACGGCTCCTCGTGCGGCTCGAGCTCCCGCAGGGCGACCCGCGCGCCGTCCGGCTGCTGCTGCCAGCGCTCGCCCTGCGGACCGCGCCGCAGCTCGCCGACCCCCTCCGGCGGCACCGGGATGCCCACCGGGGCCTCCGGGTTGACGGCGATGCCGACGCCGAGCGGCAGCCCGCGGGCGAACTCCCAGACCGGGGCGATCGCGAAGGCCATCCCCGGGGCGTGCTGCAGGAACTGGTCCTGCGAGGAGAAGACCGGCACGTACGGGGTGCCCGCGAGCTCGATGGTGGGCAGGTCGAGCGCCTGGCCCTGCGGGTCGGCACCAGCCGGCAGCGGGATCCAGACCTGACTGCGTGCCAGCACCTCGATCACCCTGGGCGTCGCACCCGGGTCCCCGAGGGCGGCGGTGAGCACCTGCTCCAGCTCGTTGGCGGGCCAGCTGCCGCCGGGTGGAGCCGCGCCCGGCTCGGCCCATGCCTGTGTCTCGCCCGCCGGGTAGCCCATCGGCCTCTGTACCGCCCCTCGTCTGATCGCGCTGCGAAAAGCCTAGCGTCCGGCGCCAGGGCGCGGCCCCTCTCCCGCGGAGCGCTCGGGGCATGCCATGATGAGCGCGCCCAAACTTCATATCGGCCGTTCGAACCCGCGCGGGAGAGTCCGGAGTGCCCCTGGGGGTACAGCCGGCGCCGAAGGAGCAAGTCCTCCCCGGAATCTCTCAGGCACCCCTACCGCATGGGCGAGGCACATCTGGAAAGTGGACACGGCCGCGCCGTGCGCCCACCCACGGTGCAAGCCGCCATTCTTAGTGGCGGTGAAGCTCTCAGGTTGTGACGACAGACGGGGAGACTCCACCCCCGCATGCCCGTAAGCAGCCAAGGAGTCCCGCCACCATGTCCCCTCGCCTCACCGCACTCGACTCGCTGCACCGCGCCCTCGGCGCGACGATGACCGACTTCGCCGGCTGGGACATGCCGCTGCGCTACGGCAGCGAGCGCGAGGAGCACGTCGCGGTCCGCACCAAGGCCGGTCTGTTCGACCTGTCCCACATGGGCGAGATCACCGTGACCGGCCCGCAGGCCGGCGAGCTGCTCGACCACGCGCTGGTCGGCTTCATCTCGGCGCTGGGCGTGCTGCGCGCCCGCTACACCATGATCTGCCGCGAGGACGGCGGCATCCTGGACGACCTGATCGTCTACCGCACCGCCGAGAACGAGTACATGGTCGTCGCCAACGCCTCCAACGCCCAGGTGGTGCTGGACGCGCTGACCGAGCGTGCGGCCGGCTTCGACGCCGTCGTCCGCGACGACCGGGACGCGTACGCGCTGCTCGCCGTCCAGGGCCCCGAGGCCAACGGCATCCTCGCTTCCGTCACCGACGCCGACCTGCCCGGCCTCAAGTACTACGCGCTGCTGCCCGCCACCGTGGCCGGCAAGGACGTCTGGCTCGCCCGGACGGGCTACACCGGCGAGGACGGCTTCGAGATCTTCTGCGCCCCGGCCGACGCCGAGCACCTGTGGCAGGCGCTGACCGAGGCCGGCTCCGCCCAGGGCCTGGTCCCCTGCGGCCTGTCCTGCCGGGACACCCTGCGCCTGGAGGCGGGCATGCCGCTGTACGGGCACGAGCTGAACACCGACCTCACCCCGTTCGACGCCGGTCTCGGCCGGGTCGTCCGCTTCGACAAGACCACCAACGGCGGCGCCTTCGTCGGCCGCAAGGCCCTTGAGGAGGCCGCCGCACAGGCCGAGACCAACCCGCCGCGCAAGCTGGTCGGCCTGGTCTCCGAGGGCAAGCGCGTCCCGCGAGCCGAGTACGCCGTCGTCAGCACGGACGGCACGCCGATCGGGCGGATCACCTCCGGCGCCCCCTCCCCCACCCTGGGCAAGCCGATCGCCATCGCGTACGTGGACGCGGCGTTCGCCGAGCCCGGTACGGCCGTGGCCGTCGACGTGCGCGGCAAGCACGAGCCGGTCGAGGTCGTCGCGCTGCCGTTCTACAAGCGCGCCCGCTGAGCTCGCTGAGCCGTAGTACCCCCCATGTCCGGTCCGCTCAGCGGACGGCTTCGCCCTACCCTCTTGCGATCCTGGAGAATGACGCCATGAGCAACCCCACGCACCTGCAGTACACCAAGGAGCACGAGTGGCTGACCGCCGCTGCCGACGGTGTGTCGACGGTCGGCATCACCGCTCACGCGGCCGACGCGCTCGGTGACATCGTGTACGTGCAGCTCCCCGAGGTCGGGGAGACCGTCACCGCAGGTGAGACCTGTGGCGAGCTCGAGTCCACCAAGTCGGTCAGCGACCTGTACTCGCCCGCCACCGGCGAGGTCGTCGAGGTCAACCAGGCCGTCATCGACGACCCGGCCCTCGTGAACGCCGAGCCCTTCGAGGGCGGCTGGCTGTTCAAGGTCCGGGCCGAGGCGACGGACAGCCTGCTCGACGCCGACGAGTACGCCGCCTTCATCGGCGCCTGACCCACCTGTGACGGGGGCGGCCGCAGCGCGGCGGCCGCCCTTCCCCCCGCTTGGCCCCACTGCCCGCTCCGCCCCAGGGAAGACCCACTCATGACGGTTCTGAACCAGTCCCTGCACGCGCTCGACCCGGAGATCGCCGCCGCGGTCGACGCCGAGCTGCACCGCCAGCAGACCACCCTCGAGATGATCGCCTCCGAGAACTTCGCCCCCGTGGCGGTCATGGAGGCCCAGGGCTCGGTCCTGACCAACAAGTACGCCGAGGGCTACCCCGGCAAGCGCTACTACGGCGGCTGCGAGTTCGTCGACGTGGCCGAGCAGATCGCCATCGACCGGGTGAAGGCGCTGTTCGGCGCCGAGCACGCCAACGTCCAGCCGCACTCCGGCGCGCAGGCCAACGCCGCCGCCATGTTCGCGCTGATCCAGCCGGGCGACACCATCCTGGGCCTGAGCCTGGCCCACGGCGGCCACCTGACCCACGGCATGAAGATCAACTTCTCCGGCAAGCTCTACAACGTCGCCGCCTACCACGTCGACGAGAAGACCAACCTGGTCGACATGGCCGAGGTCGAGCGCCTCGCCAAGGAGCACCAGCCCAAGCTGATCATCGCCGGCTGGTCCGCCTACCCCCGCCAGCTCGACTTCGCCGAGTTCCGCCGCATCGCGGACGAGGTCGGCGCCCTCCTCATGGTCGACATGGCCCACTTCGCCGGCCTGGTCGCCGCCGGCCTGCACCCCTCCCCCGTCCCCTACGCGGACGTGGTCACCACCACCACCCACAAGACCCTGGGCGGCCCGCGCGGCGGCGTCATCCTCTGCAAGGAGCAGTGGGCCAAGAAGATCAACTCCGCGGTCTTCCCCGGCCAGCAGGGCGGCCCGCTCGAGCACGTGATCGCCGCCAAGGCCGTCGCCTTCAAGGTCGCCGCCTCCGAGGAGTTCAAGGAGCGCCAGCAGCGCACCCTCGAGGGCGCCAAGATCCTCGCCGAGCGCCTGCTCCAGGCCGACCTCACCGAGGCCGGCGTCTCCGTCCTCTCCGGCGGCACCGACGTCCACCTCGTCCTGGTCGACCTGCGCAACAGCGAGCTCGACGGCCAGCAGGCCGAGGACCGCCTCCACGAGGTCGGCATCACCGTCAACCGCAACGCCATCCCGAACGACCCCCGCCCCCCGATGGTCACCTCCGGCCTGCGCATCGGCACCCCGGCCCTCGCCACCCGCGGCTTCCAGGCCGAGGACTTCCGCGAGGTCGCCGACATCATCGCCGAGGCCCTCCTCCCCGCCTTCGACGAGGCCAAGGCCGAGGCCCTCAAGACCCGCGTCACCGCCCTGGCCGTGAAGTACCCGCTGTACCCGGAGCTGTAAAAGTTCCAGCTCAGGTGACCGGCCTCACCCCGCCGGGCCATCTGGAATTCCGGGGCACCGCGCACACTGGACAGTGCGTGCGGTGCCCCGTTCCGTGCTCAGTCCTTCCCCACGAGACCAGACAAGGACGTCACCCCGTGGCCATCAGCGTCTTCGACCTCTTCTCCATCGGCATCGGCCCATCCAGCTCGCACACCGTCGGCCCGATGCGAGCGGCCCGGATGTTCGCCCGCCGGCTGAAGTCGGAGGGGCTGCTCGCCGAGGTCACGTCCGTCCGCGCGGAGCTCTTCGGCTCCCTCGGCGCCACCGGCCACGGCCACGGCACCCCGAAGGCCGTCCTGCTCGGTCTGGAGGGCAACTCGCCGCGCACCGTCGACGTCGACCAGGCCGACGCGGACGTCGACCGGATCAAGGCCGAGAAGCGGCTCAGCCTGCTCGGCACCCAGGTCATCGACTTCGACCCGGACACCCAGCTGATCCTGCACCGCCGCCGCTCGCTGCCGTACCACGCCAACGGCATGACCCTGTGGGCCTTCGACGCCGCCGGGGCGACCGTCCTGGAGAAGACGTACTACTCGGTCGGCGGCGGCTTCGTGGTCGACGAGGACGCGATCGGCGCGGACCGCGTCGTCCCGGACGACACCCTGCTGCGCTACCCCTTCCGTACCGGCGAGGAGCTGCTGCGCCTCACCCGGGAGACCGGGCTCTCCATCTCCGGCCTGATGCTGGAGAACGAGAAGGCCTGGCGCAGCGAGGCGGAGATCCGGGCCGGGCTGCTGGAGATCTGGCGGGTCATGCAGGAGTGCGTCGCGGCCGGGATGGCACGCGAGGGCATACTCCCGGGCGGCCTCAAGGTCCGCCGGCGGGCGGCCAGCGGGGCGCGGGCGCTGCGCGCCGAGGGCATCGGCCCGGCCAACGCGATGGAGTGGGTGACCCTCTACGCGATGGCGGTCAACGAGGAGAACGCCTCGGGCCGCCGGGTGGTCACCGCCCCGACCAACGGCGCGGCCGGCATCATCCCGGCCGTCCTGCACTACTTCCTGAACTTCATCCCCGGCGCCGACGACGACGGCATCGTCCGCTTCCTGCTGGCGGCCGGTGCGATCGGCATGCTGTTCAAGGAGAACGCCTCCATCTCCGGCGCCGAGGTCGGCTGCCAGGGCGAGGTCGGCTCGGCCTGCTCGATGGCGGCCGGCGGTCTGGCCGAGGTCCTCGGCGGCACCCCCGAGCAGGTCGAGAACGCCGCCGAGATCGGCATCGAGCACAACCTGGGCCTCACCTGCGACCCGGTCGGCGGCCTGGTCCAGATCCCCTGCATCGAACGCAACGGCATGGCCTCCGTGAAGGCCGTCACCGCCGCCCGGATGGCCCTGCGCGGCGACGGACGGCACCACGTCTCCCTCGACAAGGCGATCAAGACCATGAAGGAGACCGGCGCCGACATGAAGGTCAAGTACAAGGAGACCTCGCGCGGCGGCCTCGCCGTGAACGTCATCGAGTGCTGACCTGACCGCACACAGCCGAAGGGCGCCGACCTCTGGTCGGCGCCCTTCGTGCTTCCCCGGCCCGGTCAGAGTTCCGTCAGGGCAGCGTCAGGCACGCGTGTTCGGATGTGCCGGAGAGACCCAGGACATGACGGAGGCAGCGACACGATGGCCGAGCGAACCCCGACGATCGAGAAGTTGGAAGCACTTCCCCGATCAGAGCGTGTGGACGCTCTCGAGTCGCTGGTGACGGCGGAGTTCAAGGACGCCCTGTTCATGGACGAGGACGAGGAGCTCCCGTTCGAGAGCCCCTTCTTCGAACTGGGTCTGACCTCGCTGCGACTCACCGAGATCAAGGAGCGTCTGGAGACGCTGCTCGGCGGCGAGATCGACACCAACGCACTGTTCAACAGCCCCACCGTGGCCCAGCTGCTGATCCACCTCACCAGCGACGTGCTGCCAGACCTCTTCGCCGGTACGTGAGCACGGAACCTTCGTCGCCGCACCGCCACCGCTACCCAGGGAAAGGAGGCACGGCAGTGCCAGACACTTCCGCGCCTGCGCAAGACCGGCTCCCCGCCGCCACCACCGCCAGCCAGTCACAGCAGGAGCCGGTCGCCATCATCGGTGTCGGCCTGCGGTTCCCAGGCGGGAACGACACCCTCGAAGGCTTCGACGAGTTCCTGCGCACCGGCAGCTCCGGCATCGTCCCGGTGCCCGAGGAGCGCTGGGACAAGTCGGTGTTCGCTCCGACCGGTGAGGAGGACCGCGGCAAGGTCCGCACCACCAGCGGCGGCTTCCTGGACGGGATCGACCAGTTCGACGCCCAGTTCTTCAACATCTCGCCGAAGGAGGCCCAGTACGTCGACCCCCAGCAGCGCATCCTGCTGGAGACCGTCTGGTCCGCCCTCGAGGACGCCAACGTCAACCCGGCCACCCTGCGGCACGGCAACGGCGGCGTCTACATCGGCACCAGCTCGATCGACTACGCGCTGGAGCTCGACTCCCTCCCGTACGAGGAGCTGGACGGCCACCTCGCCTCCGGCATCACCGCGTTCCCGATCTCCGGGCGGGTCTCGTACTTCCTCGGCTGGCGCGGGCCCAGCATGAGCATCGACACCGCCTGCGCCTCCTCGCTGACCGCGCTGCACCTGGCGGTCGAAGGGCTGCGCCGCGGCGAGTGCGACATCGCCCTGGCCGGCGGGGTGAACATCCTGCACCACCCCCGGATCTTCGTGATCTTCTCGAACGGCAACATGCTGGCCCCCGACGGCCAGTGCAAGACCTTCGACGAGTCGGCCAACGGCTACTCCCGGGCCGAGGGCGCCGGGGCGCTGGTCCTCAAGCGGCTCTCCGACGCGCAGCGCGACGGCGACCGCATCCTCGCCGTGGTGCGCGGCACCGCGATCGGCCAGGACGGCGAGAGTGCCGGCCTGACGGTGCCCAACGGCACCGCGCAGGAGACCGTGATGCGCACCGCCCTGGCCAACGCGGGCCTGGAGCCGGGCGACGTCCAGTACGTCGAGGCGCACGGCACCGGCACCCCGCTGGGCGACCCCATCGAGATGGGCGCGATCTGCGACGTCTTCGCCGACTCGCACACCAAGGACGACCCGCTGGTGGTCGGCTCGGTGAAGACCAACATCGGCCATGCCGAGCCCGCCGCCGGCGTGGTCGGCGTGGTCAAGACCGTGCTCCAGCTGCGGGCGAGCACGATCTACCCGCACCTCAACTTCAGCACCCCGTCCCCGCGCATCCCGTGGGACCGCTACGCGGTGACCGTGCCGACCGAGTGCCGTCCGTGGGACGCCGAGGTCAAGCGGGCCGCGATCAACAGCTTCGGCTTCGCGGGCGCCATCGCGGCGGCCGTCCTGGAGGAGGCCCCGCCCACCGCCGGTGAGGCGCAGCAGGCCACCGTCACCGGCGGCCACGTCTTCACGCTGTCCGCCAAGAACCGCAAGAGCCTGGCGCACCAGGTCGAGGCGTACCGGACCTTCCTCGCCGAGAACCCGGACGCGCCGGTCGGGGACATCGCCTACACCGGCAACGTCGGCCGCAGCCACTTCAACCAGCGCGTCGCCGGGGTCGTGCACGACCGCGCCGAGCTGGCCGCCTTCCTGGACAAGCAGGCGGCCGCGCTGGAGAAGGAGAAGAAGAGCGGTGGCGACTTCCGCAAGGTGGCCTTCCTGTTCACCGGGCAGGGTTCGCAGTACGTCGGCATGGGCAGCGCGCTCTACGAGCAGTTCCCGGTCTACCGCGAGCAGGTGGACGAGTGCGACCGGCTCTTCGCCCCGCTGCTCGGCCGCTCCATCAAGGACATGGTCCTCGGGCACTCGGACGACGCCGAGGAGATCCACCAGACCCGCTACACCCAGCCGGCACTGTTCACTGTCGAGTACGCACTCGCCAAGCTCTGGCTGTCCTGGGGAGCCCGGCCCAACGCGCTGATCGGCCACAGCATCGGCGAGGTGGTGGCCGCCGCCGTGGCCGGCCTCTTCAGCCTGGAGGACGCCGTCACCCTGGTGGCGGCCCGCGCCCGGCTGATGCAGTCGGTGACCGCTCCGGGCGGCATGGCCGCGGTCGCCGCGCCCGCCGACGAGATCGCCCCGCTGCTGGAGAGCTACCCCGACCTCGCGATCGCCGGCATCAACTCCCCGCAGCAGTGCGTGGTCTCCGGCGGCGAGGACTCCCTCACCGCGCTCGGTGCCGAGCTCACCGCGCAGGGCCTGAAGGTCAGCCGGCTCTCGGTCTCGCACGCCTTCCACTCGCCGCTGATGGCCGAGGTGTACGACGAGTTCCGGGCCGCCATCGCGCACATCACCTACCGCGAGCCGGTCTTCACCCTGATCTCCAACGTCACCGGCCAGGTCGCCCGCCCGGCCGAACTGTCCACGCCCGACTACTGGGTGCGGCACATCGGCGCCCCCGTCGACTTCCTCGCCGGGATGCGGACCCTGGAGCGCCGGGGCAAGCACGTCCTGATCGAGCTCGGCCCCTCCCCGACGCTCACCAGCCTCGCCCGGCAGTGCGTCACCCCGCAGGACCACCGCTGGCTGAGCAGCCTGCACCGCGACGACACCGACGGCAGCACGCTGCGCGCGGCCGTCGCCCAGTTCTACACCGCCGGACTCCCCTTCTCCTGGGCCGAGTTCCACCGCGGCCGGGAGGGGCGGCGCACCCCGCTGCCGCACTACGTCTTCGACCGCAAGCGCTACTGGCTGCCCTTCAAGGGCGAGCGCCACGGTCTCGGCTCCCGGCAGGCGTCCGGCGAGATCAGCCACCCGCTGCTCGGCGCCGAGATCACCACGCCGGAGCAACTGGCGGAGGGCGTACGCGAGTTCTCCACCCGGCTGTCCGCCGAGAACCCGGCCTACCTGGTCGACCACAAGGTCGCCGGTCAGGTCGTCTTCCCCGGCACCGGTTACCTGGAGACCCTGCTGGCCCTGCAGGACGCCGTGCACGGGGAGACCCGGCGCGCGATCCAGGACGTCACGATGCGCGAGGCGCTGTTCCTTCCCGAGGAGGGCGCCGTCGAACTGCGTACCCGGGTACGGCAGTTGCCCGACGGCACGGCCTCCGTGGAGGTCGTCAGCCTGGTCGGCGCGATCGAGCGGCTGCACACCACCGCCACGCTGGCCGCCGAGCCGGCGGCCGACCCGGCCCTCGCCCTGGAGCTGCGCGCCCTCGTGGACGCGGCCGGCGAGCCGGACGACGCCCTCGGCTCGGACGAGGTCTACGCCGCGTACTCGGGCGCGGGCCTGGACTACGGCCCGTGGTTCCGCCGGATGGGCCGGGTCGACCGGTACGGCGAGGACCTCGCCGTCGGCGAGCTGCAGGGCCTGGCCGCCGGTGCGCTCGAGCACATCCCGCCGGCCCTGCTGGACGCCGCCACCCACGCCTTCGCGGCGGTGGGCGACGACGGCAGCAGCTACCTGCCGGTGCGCTTCGGGAGCTTCCGGCTCTTCAAGAAGCCCAAGGCCGAGCAGCTGCGCGCGGTGCTGCGCCGGGGCGCGGCCGACCACCCCGAGGTGGACGTCTCGCTGGACCTGGTGGTCCTGGAGGGCGAGCAGCCGGTCTTCGAGCTGCGCGGCCTCGGGCTCAAGCGGATCGCCGACCCCGGCCGCCGCAAGCGGCACTTCCTGCACGAGCTGCGCTGGGTCAAGCGCTCGCTGGTGGCCCAGGGCGGCCTCGGCGCCCGGCATGCGCTGCTGGTCGGCCGGACCGCCGAGGAGCTCGCCGAGCTGGCCGCGGCGGCGCCCGGGGCGGAGGTGCGGCTCAGCTTCGCCGAGAACCCGGCCGCGGTCGCCCAGGCCCTGCGCGAGGGCCAGGTGACCGACGTCGCCTGGTTCTGGCGGGCGGGATCGGACGACCTGCGGGCCGAGAGCGAGCGCAACTACCGCGAGCTGCTCGAGCTGCTGGCCGTCCTCGACCAGGAGGGCTTCGGCCGCAACCAGCGGCTCTGGCTGGTGACCGAGCAGGGTCAGCAGCTGCCGGGCGACCTCGTGACGGCCCAGGGCCCGTCGGCCGCGGCCAGCCTCTGGGGCTTCGGCCACGTGGTGCTCAACGAGAGCCCGGTGTACCGGACCACGATGGTGGACCTGCCTGCCGAGGGCGGGGCGCAGGGCCTGCTGGACGAGTGGACCTCGCGGGACAGCGGCGAGTTCCAGGTGGCGTTCCGCGGCGGCCACCGCCACGTACGGCGCCTGCTGCCCCGCGCCGGCGAGACCGGGGACGGCAACGTCGAGCTGGCGGTCAAGGAGTACGGCCAGTTCTCCGGGATCAAGGTGGTGCCCGCCGAGGACGTCACCCCGGTCGGGGACCAGATCCAGGTGGAGGTCGAGGCCGCCGGCCTCAACTTCAAGGACGTGCTCAACGCGCTCGGCCTGCTCAAGGAGTTCGGCGAGCAGCCGCTCGGCTTCGAGTGCGCGGGCACCGTGGTGGCCACCGGCCCCGACGCCGGCTTCCGGGTCGGCGACCAGGTCATCGTCAACTACCTGGGCGTCTTCAAGCGCCGGATCACCGTCCCCTCGGCGGTGGCGGTGCGCAAGCCGGCCGCGCTCAGCATGACCGACGCCGCGGCGCTGATCTCGGTGTACGTCACCGCGTACTACGCCCTGCACCAGCTGGCCGGAATGAAGGCCGGTGACCGGGTGCTGGTGCACGCCGCCGCCGGTGGTGTCGGCCAGGCCGCGGTGCAGCTGGCCAAGCTGGCCGGGGCCGAGGTCTTCGCCACCGCCAGCCCGCACAAGTGGCCGCTGCTGCGGTCGCAGGGCGTGGAGCACCTGATGAACTCCCGCACGCTGGACTTCGCCGAGGAGATCGAGCGGATCACCGGTGGCGCCGGCGTGGACATCGTCCTCAACAGCCTCAACAAGGACTACATCCCGGCGGGCATGCGCGCCCTCGGGCAGGGCGGCCGGTTCATCGAGCTGGGCAAGGTCGGCGCCTGGACGCCGGAGCAGGTCAGCGCCGAGCGCCCGGACGTGACGTACCACAACTTCGACCTCAGCGAGCTGCCCGAGGAGCAGCTGATCCCCGTCAACCAGGAGATCATGGGCCGGATCGTGGCCCTGGTCGAGGCCGGTGAACTCCCGGCGATCCCGGCCACGGTGTACAGCCTGGACGAGGTCGAGGAGGCCTTCGGGGTCCTCAGCCGCGGCGCCAACATCGGCAAGCTGGTGCTGAGCTTCACCGATCAGCACGCCCCGGCGGCGCGCGAGGTCACCGTCCGGCCCGACCGCACCTACCTGATCACCGGCGGCCTGGGCGCCCTGGGCCTGGTGACGGCGCAGAAGCTGGTCGACCTGGGGGCCAGGCACATCGCCCTGGTGGGGCGTCGCTCGGCGGCCGCCGAGGACGTCGTCCACCTGGAGAAGCGGCTGCGCGAGCGCGCCGAGGTGACGGTGTTCCAGGGCGATGTGGCCGAGCCGGCCGACGTCGCCAGGATCTTCGCCGAGCTGCGGCAGCACCCTCCGGTGGGCGGCATCGTCCACTCGGCGGGCACCATCGCGGACAAGCCGGTGACCGCCCTCACCTGGGAGGACATCGACCAGGTGTTCCGGCCCAAGGTGTACGGCAGCTGGCTGCTGCACGAGGCCGCGGCGGACCTCCCCGAGCTGGAGTTCTTCGTCGGGTACTCCTCGGCGGCCGCGGTGATCGGCGCCCAGACCCAGGGCAACTACGCGGCGGCCAACGCCTTCCTGGACGACCTGATGATCCGCCGGTCCCGCCAGGGGCTGCCCGGGCTGAGCATCAACTGGGGCCCGTGGGGCGAGGTCGGCATGTCGGCCCGGCTCAGCGATCAGCTGATCAGGCGCTGGGAGGACGAGGGCGTCCGGCTGTTCACCCCCTCCCGGGGTACCAGGGCGCTGGCCCAGCTGCTCGGCGCGCCGGTGGCCCAGGTGGTGGCGGGCGAGTGCGACTGGGACACCTTCACCGCGTCCAAGCCGGTGGACAACGCGCTCTACCGGGAGCTGCTGCACGAGGGCGGCGCCGCGGTCCGCGGCCTCGACCTGGACGCGCTGCTCCTGCTGCCGGCCGAGGAACGCGCCGCCGCCGTGGACGAGTTCGTCCGCGCCCGGGTCGCCGATGTGCTGCACATCGAGGACGTGGACACGGTGGACTCCAACACGGCCTTCGGCCAGCTGGGTCTGGACTCGCTGATGGCGGTGGAGCTCAAGAACGGCCTGGAGACGGCCTTCCGGGTCCCGCTGCCCTCGACGATCGCCTTCGACTTCCCCTCCGCCGGGCTGCTCGCCGAGTTCATCGACCAGCAACTCTCCCCCGCACCGGAGCAGGCCGCCGCCTGAGCGCGCGGTACTCCGTCCGGTGAACGCCTCCGGGACCGCGAACCCTCGCGCGGTCCCGGAGGCGCACCCGCCTTCCGACGTCCGGCTTGCGGCCGGACCCGAGACCCATCGGATGCGAATGCCATGAACGACCACAGTCTGCGTACCCTCGCCGCGAGATCCGCCCATCACGCCGTGCACCGGGCCGACCATCCGGCCGTCATCTGCGAGGACCGGCAGCTCAGTTACGCCGAGCTGCACCGCGAGAGCAACCGCACCGCCCACGCCCTGCGCGCGGCCGGCCTGGAGCGCGGCTCCCGGGTGGCGTACCTGGGCCGGGAGTCCGAGCACTTCTTCGACATCGCCCTCGGCTGCGCCAAGAGCGGCGCCGTCGTCCTCGGTGTGAACTGGCGGCTGACGGCGGCCGAGATCGACCACATCCTGCGCGACTCGACCGCCGAACTGCTCTTCGTGGAGCGGGAGTTCCTGGCGGTCGCCGAGCGCGTCCGCCCGGAGCTGCCGACCCTGCGCGCGGTGGTCGCGATCGACACGCCGGAGGAGCGGTACGCCGGCTTCCACGCCTGGAAGGCCGGCCACCCCGACACCGACCTCGACCCCGGGACCGGCCCGGACGACGCGGTGGTGCAGATCTACACCAGCGGCACCACCGGCCTGCCCAAGGGCGCGGTGATCGCGCACCGGGCCTTCTTCACCTACATCGAGGAGACCGCCAAGGCCGGGAACGACTGGATCGACTGGCGGCCGGACGACATCAGCCTGATCGCCTTCAGCGGCGCCAGCGCGGCCGGTATGGGCTGGTTCATGCACGGCTTCAACGTCGGCGCCACCAACGTGGTGATGCGGCAGTTCATCGCCTCCGACGCCGTCCGGCTGGTCGAGCAACTCGGCATCACCACCACCTTCGTGGCCCCCGCGATGCTGGAGATGATGCTCGCCGAGACCACGGCCGACCTGCCCTTCCGGTCGCTGCGCAAGGTCGTGTACGGCGGCGCACCGATCGGCCGCGAGCTGCTGGAGCGGGCGCTGACCAGGGTGGGCAGCGAGTTCGCGCAGCTGTACTGCAGCACCGAGACCGGCAGCATCGTGACCGTGCTGCCGCCGGTCGACCACGTCCCCGGCAGCCCGCTGCTGGGCTCGGCGGGCCTGGCCTGCCCCGGCAACGAGGTCAAGATCACCGACAAGGAGGGCCGGACGCTTCCCCCCGGCACCCCCGGCCAGGTCTGCATCCGGACGCCCGCCGGCTTCCTCGGCTACTGGAACCGGCCGGAACAGACCGGCGAGACGCTGGTCGACGGCTGGATCCGGATGGGCGACGCCGGCCTCCTGGACGAGAACGGCTACCTCTTCCTGCTCGACCGGATCAACGACACGATCATCGTGGCCGGCCAGAACATCTACCCGGTCGAGGTCGAGAACGCCCTGCGCGAGCACCCCGCCGTGGCCGAGGCCGCGGTGGTCGGGGCCCCGCACCAGCGCTGGGGCGAGGCGGTGCACGCCTTCGTGGTGCCGCACCAGGACCAGCGGGTCCGCGCCCGCGAGCTGCTGCTCTTCCTGCGCGACCGGCTCGCCGACTTCAAGATCCCCACGGGCTACGACTTCGTCGACGCCCTGCCCCGCAACCCCAACGGCAAGGTGCTCCGCCGCGTGCTGCGCGAGGAACTGCAGCAGCGGGCGACGGAGCGCCGGTCCGCCTGAATCCCACCATGAGGAGTGCCCCATGAACCAGTGGCTCCAGCCCGCCGAGACCGACCCCGAGGCCCCGCTGCGGCTGTTCCTGTTCCACTACGCCGGCGGCGGCGCCTCGATGTACCGGGACTGGCCGCCGCTGCTGCCGGGCGACATCGCCTACCAGTGCATCCAGATGCCCGGCCGTCAGGAGCGCCGTACGGAGGCGGCGTTCACCGACATCGAGCCGCTGGTCGACATGATGGCCGAGCAGATCGCGGCCGACCTGGACGACCGCCCGTTCGCCTTCTTCGGCCACTGCATGGGCGGCCAGCTGGCCTACCGGACGGCGGTGGCCCTGGAGCGGGCGGGCGAGCGCGGCCCCTCGCTGCTGGGCGTCGCCTCCTGGGCGCCGGAGGGCTTCCACACCGTGCCGCCGGAGCAGGCCGACCGGCCGCAGGCGGAGATCCTGGAGTGGATGGGCAGCCTGGGATCGATGCCCGAGGAGATCCTCCAGGACAAGGAGATGCTGTCGATGCTGATCCCGGTGATGCGGGCGGACCTCCAGGTCTGCGCGAGTTACCGGGACGACGCCGCCGCGGTGTCCTGCCCGGTGGTGACGTACAGCGCCAAGACGGACCCGCTGGTGGAGTCCGCGGCGATGGCCTCCTGGCGCAGCCGTACGCCCGACTACCTGGGCAACAGCGAATTCGTGGGCGGGCACTTCTTCATCCACGACGAGGCGCTGGCCATCTCCGCCGACTTCACCCGGCTGATGCGGCGCTATGCGGGAGCGGTGACGCGCTAGCGGGCACACGGAAGGGGGCCGGTCTCGGTGAGGCCGGCCCCCTTCCGTGTGCCCGCTAGAACGCCGGGGGCTTGTCTATGAACTGGTACGAGCCGGCCACCCGGCCGTCCTCGGCGAGCACGAAGAAGTTGGAGCCGATCGAGGCGGCCTCGCCGTTCTCGGTGGAGACCAGGACCCAGCCGAACTTCACCGTGTGGTGGTGGCCCACCGCGTCGTTCGACGATCTGAAGGCGAAGCTGCCGCGCTCCGCGTAGTACTGCTGGGCGAAGGCGACCTGCTCGGCGATCGCCTGGTGGCCGCGCACGTGCACGACCTCGTTGACGTACTCCCCGTCCTCGGTCCACAGTTCCGCGACGGCGGCGCGGACGAGATCCGGGTCCTTCTCGTTCCACAGGGCGACGTAGCGGTCGGCGAGCTCGTTGTACCCGGCCATGGCGGGTCTCCTCTCGTTGGGTGCCTGGTGTGTCAGGTGGTGGTCGGGTGAGAACCCGGCGGCCAGCAGCAGCCGGTCCCACTCCGGCGGCGGCAGGGCCAGGTGCTCGGCCAGCCGGCGGACCATGCCCCGGCTGGGGGCCGAGCGGCCGGTCTCCACGAAGCTGAGGTGCCTGGTGGAGACCTCCGCCCGGATGGCGAGTTCGCCTTGCGTGAGCCGGCGCTGCTCGCGCCAGTGCCGCAGCAGCTCGCCCACCGGGCGGCGGATGTGGGCGTGGCCGCTCCGGCGGCCGACGCCGTTCATATAACTGGTACTCATGTGGCGGTCGCCGTCCCCGTTCTGGCTCTCCACGATCGGTCCAGGTAGCCGGAACGGCCGCACGGAGAACCCGTACGGCCGCTCCGACGCCCCTCTCACTTACCGGTGTTGCCTCGCGGCAGCAGCTGGACGATGGCGGCGAGCACCACGCCGATCCCGATCGAGTAGAAGAGGCTGAGCTGGAAGGCGTGCGCGTAGGTGGCCGGACCCGCCGACAGGTCGAGGGCGTTGTAGAAGATCAGGCCGATCAGCGCCACGCCCAGGGCGTTGCCGATCTGCAGTGCGGTGGACAGGACGCCGGACGCGGCGCCCGCGTACTGCGGGTTGATCCGGGTGAGCACGGTGGCCGCCAGGGGCGCGACCGCCATACCCATGCCCGCACCGTCGAGCACCAGGCCGGGGACCAGCCACCAGACGCTGCCGCCGACACCGATCTGGTGCACCTCGACGCCGACCAGGACCAGGCCGACCGAGCAGAGCAGACCGCCCAGCGCGAGCACCTGGCGCCCGAGCTTGGCCGCGATCTTGTGCGCGGTGGTCGAGGTGACCAGGTACCCGGCACCGATCGCCACGAAGACCACACCGGCCTCCAGAGCGTCCAGGCCCCGGCCGAACTGGATGTACAGCGCGAAGACCAGGAAGAACGAGGCCTGGCCCATCCAGAAGACCAGCTGGGCCAGCAGGCCCGCGGTGAAGGCCCGGTCGGTGAACATCGAGAGGTTGACCAGCGGGGAACCGCCCTTGGCCGTCAGCGCACGCTCGTACAGCGCGAAGGCCAGGAACAGCACCACGGAGCCGACCAGCGACGCCTCGGTCCACAGCGGCCAGCCCTGCTCACGGCCCTGGATCAGCGGCAGCACCAGGGCCACCAGCGCACCGGTGACCAGCACCATGCCGACCAGGTCGAGCTTGGACTTGACCGGCGACTTGGACTCCGGCACGTACTTGAAGGTCAGCAGCAGCGCGACGATGCCGATCGGAAGGTTGATCAGGAAGCAGGAACGCCACCCGAGGTCGAAGAGGTCGGCCTTCATCAGCAGACCGCCGATGAGCTGGCCGAAGACCGCGGCCAGGCCCATCGCCAGGCCGTACATGCTGAAGGCCCGGAGCTGGGCCGCGCCCTGGTAGACGGTCCGCAGCACGGCGAGGACCTGCGGCGACATCAGCGCCGCGGTCGCACCCTGGGCGAGGCGAGCCACGACCAGGAAGCCGGCGCTGGGAGCGACGCCGCAGAGCACCGAGGTGAGGGTGAACAGCGCCAGGCCGGTCGCGAACATCGCACGCCGGCCGAAGATGTCACCCAGCCGCCCGCCGGTGATCAGGCCGGCGCCGTACGTCAGGCCGAAGCCCGCGACGATCCACTGGATCGCCGAGGCGCTGGCCTTGAGGTCCTGCTGTGCCGAGGGGATGGCGACATTGACGATGAAGAAGTCGAGCGTGGCCATGAAGACGCCCGTGAGGACAATCCACATGGCCCCGGGGCCGGCGGCCGGCGGTGTCTGCGGCGGAGCGGGCTGCGCCGCCGCCACTTCTGGATTGGCATTAGTGGTCATGTGGAACTCCTGATCGATCATGGTTGCCGGCCTTCGCGGAAATGCGAGCCCGACGGGATTGGGAGGCCGACGGGATACCGGCCTCAGTGCCTCCATGTCGGTGACGCGGAAACAGGCATGAAGCCTTCGACCGCCCACGTATCAGAAACTCCCACGCGCCATGCAGGGGCGGCCAGTGATCCGCGCATCGATCAGATGTGAAAATCTCATGCCTGACACCAGGGCCCGCGACACCGTCACGCGAACGGTGCCAGCAGGCCCTGACGCCACGCTGACGCGACCCTGACACAGACCTGTCAGGTCAGGTCAGGCCGGGAGGATGTCGAAGAACTGGTAGTCGTACCGGATCCGGCCGTCCTCGTCGACGATGATGAAGTCGACGCCGCCCATCGACACCTCGTCACCACCGGCCGCCGGCACCATCTCCCAGGTGAAGCGCACCGAGTTGTTGTTGACGTCGGGCTTGCCGTTCGCGCCGACCCGGAACTTGAAGCCCTTGGTGACGAACTGCTCGTACACCTCGGTCACGACGGCCTCGATCGCCTCGTATCCACGCAGCGCGGCCTGCGGGAACACGTGCTCGCCGTCCTCCGTCCACAGCGAACGGATCTGGGCGCTGCGGCTCTCGGCGTCCGTCTCGTTCCAAACCGCGATATAGCGGTCGACGAGCTTCTCGAAGTCGGTCACAGCCAATTTCCTCTCTCCATCGGTAAAGTTCCGATGGCTCAAGGCTCGCAGCGCAAATGCGTCGCGTCGATTACGCCGGAGGTAATGCGCACAGCCGCCGGGGAGGAGGTCCGGCTGAGCTCAAGCGGGGCTCCAGGTGACGGTGTGACTCTCCGGACCGCCGCCACCCGGTACGGATGGGACGGCCTTCTCGAACGGGAGAGCCAATGAAGTTCACAGTTCTGGGATCCGTCGGGGCCGTCGTGGACGGCCGATTCAGCGCCATCTCGGGCACCCGGCAGCGCATCCTGCTGGCCACCCTGCTGATCAGGGCCGGCCGGCTGGTACCGACCGAGCAGCTCTACACCGAGCTGTGGGGCGACAATCCCCCCGACACCGTGGAGAACGCCCTGCAGGCCCACGTCTCCCGGCTGCGGCGCACCCTGCGGCAGCTCGCCGGCAGCTCGCCGGCGGCACCGGCGCTGATCACCCAGGCGTCCGGCTACGTCCTCGACGTCGCCCCCGACGATCTGGACATGAGCGTGTTCCGCGACCGCCTCACCCGCTCCAGGCTCGCGGTGGAGAACGACCCGGCGCAGGCAGGCCGGCTGCTGGACGAGGCGCTGTCCCTCTGGCAGGGCGCGCCGCTGCAGGACGTCACCGCAAGTGCGCTCTGCCGCAGCGTGGCCCTCCAGCTGGACGAGGAGTACCTGGCGGCCCTGGAGGACAAGCTGGAGCTGGGCATCCGCTGCAACCAGCCGGCATCGACGATCAGCGAGCTCCGGCGGCTGAGCGTCATCCACCCGTGGCGGGAGCGGATCACCGAGCTGCTGATGCTGGCCCTGTACCTCTCCGGCCGCCAGGCCGAGGCGGTCGAGGCCTACAACACGGCCCGTACCAGGCTGATCGACGAGCTCGGCATGGAGCCGTCGCCGCAGCTCAAGCGGCTCTTCCGGGAGATCCTCAACCAGGAGCCCTCGCTGCACCTGCCCTCCCCGCCGCAGCTCCAGCCGGTCTGAGCATCCGTCAACCGCGAAGGGCCCGCCGGAGATCCGGCGGGCCCTTCGCGTTGGCTCAGCGCTCGGTACCGCCACCGGGCAGCAGCCGGCGGAAGCCCGTGTACGGCACCAGCGCCTCGGGCAGCAGCACCGAGCCGTCGGGCTGGACGCCCTGCTCCAGCAGAGCCGCCAGGGTGCGGCCGATCGGCAGGGCCGAGCCGTTCAGGGTGGCCACCGGCACCTTTCGGCCGTCGGCGCTGCGGTACCGGACACCCGCGCGGCGGGCCTGGAAGGTCCCGCAGTCCGAGACCGAGGACACCTCGCGGAAGGCCCCGCTGCCGGGCATCCAGACCTCGAGGTCGTACGTCATCCGGGCGGAGAAGCCCATGTCGCCGGCCGGCAGCAGCATCACCCGGTACGACAGCCCCAGGCGCTCCAGGCACTCGGAGGCCTGGCGGACCATCAGCTCCAGCTCGTCCTGGGCCTTCTCGGGTTCACAGATCCGGACCAGCTCCACCTTTCCGAACTGGTGCAGCCGCAGGATGCCCCGGGTGTCCCGGCCGTAGGCTCCGGCCTCGGCGCGGTAGCAGGGGGTGTGGGCGGTGAACGCCAGCGGCAGCGAGCGCGGGTTCAGCAGCTCCCCGGCGACCAGGTTGGTGAGCGGCACCTCGGCGGTCGGGATCAGGAACAGCTCCCGGCCACCGACCGAGGTGGCGAACAGCTCCTCCTCGAACTTGGGCAGCTGCCCCGTCGCCGTCATGGTCTCCCGGGTGACCAGGTGCGGGACGGAGTACTCGGTGTACCCGTGCTCGGTGGTGTGCAGGTCGAGGAAGAACGCCGCCAGCGCCCGCTCCAGCCGGGCACCCGGACCGGCGGCCACGCTGAAGCGGGCCCCCGAGAGCCTGGCCGCCCGGGTGCTGTCCAGAATGCCCAACTCGGCGCCGACCTCGGCATGGTGGCGTGACTCGGCGGCGTCGCGGACCGGCGGCCCGCCCCGGCGCACCTCGACCGCCTCCTTCTCCGAGTCACCGTCGGGGACGGAGTCGAGCGGCAGGTTGGGGATCTGCAGCAGCAGCTCGGTGAGCTCCTGCTCGGCGGTCCGCACCTCGGCCTCTGCGGTCTGCACCTTCTCCCGCAGCAGCCGCGACTCCTCGCGGTCCGCCTCCGAGGGCCCCTGGGCACCGGCCTGCCGCGGACGCGAGGACGCCCGCTTGAGCTCGGAGCGCAGCAGGGCCACCTCGTCCAGGCCGGCGGCGCGGCGGCGATGCGCGGCCCACAGCCCGTCCAGGTCCAGTTGGTACCTGCGGCGGGCGAGCCGGCGGGTGGCCTCCGGCCCCTGATCGATCAGCTCACGTACGTCGTGCACAGGGCTCTCCTTCACGGATCGTCAGTCAGTTGCACTCTCACCGCCGCAGCGCTTGGGCACCCGATCGGCCATGCAGCACCCGGGGGCGCGGGGCTCTGCTCGATCAACTGCGCGCGCGACCAGCCCTCTACGGAGGTGCATGGTCTGTCGCGCAGTTCCCCGCGCCCCTGAGGAGCTGCTCCCACCTGCGAGGAACCGCGGGGACCGGTCCTCTACGGAGGCGCCTGGCCGGCAGCGCAGTTCCCCCGCGCCCCTGGGGAGCTGCCCCTAAGCGAGAACGGGTTCCGGGGTTTCCACGGCCGGAGTCCGGTCGGGCTCGGCGCTGCGGTGGGTCTGGGCCAGGTTGCGGTAGCGGTCGGGCTTGGCGGACTTCAGCCAGGCGGCGTAGACCAGGCCGATCACGGCCAGTGCCGGGAGCACCCAGGGGAGCTGGCCGACCACGGCGGACTGCGTACCGGTCAGCAGGTCGAAGTTCCCGACCACCAGCCAGACCGTGGCCGCCAGGCCCAGGAAGCCGAGCAGCGGCGCGACCGTCCCCTGCCACCAGCCGAGCCCGGGGGCCCGGCGCCGCAGCCCGAGCACGGAGAGCGCGGCGAGCGCCTGCAGCACCACGATGCCCAGCGTGCCGAGGCCCAGCATGCTGGTCGTCATGTCGGCGTACGGGTCCAGGCCGGCCACCGCGAAGCCCGTCGCGGCGAGCGCGTTGACCACGCTCTGCACGAGGCTCGCCCGGTGCGGCGCACCGTACTTGGGGTGTACGGCGCCCAGCCCGGCAGGCAGCAGCCCGTCGTCGGCGAGCACCTGGGCGTAGCGGTTGGCCGCGCTGTGCAGGGCCAGTGTCGCGGCGAAGAGGCTGGTGCAGAGCATCACCTCGAGCAGCGTGGCTCCCGTGCTGCCCAGGTAGTCGGTGCCCAGGCCGAAGAACAGGTTCCCCATCTGCTCGGTGGCCGTGCTGCGCACGCTGTCGCTGCCGACCGCGCCGACCGCGACCCAGCTGGTGAGCGCGTAGAAGCCGGCGATGAGCAGGACGGCGATGTACGTGGCACGCGGCACGCTGCGCTTGGGGTCCTTGGCCTCCTTGCCGTAGAGCGCGGCCGACTCGAAGCCGATGAAGGAGACGAAGGCGAACATGACCGAGACGCCCAGCCCCTGGCCGAACACCTCCTTGGGCGCGAAGGAGGCCGCGGGCAGGGCGTGGATGCCGTGCCTGGCCAGCACCGCCAGGTCCAGGACGAAGAGGATGCCGATCTCACCCAGCATCAGGACCGCCAGCACCCGCGCGCTGATCGCGATCTCCCGGTAGCCGAGGACGGCGACGGCGGCCACGCCCACGCCCGCGCACAGCTCCCAGGGGACGTCGATGCCGTGGCCGGCCAGCACCAGCTTGGTGAAGTAGCCCAGCGCGCCGACCAGTCCGACGGTCGCGCAGTTGTAGGCGAGGACGGCGAGGAAGCCGCCCGAGACCGCCGTCGGGCGGCCGAGGCCGTCGGCGATGGAGGCGTAGAAGCCGCCGGAGCCTCCGGTACGCCGGGCGCTCACGGCGTACCCGACCGAGAAGCAGAGCAGGGTCGCGCCGGCGAAGACGAAGGCGGCGGGGACGCCCGCGCCGTTGCCGATCGCGAAGGCCAGCGGCACCGTACCGACCATGGCGGACAGCGGCGCCGCGGCGGCGACGATCAGGAAGACGATGTGGCCGGTGCCCAGGCGCGCCGCGGCGCCGGGTCTGGCGGGTGAGGTGCTGCTGGATGACATGAGGATTCTCCAAGGGGAGGGGAGACTGCCGGTCAGGCAGCGGCTATCGCCAACACGGCGTTCTGGCCGCCGAATCCGAAGGAGTTGCTCAGGGCGAGGTCGACTCGCTGCGCGGTCGCCGCGGTGGCGACCGTGATGTCGAGCCGGGGATCGAGGGTCTTCAGGTTGGCGGTGGGCGGGACGAGGCCCTGTTCGATGGTGAGGACGCTGAACACCGCCTCCACCGCGCCAGCCGCGCCCAGCAGGTGGCCGGTCGACCCCTTGGTGGAGGTCACCAGCGGGGAGCCGGGGAGCACCCGTTGCAGCATCCGGGCCTCGGCCAGGTCGTTCAGCGGGGTCGAGGTCCCGTGTGCGTTGACGTGCCGGACGTCGCCCGGTGCGGCACCGGCGTCGGCCAGTGCGGCCCGTACGGCGGCCTCCACGCCCACCCCCTCGGGGTGCGGGGTGGTCATGTGGTGGGCGTCCGCGCTCGAGCCGTACCCGACCACCCGGGCGCGGACGCGGGCGCCGCGCGCCCGCGCGTCGGCCGTGCGCTCCAGGACGAGCACGCCGCTGCCCTCCCCCGCGACGAAGCCGTCACGGTCGGCGTCGAACGGGCGGGAGGCCGAGCCCGGGTCGTCCTCCCGCTTGGAGAGGGCGCCCATCTGGGCGAAGCCGGCCATGACCAGTGGGGTGATCATGGCCTCGCTCCCTCCCGCCAGCACGATGTCGCAGCGGTCCAGCAGCAGCAGGTCCCGCGCGGTGCCGATCGCGGTCGCGCCGGAGGCGCAGGCGGTGGCGACCACCAGGTTGGGGCCGGTGGCGCCGAACTCGATGGCCGTCTGACCGGCCAGCATGTTGGGCAGCTGCATGGGGAGCAGCAGTGGGGAGACCTTGGCCGGGCTCTGCTCGACCAGGATCCGGTGCTGCTCCTCGACCGTGCCGGGGCCGCCGTCCGCGCAGCCCAGCACGACGCCCACCCGGGCGCCGTCCCAGGTCTGCGGGTCGAGCCCGGCGTCGGCGATCGCCTCCCGGGCGGCGACCAGGGCGAACTGCGTGAAGCGGTCCAGGCGGTGGGCCCGGCGGCCGCCCAGCAGCGCGCCGGGGTCGAAGTCCGGCACCCGGCAGGAGATCTTCACCGGGTTGTGCTCGAGAACGGGGTCGTGGGCGGCGGTGGGCCGCCCTTCGCAGACCGCCGCCCAGCTCGGCCCGACCCCGATGCCTCCCGGGGTGACCAGGCCGAGCCCGGTGACGGCGATGTCGTGACGGTCCATCAGACCTTCAGGCTCCGGCTCTCGATCAGCTCGGCCATCTCGCCGATGGTCTCGGCCTCCAGCAGTTCGTCGTCGCTGATGGTGATGCCGAGCTCGTTCTCCAGCACCAGTGACAGCTCGACGACGGCCAGCGAGTCGAGCTCGATGTCGTCCTTGGTGGACTCCGGCGTGACCTGCTCCGGGGTCACCTTGAGCTTGCTGACCAGGATTTCCTTCAGGGTGTCGAACATGGTGGTTCCTTTCGATGCGGAAGGGTCGAGGTGCTCTGTTCCTCAGGTCCGGAGTTGGGGCCACACGACGGTCGCGGCGCCCCAGGCGAGGCCGCCGCCGAAGGCGGTGAGCAGCACCCGCTGACCGGCGGCCAGGCTGCCGTCGGCCGCCGACTCGGAGAGCAGCACCGGGATCGAGGCGACGCCGGTGTTGCCGACCCGCTCGATGTTGGAGAGCTGCCGCTCGGCCGGGATGCCGAGCCGCTCGGCGACGGCCGCGAGGATGCGGGCGTTGGCCTGGTGGGCGGCGAAGCGGTCGACGTCCTCCAGGGTCCAGCCGGCCGCGGCGACGGCCTGCTGGGAGGCGCTGGTCATCCGTTCCACCGCGTGGCGGTAGATGTCCCGGCCGCGCATCTTGAAGTACTCGTCGCCGGGCTCGGGTTCGCGGCCCGAGGACCGCTGGCGGGAGCCGCCGGCCGGCACCTCGATCAGGTCGCTGAGCTCGCCGTCGCTGCCCAGCACCACCGGGCCCAGCGCGCCGGGTTCGTCCGCGTTCCCGGCCCGCAGGACCACCGCGCCGGCGCCGTCCGCGAAGATGACGGCGGTGCTGCGGTCCTGCGGGTCGATGATGGTGGTGAAGGCGTCGGCGGCGATCAGGAGCACCCGGTCCGCGGTGCCGGCGGCGATCAGCCCCGCACCGGTGGCCAGGGCGTAGAGGAATCCGCTGCACACGGCCGAGACGTCGAAGGCCGCGACACCGCCCAGCCCGAGCCTGGCCGCCACGTCGGGGGCGGTGGCCGGGCAGGGGCGGTCGGGGGTGGTGGTGGCCAGCACGACCGCGTCCACCTGGGACTCGTCGGCGGACTTCAGCGCCCGCCGCCCGGCCTCCACCGCCAGGTCGGAGGTGGCCATGCCGGGCGACACGACGTGGCGGGTGGAGATGCCGGTACGGGTGCGGATCCACTCGTCCGAGGTGTCCAGTCGGGCCGTCAGGTCCTCGTTGGTCACCAGCTGCGGCGGCAGGTAGGAGCCGATCCCGGCGATCACCGCGGCCCGGCCGGCCGCCGCGGTCATGACCCGTCCCCGGAGACACCGGTGAGGAGTTCGAGCGGGATGCCCATGTAGGCCATCCGGCTCTCGGCCATCTCGTCGGTCCAGCGCTCGGCCATGTCGTAGCGCTGGTCCGGGGTGGTGTCCAGCATCCGTACGCCGGGCCAGATCTCGTAGTCGCCGATCAGGTCGGCGTGCTGGTGCATGCCCTCCTGGAACAGCTCCTCGCGGTGGATGACGAACTCCCGGTCCGGCACCTCGTCCCAGAGCTTGCGCCCGGCGGCCAGGATCTCGGCCAGCCGCGGCCGGTACTCCGGGTGCTTCACCAGGTGGTCGCGCAGGATGGTGGCGGCCACGGTGAGGTGGCGGATCTCGTCGATGCCGGTGCCGCGCGAGATCTCGCCGGTCGCCGGGGACAGCGGGGTCCACTTGCGCTCGCTGAGCTCGGCGGCCGGGGCGAGCACGCCCTCGATGACGATGGCGAAGACCGCCACTCCCCCGGCGAAGTCGCCCTGGTCGCGGATGATCTCCAGGGTGAAGTCCTCCACCGGCTGCAGCACCCGGCGGCGGTAGTCGGCGGCCATCTCGTCGATGTCGCGGAGCAGGGTCTCGGCGGGCAGGCCCAGCTCGACCAGGTGGTTGCGGAAGACCCGGGCGTGGCGGGCCTCGTCGATCAGCTGGGTGGCGTAGAACTCCAGCTCGGGGATCCCGGGGGCGGCGGCCACGTAGTGGGCGAGGAGCCGGGTGGCGATCTCCTCCGACAGGCCGCGGTACCCGAACTCCAGCACCAGGGCGTCGCGCAGCGGGCCCGGCTTGCGCAGGAAGTCCGGTACCAGGGCGTCCTTGTGGTGTCCGGTCTCGCCGCGCTCGCGCAGGGTGCCCTGCGCCACCTCGGTGATCCAGTACGCGAGGTTGCACTCCTCGGGGCCGAGGGTGAGATCCTTCGCACCGTCGAGCAGTCCGGGAGCCTCGTTCCAGTCGGCCTCCCGTGCCACGGAAACACTCATGGTGCCGTGTTCTCCTTCTTGGTGGGCGTGTCGTTCCTGGGTGCGACGGGGTTCAGGGCGCCGGCGAACAGGCCTCCGGCGAAGCTGAGCAGCGGGTCACCGTCGCCGGTGACGGCGTGGACCACCCGGCCCAGCAGGACCTCGTGGTCGCCGACCACCGTCGAGCCGACGAGCCGGCAGGTGTAGTGGGCCAGCGCCCCCTCCAGCAGCGGAGCGCGGCCGTACGGGTCGGCGTGCCACGGCAGCCCGGCGAACTGCTCGGCGCCGTCCGGGCGGGAGCTGTCGGCGAACCAGCGGGCCACCGGGCCCTGGGTGCCGCCGAGCACGTTGACCGAGAACCGGCCCTCGGCGGCGGCGAGTTCGGCGAAGACCGAGCCGGCCTTGAGGCAGGCGCCGAGGATCAGCGGGCTCAGCGAGACGGTGGTGACCGTGCTGACCGTGGTCCCGTGCAGCCGGTCCGAGTGGCTGACCGTCAGCACCGAGACCGGCGAGGCCAGGTGGCGCAGCGCCCGGCGGCGCTGGGCCGGGTCCGGGGCCGGCCGGCCGCCGGACCGCAGCGACTGCGCGGTCCGCGGCTCGGCTGCGACGCTCACCGCACCGCCTCGGCAGTGGCCCGCTCGGGCGTGCGCTCGGCGAGCGGCTTGACGATCCGGATGTGGCCGACCGGGGTCGGCTCGATCGCGTGGCCCACCGGCTTGGGGTGGTCCAGGCCGAGGTCGTCCAGCAGCCGCAGGTAGCCCTGCTGCCGTACGGGCTCGAAGGGGAGCGCGAAGGACTTCATGAAGTTGCCGAAGATGCCGCGGTCGCCGAAGAGGTGGAACGGCAGGACCAGCAGCGCCCACTCGGGCTTCACCAGCCAGCACCACAGCGCGGCGACCGCGCCCTGGGTGATCAGGCTGTGCATGGTGTTGTAGAGGACGTAGTACACCTTCGAGATCGGCCGGCCGCCGCTCTTCTTGAAGGCGATGGCGCCGGGGATGTAGCCGATCAGGTCGATGTAGAGGAACAGCCCGATGGCCGGCAGCCACCGGATGTCGCCGAGGTGGGCGATGATGAAGCCCGTGGTCACCGCGAGGGCGACGAGGTACTCCGCCCGGTGCAGGGAGTAGGTTCTGGGGCTCTCGAAGGGGTTGGCCTGGTCCACGGTTTCAGCTCCTAGGCAGTCGCAGCGGCGGGGGTGCCGAGATCGACGTCACCGGTGATCGAGACGCTCGCGAACAGGCCGGTGACGGCCCAGGCGACGGTCTCCTTGATGACCCGCTCGGCGATCGGGTCGAGGATGCCCTCGAGGCTGGGGATGCCGAAGTCGAAGTCCGCCTCGAAGTGGACGGCCACGTCGTCGCCGTCCTGGCGGAACACCCACTTGCCCTCGAAGCTGTCGAAGTCGCCGTCGGTCTGCTCGAAGCGGACCTCCAGGTCGTTCCTGAGGAAGTGGTCGTCCTCGGTCCAGCGCAGCAGGCCGCTGCGGAAGTGCAGCTCCCAACTGGAACTGCCCACCGGCTCCGGCAGGGTGGAGTGCACCGTGGTGGCCCGCACGTGCGGGGCCAGCTCCGGGTACCGCTCCCACTTCAGGACGTTGTCGAAGACGTCCTCGGCCCGCTCATTGCGCACCACGGCGTCGAGTTCTACGTGCCGCACGTCAGTTACCGCCTTCCGGCATCGTGGCCGAGCCCCGGACCAGATCCAGGGTCGCCTTGTCGAAGGAGTCGAGGAGGAAGTCCACATCGCGGTCGGTGAGGATGGCGGGCGGGGTGAACCGCACCACCGAACTGCCGTTCATCGAGTGGTTGGCGACGACCCCGTGGTTGAACAGCTCGATCAGGAGCTCGCCGGCGAGACCCGCCTCGACCAGCTCCAGACCGATGAGCAGACCCCGGCCGCGGACGTCGACCACCAGCTCGGGGATGTTGCGGTACGCGATCTCGGCGATCGCCGGCAGCAGCCGGGCGCCGAGGTCCATCGCCCGGGTGACCAGGCGCTCCTCCTGGATCGCGCGGACCGCGCCCTGGACGGCCGCCATCAGCAGCGGCTGGCCGGAGAAGGTGGCGGTGTGGATGTACGGGTCCTTGTCGAAGGGACGGAAGGCCTTCCGGGTGGCGATGGCCGCCGAGACCGGGACCACGCCGCCGCCCAGCGCCTTGCCGGCCAGCAGGACGTCGGGGGTGACGCCCTCGGCGTCGGCGCCCCACCACTCGCCGAGCCGGCCCATGCCGGTCTGCACCTCGTCCAGGATCAGGAAGCCGTCGTACTCGCGGACCAGCTCCTCGACCCGCTTGAGGTAGCCCGGGGGCGGAAGGATCACGCCGCCCTCGCCCTGGACCGGCTCGATGATGACGCAGACCTCGCCCGGGTGGGCGGCGAGCTCCTGCTCCAGGGCGTCCGCGTCGCCGAACGGCAGGTGCAGGAAGTCCGGGATGAGCGGCCGGAAGGGGGCCTGGTAGACCTCCTTGGCGGTCGCCGACAGGGCGCCCAGGGTCTTGCCGTGGTAGCCGCCGCGCATCGAGACGGTGCGCTTGCGGCCGTTGGCGCGGGCCAGCTTGAGGCCGGTCTCGACCGCCTCGGCGCCGGAGAGCGCGAAGTGCACCCGGTCGAGGCCGGGCGGCGTGATCGCGGTGAGGGCCTCCGCGGCGCGGGCGACGGTGGGCTCCAGCAGGATGCGGGTGGCCACCGGGTGGGTGTGCAGCTGGCGCTCGACGGCCTCGATCACGATCGGGTGCCGGGCGCCCATGATGAACACGCCGTACCCACCACAGTTGAGGAAGCGCTCCCCGTCGCTCGTGGTCAGCCAGGCGCCGGAGGACTCCACCTCCATGTGGCTGCCGAACAGCTCGGCGAGGGTGGCCCTGCCCTTGCTGAGGTGGGCCCGGTACAGGCCGAGGATCTCCTCCTCGGTGTCGACACCAGCTGCCGGTGCGATCGTCGTGGTCACGGGGTCTGCTCCTCCTTCGGTGGTCGGCCGGCCCGGTCAGGACAGCTCTAGTGGGGCGCCGTTGAAGTAGCGGGCCAGGGGCTCCGCACTGCTGCTCCGGGACGGCGGGTGGAAGGCCAGCGGCCGTACGGCGGTGGCCAGTCGGGCGTGGTCGGAGGACCGGATGAAGTCGAGCCCGCCCAGCAGTTCGAGGGCGAGGTCGGCGGCCCGGTTCATGGCGTCCTGGGCGGCGAAGCGGGCGAGCAGCACCTGGGCCACCGCCTCCTCGCCGTCCAGCCCGTCCCGGACGGCGCGGGCGGCGCCCTCCAGCAGGGCGTACGCGGACTCGCTGAGCACCGCGACCGCGGCGCGCTCCCCGGCGGTACCCCGGCCGCGCTCCAGCACCTGCTCGGTGAGCGCGGCGGCGGCGCCGGTGTAGCCGGCCGAGATCAGCAGCTCGAACCAGACGAAGCCGGCGGTCTGCAGGTCGTCCAGGCGGTGCGGGTCCTCGGCGGAGGTGCGGACGACCAGCTCCTCGGGGACGAACACGTCCTCCAGCCGGACCTCGTCGCTCTCCGCCGCGGCCAGCACGTCGTTGCCCCAGAAGGGGTGCACCGACAGCCCCGGGGAGTCCGCGGCGACCAGTGCGAGGGCGAGCTCCGGGTCGCCGGAGGCGCCGGGCACCGCGATGCTCGCGGTCAGCAGGTCCATCGAACCGGCCAGGCTGCACGGCTTCTTGGAGCCGGCCAGCCGGTAGCCGCCCTCCACCGGGGTGGCGGTGACCGAGGGGGTGAGGATGTTCTGCTGGGTACGGCCCTCGGCCCAGCCGGAGGCCATCAGCCGCTGCTCCGGGACGACGCTGTGCAGCAGCTGCAGCTGCGCCTCGCCGAGCCGGCCGGACTGGGCCGCGAGCGAGTACAGCATCGCGGCGGTGAAGTGGTGCATGGTCACCGCGGCCGCCAGCGAGGGCGACAGCGAGCCCAGCGCCCGCTGGACCCGCACCGCCTCCAGCGGGTCGGCCCCCAGGCCGCCGTACCCGACGGGCACCAGCAGGCCGACCCCGTCGTGCTTGCGGAACAGGTCGATCACGGGGCTGTCCGGCGCCTCGCGTTCGGCGTACGGGATGTCTGCCAGGGCCTTCACAAGCCCCGGGTGGAACCGCTCGCACGTGTCGCGAGCAGTGTCGAGTGAGCGCACGGGAACACCTCCGGTGGTGCGGCGCGGGTCGGCGGCCTCCCGGTCAGGAGCCGAAGACCGCCTCGCGCGGGCTGATGTCGTGGGCGATGCTCACGCCCTGGATGTGCGAGGTCTTGAGCATCGGGTAGTTGGCCTCGCCGTAGACGCCGCCGGTCAGGCCGGTGCCGCCGTGGCTGGGGAGGTACGGCAGGAAGCCGATGTGGGAGTCGTTGATCTTCAGCAGGCCACCGTTGGTGACGCGCTGCACGAAGGCGTTGATGACCCGGGCGGACCGGGCCCACAGGGAGTTCCGCAGGCCGTACTCGTTGCTGTTGACGAAGTCGATGAAGTTCGCCAGCAGTTCGTCGTTCGGGGCGGCCTCGGGGACGACGATCGGCAGCAGCGGGAAGAAGGTCTCGTGCCGGACGACGTCGTACTTGCGCGCCCCGGCCAGGCCGTCGACCCGGACCACGGTCGGCTGCAGGAAGACACCGGTCTCGGACGGCGTGCCGTCCAGCTCGGTGCGCTGGCCACCGGTGATCAGCTCGGCGCCGTTCTCCAGGGCCTGGTTCAGCAGGGTGAAGAACTTCTCGCTGCGGCGCACCGGCGAGAGCAGCACGTCCTCGTCCTCCGGGTACCCGGGGCGGACGGTCTTGACCTGCTCCTTGACCTCGGCGATCAGCTCCTCGGCCACGTTCGGGTGCACCAGCACGTAGTTGGGCACCATGCAGATCTGGCCGGAGCCGTAGAAGGACTCGGTGATCGCCTCGGCGGCGTGCTTGATGTTGGCACCCTCCCAGACGATGATGCCGTCGTTGCCGGCCAGTTCGAGGATGGGCTTCTTGCCGTTGGCGACGCACTGCTCCTGGAAGCGCAGGCCCTCCTGGCTGCCGCCGATGTAGAAGATGTCCTGGATCAGCGGGCTCTCCACCCAGCGGTCCAGGGTCTGCTTGGGGTTGCCGCACACCGCGTTGAGGACGCCGGGCGGGGCGCCGACCTCCTCCAGCAGCGGGGCCACCACGTCCCGGATCACGTACATGGTGCTGAGCGCGATGCTGCGGGGGGCGCGGACCACGACGGAGTTCCCGGCCATCAGGGCGAGCACGGCGAGGGCGGCGCTGGGGGCCGGGGCGTTCTGCGGCGGGTTGAAGGCCACCACTCCGTCCGGCTGGCGGCGCACGATCAGGCGGCGGCCGTTGTGCTCGAACTCGGTGTGCATACGCTCCCGGTACCAGCGCAGGCTCTCCTCGCTGTAGACCTGGAGCAGGCAGCTGAGCTCCCAGCGGGCCAGCTTGACCGGGTGCGCCTCGGCCACCAGCATCTCCAGGAACTCGTCCTGGCGGCGGATCAGCTCCTCACGAAAGAGGGTGCCCAGACGCATCCGCCGCTCCAGCGGAACGGCCGCCCACTCGGGGGCCGCGGCGGCGGCCGCCTCGGAGGCGAGGTCGATCCCGTTGTCGCCGGCGATGGCGCAGCGGCCCACCACGTACGGGTGGTGCTTGGCCTCGGACTCGGGGTCCTGCTCCAGGGCGCGCTTGAGGCTGACGCTGGTGAAGACGTCCTCCAGCAGTGACCGGGCGCTGACGGTGTAGACCCAGCCGTCGCCCTCCACGTCCTTTCCGGCGATGTACAGCTTGTAGCTGCGCAGCGCTTTCTCGCGCCCGGTTTCCCCGGGGTTCGCGGAGGACAAACCCTCCGCCTTTCCTCCAGCAAGTATCATCTGGCCTCTCCGATTCGGGCACGCGGGTTTTCGGTCCGAAGCACCTTGATGCTGGCAGCGGCTTCTGACCCGGCCCTGACCTTCCGCTGACATTTCACGGCGGGCCGGCCTGCGGACAGCGAAAAGCGGCCACGGATCCCGTGACCGCCTGGCGGAACGTTGTGGCGGAGAGGGCAGGATTCGAACCTGCGAAGGCGGGCTGACCACCCGACCAGGGCCGAAGCCCCGGTCCCCGATAAACCGCTCCGGGCACCTCTCCATGCTTCCTTGCTTTCCCGGCCGGTTTTCCCGTGCCGTTCACGTTGACGACTCTGACAGTCCGTTCTGACATCGGACTGACGCGCCGCTGACGCCTCCCAAGGAGTTCCGGCAACCCCTTCCGACGCCGTTTTATGAATGCTCTACTTTCCTCAATCCCACCGGCAATTCAGCAGGAGAAGGCGAGGAGACGACGTGACTACGGCAACGACTGCGGTGAATCCGGTCCTGGATGCCATCCGCACCCACACCCAGGCCGACAACCCGAGTTCCTTCCTGGCACTCAACAGCGGCAACAGCATCTTCACCACCCCCGACACCGAGGGCGTGGTGGTCTACCGCCAGGCCGGCCAGTACCTGGTCCAGTTCGGCGGACCGTTCGCCGCGGCGGACTCGTACGACACCCTGGTGGACCGCTTCGTCGAGCACGCGCAGGAGCGGCGGCTGAAGCTGGTGACCGTCCAGCTGCAGCACAGCGACGCGCTGGCGTACGCGCGCCACGGCTTCACGGTGAACCAGATCGGCGCCTCCTGGGCGGTGAACCTGCCCGAGTTCTCGCTGCGCGGCAGCCGCTTCATGCAGCTGCGCAACAAGATCTCCCGGGCGTTCCGCAACGGCCTGCAGGTCCAGGAGGTCGACGCCGAGCAGTGGTACGGCGCGCTGCACGAGATCGACTCGCAGTGGCTGCCCTCCAAGGGCGAGCACGCCCGCCAGCTGGACTTCCTGGTCGGGCAGTACGGCGGCCCGGCCCAGGAGCACCGCCGGCTGTTCGTCGGCACGATCGACGGCGCCCCGGTCGCGTACATCTCGTACTCCCCGGTGTACGGCAGCCGGGCCGGCTGGATGCACGACCTCAGCCGCCGGGTGCCGGGCGGCTCGCCGGGCCTGATGGAGGCGATCAACTCCACCGCCATCGAGGTCTTCCGCAGCGAGGGCGTGGAGTGGCTGCACTTCGGCTTCACGCCGTTCACCGGCCTGGACGCCGAGCGCGAACTGCCCGGCCACAGCGCGTCCTTCCAGTGGCTCATGCACTTCCTGTGGGAGCACGGCGAGGCCGTCTACCCGGCGCAGACCCAGCTCGCCTACAAGGAGAAGTGGGCGCCGGACCTGCTGCTCCCCGAGTACGTCGCCTTCCACGGGCAGGCCTCACTGGCCTCCTTCGCCCACATCTTCCGTGCCTGCAACGCCTTCTGACGAGGAGTCACAGTCATGACCGAGCAGCAGCCCACCGTCGAGGAGCTCCAGGGATCCCTGGTCGAGTCCTTCATGGCGATCGTCGGCGCACCCGACGACACCGAGATCGCCGACCGCGCCGACGAGATCGTCCGCACCCTGGACGCCAGACTCGCCGCGGCCTGAGCCCGTCGCCTGCGCCGACCCGCCCGGAAGCACCGTCAGCCGAGCATCAGTGCCGTATCAGTGCACTGACCGACGCTTGACCGTGCTTCCGCAGCGCATTCACGCCCAAGGAGTTCACGGTATGCAGTCTCTGAACACCGGCACCACCCGCACCGCCAAACTCGCGTCGGTCGACGCGCCACGCAAGTCCGCCGAGCCCGGCACAGGAGCGTCCGCGACCTTCGCCGAGCTGCTGCAGCGGGTGAAGGCCGAGGGCCTGCTGGACCTGGACCCGCGCTACTACGTCGGCAGGCTGGCCCTCAACACCTCGCTGATCCTGGCCGGTCTGGTCGCGTTCTTCGCGATCGGCGACTCCTGGTTCACGCTGATCGTCGCCGTGTGGATGGGTCTGTGCGGCGGCCAGAGCGCCTTCATGTGGCACGACGCCGGCCACAAGGCGATGTTCCGCAGCAAGAACCTGGCCAACGCGGTCGGTTACTTCCACGCCAACCTCGTCAACGGGGTGAGCTACGGCTGGTGGGTCAACCACCACAACCGGCACCACAGCCACCCGAACCACCTCGACATGGACCCGGACATCGGGCGCCGCACCGCGATCTTCGACCTCAAGCAGTACGCCAGCCGTACCCGCACCCAGAAGTTCGTGGTCCGCTACCAGTCGGTGCTCTTCTTCGTCCTGCTCGTCCTGGAGAACGCCAAGCAGCAGAAGACCGCGGTCAAGGCCATCGCCAAGGGCGAGACCAAGCACCCGGTGCTGGAGTCCGCGATCCTGGTTGCCCGCGCCGCGATCTACCTGGCGGCGGTCTTCACCGTGCTGTCCCCGCTGCTCGCCGTCGCGTTCATCCTGGTCCAGACGGCCGCCCTGGGCATCTACTTCGGCCTGATCTTCGCGCCCAACCACAAGGGCATGGCGATCCGTGACGGCGAGGAGGAGACCCTGGACTGGCTGGAGCGCCAGGTCCTCACCTCCCGGAACATCCGGCCCTCCTGGCTGATGGACTTCCTGTACGGCGGCCTGAACTACCAGGTCGAGCACCACCTCTTCCCGGCGATGCCGCAGAAGAGCCTGCCCCGCGCGCGGGAGCTGACCCGCGAGTACTGCGCCGAGCGCGGTGTCCCGTACGTCGAGATGGGGTTCTGGGCCTCGTACAAGGAGGTCGCCACCTTCCTGCACGACGTCAGCGCGCCCGTCCGCGCCGGCGAAGCCGCCTGATCGATCCGACCGCCCGGGGCGGCCGGTGGTACCCCGCACGTCGGGTACCACCGGCCGCCCCGCTTCATCCGCCGCCTCAAGGAGCGACATGTCCACCGACACCGCAGTACTGACCAGACCGCCGGCCCGGGGTTCGGTCGGGGACCGGCTCGACCGGATGCCGATCACCCCGATGCACCGCAGGCTCACGGCCGTCGTCGGCGTGGGCCTGTTCTTCGACACCTTCGAGAACAACCTCTCCGGCACCATCTCCAAGGTCCTCCAGCACGACTTCGCCCTCACCGGCACCAGCCTCAAGCTGATCCTGGCCTCGGCCTTCCTCGGGCAGTTCCTGGGATCACTGCTGCTGGGCCGGTTCGCCGACCGCTTCGGCCGCCGACGGGCCTTCCTGCTCAACCTCGCCCTCTACTCCGGCTTCTCCCTCGCGGGGGCCTTCTCGCCGAACGCGGCCTGGCTGATCGCCACCCGCTTCCTGGCCGGCATCGGCATCGGCGCCGAACAGGCCCTCTCCGACTGCTACCTGGCGGACGTGCTCCCCAAGTCCAAGCGCGGCCGGTACATCGCCTGGGCGTACACCATCGCCTTCTGCGGCGTCCCCGCGGTGGGCTTCGCCGCACTGTGGCTGGTGCCGCTGACGCCGCTGGGCGTGTCCGGCTGGCGCTGGCTCTTCGTGCTGGGCTCGCTGGGCTCGGCGGTGGTCTGGGTGCTGCGGCGTCAGCTGATCGAGTCGCCGCGCTGGCTCGCCGCCGTCGGCCGGCACGCCGAGGCCGAGCAGCTGGTGGCCAAGCTGGAGGGCACCACCCAGGTCGCGGCCCTGACCCCGGACACCGCCGTCCTGACCCGCCCGAAGGTGCGCGAGGTCTTCCGGGCGCCCTACCGCCGGCGCACCACGATGCTCTGGATCTTCTGCATCCTGTCGGTCGTCGGCTACTACGGCTTCGGCACGATGGCCCCGCAGCTGCTGGCCGCCAAGGGGTACGGCGTGGTCACCGGCCTCGGCTTCAGCGCCCTGTGCTTCCTGGGCTACCCGGTCGGCTCGGCCCTCGCGGTGCCGGTGATGGACCGGATCGAGCGCAAGGTGCTGGTCGCGCTCTCGGCCTCCGCGATGGCGCTGGCCGGCCTGGGCTTCGCGTACGCCGGATCGGCGGCGCTGGTGGTGGTCCTGGGCTTCGGCTACACGCTGGCCAGCAACATCTTCTCCACCGTCTCGCACGTCTACCTCTCCGAGCAGTACCCGACCGCGATCCGGGCGGCCGCCTCGGGGGCGGCGTACTCGCTGTCCAAGCTCAGCGCCGCGGCCCTGCCGTTCGTGCTGATCCCGGTGCTGCAGTCGTACGGCGCGGGGTCGCTCTTCCTGCTGATCGCAGCCGCGATGGCCGTCCTGGCCGTCAACGTCCTGACCCTCGGCCACCGCACCACCGGCACCTCGGTCAACTGACAGCCGGTTGCACCACCCAGGGGCGCGAGGAACTGCGCGAGGCGGGAGACCGCAGACCGTTGCCTTCCGCTGCGCGCAGTTCTCGCCCAGCGTTCGGCCGGGAGGTACCCCCACGCGCCCCTGGGATGCCCAATCCTGATCGGTGCACTGCCGGCGGAGCCCCTCGCTGCACAGCAGAAGGCCCGCGGACGGATCCTTGAGATCCTGCCGCGGGCCTTCTGGCTTCCGGCGTCAGTGGGTCAGCGACCCGGCCGACTCGGTGGCGAGGAAACCCGCCAGCTCCGCCACCGTGGGGTACTCCCAGGCCAGCGTCGGGTCCAGCGAGAAGCCGAAGGCGTCCTCGATGTCGCCGTAGAGGTGAAGGGCCGCGACGGAGTCCAGCCCGTACTCGGTGAACGGCACAGTCGCGTCCAGCTCCTGCACCGGACGGGAGACGTGCACACTCAGCCTCCCGATCAACCAATCACGGATGTCCTGCTCAGAGCTACCCGGTCCTGGTACCGCCATCTGACACTCCTTCAGAGAAAGGTTCCCACTCAGGTCACTGCGGCCAGGGTGCACCCGCAGCCTCAACGGTGGCTGGAGTCATCCTGGAGGCCGTCCGGCTCGGCGGAGTCCCAGCTCCGCGGGGTACGGAAGCCGCTGTCCCGCACCCAGGGCGCCCGCCCGCCGCCCCCGCCCGGCGCCGGCGCGCCGTCCTTCCGCCGCCGCAGGGCGGCCAGCAGCACCGCGCTGACGACCGCGATCTCCCAGTCCCGGGGAGAGCCGGCGGTGAAGACCAGGCCGCTCATACCGGCGGGTTCCCGTGCTTGCGGGCGGGCAGCGACTCCCGCTTGGCCCGGAGCATGGCGAGCGAGCGGATGAGCACCGCACGGGTCTCGGCCGGGTCGATGACGTCGTCCACGAGGCCGCGCTCGGCCGCGTAGTACGGGTGCATCAGCTGCTCCCGGTACTCCTTCACCCGCAGTTGGCGGGTCTCCTCCGGGTCGTCGGAGGCCGCGATCTCCCGGCGGAAGATGACGTTGGCCGCGCCCTCGGCACCCATCACGGCGATCTCGTTGGTGGGCCAGGCGAAGGAGAGGTCGGCGCCGATGGAACGCGAGTCCATGACGATGTAAGCACCGCCGTAGGCCTTGCGCAGGATCAGCTGGATGCGCGGCACGGTGGCGTTGCAGTACGCGTACAGCAGCTTGGCGCCGTGCCGGATGATGCCGCCGTGCTCCTGGTCGACACCGGGCAGGAAGCCGGGCACGTCCACCAGGGTCACCAGCGGGATGTTGAACGCGTCGCAGGTCTGCACGAAGCGCGCGGCCTTCTCCGAGGCCTGGATGTCCAGCACCCCGGCGAACCTGGCCGGCTGGTTGGCGATGACGCCCACCACCTTGCCGTCCAGGCGGGCGAGCGCGCAGAGGACGTTGGTCGCCCAGCTCTCGTGGACCTCCAGGAACTCGCCGTCGTCGACGATCTCCTCGATCACGGCGCGCATGTCGTAGGACCGGCCCGGGTCGGCCGGCACCAGGTCGAGCAGCGCGTCGTTGCGGCGGTCGGCGGGGTCCGCGGCCGGTTCGGCCGGGGGCAGCTCGCGGTTGTTCTGCGGGAGCAGCGAGAGGAGGTAGCGGACCTCCTCCAGGCAGCTCCGCTCGTCGTCGTGCACGAAAGCGGCGACGCCGGAGACGCCAGAGTGGACGTCGGCGCCGCCGAGCCCGTTGTGCGTGATCTTCTCGCCGGTGACGGCCTGGACGACGTCGGGGCCGGTGATGAACATCTGCGAGGTCTCGCGGACCATGAAGATGAAGTCGGTCAGCGCGGGCGAGTACGCGGCGCCGCCGGCGCACGGGCCGAGCATCACGCTGATCTGCGGGATGACGCCCGAGGCCTTGGTGTTGCGCTGGAAGATGCCGCCGTAGCCGGCCAGGGCGGTGACGCCCTCCTGGATGCGGGCGCCGGCGCCGTCGTTCAGCGAGACCAGCGGGGCACCGGCCGCGATGGCCATGTCCATGATCTTGTGGATCTTCTGCGCGTGGGCCTCGCCCAGCGCCCCGCCGAAGATCCGGAAGTCGTGGGCGAAGACGAAGACCGTACGGCCGTGCACGGTGCCCCAGCCGGTCACCACGCCATCGGTGTGGGGGCGCCGGTCCTCCAGACCGAAGCCGGTGGCGCGGTGCCGCCGGAACGGCTCGACCTCGGTGAACGAGCCCTCGTCCAGGAGCAGTTCGATCCGCTCCCGGGCGGTGAGCTTGCCCTTGGCGTGCTGGGCCTCGGTGGCCGCCGGACTGGGGCCCTGGCGGACCCGTTCCCGCAGACTGTGCAACTCCGCGGCGGCCGCGTGGAGATCGGCCCGGGGCACGAGAGCCTGGGGCCGCTCCGCCGGGCGCGGCACCACGGTGGTGGCGACGGATACGTCGGCCAGATCCTGAGTGAGCGTCATGGCGTCCTCTCGGGTCGGTCGGTGCTCGACAGCCGACCGTAGGAACGCCTTCTCGAGGGTCTCTGGAACCGTGGTGGAGCAGGAGCCTCCGGTGTCTCAGCCCACCAGCCGGTCGAGCTCCAGCCGCTCGGCGTCGAGGTCGTGGCTCAACCTCGGGTCGGCGACCAGGATCGACTGGTGCAACTGCTGGATCCGGGGCGAGGGTTCGAGCCCCAGCTCGGCGTCCAGCGTCCCACGCAGACGTCGGTACGTCTCCAGGGCCTGCCAGGCGCGCCCCGCCCGGTACTGGGCGATCATGAACTGGGCGTGCAGCCCCTCGTGCATCGGGTGCCGCGCGGAGAGCACGGTCAGCTCGCTGAGCAGGTCGGTGTGCCGCCCCAGCCGCAGGTCCGCCCCGATCCGGCCCTCCAGGGCGCCGAGCCTGGCCTCCTGCAGCCGCAGGGCCTCGATCTCCAGCACCCGGCCGATCTGCACGTCCACCAGGGCGGGGCCGCGCCACAGCGCCAGGGCCTGCCCGAGCAGCAGGGAGGCGGTCCGGTCGTCCCCGGCGTGCAGCGCGGCACGGCCGAGGCCGGCCTGCCGCTCGAACTCGTGGACGTCGATGTTCCCCGGCTGGACCTCCAGCAGGTACCCGCCGTGATGGGTGGTCAGGATATCCTTGGCGGAACACCCCGGACGGTCGCCGAGCGCCTCGGCGATCCGCCGGCGCAGCTGCAGCACGTACGTCTGCAGCGTGGTGGTGGCACTGCGGGGCGGGTGGTCCCCCCAGAGCTCCTCGATCAGCGTCGGTACGGTCACCACCCGGCCCGCCTGCAGCGCCAGCAGGGCGAGGACCTGGCGGGGCTTCGCTGCGCTGGGTACGACGGATGTCTCCTGTTCATGTGCACTCAGCGAGCCCAGAAGCCCGATCTCCATCAGAACCATCTCCTTACGAGGCGGGAGCCTTCAGAGCCTTGCAGAGCGACCGCCCCCGGGGCAGCGAGGAGATCATGCGATCCGTATGAATATTTCAGTCCGTCAGATTGTGAAATCCTCACGCCCACCCCGTGATCGCTCCACTGTTCGAACTCGCTCCCCCGCACCCAAACTCTTGGACAGCACCACACGCACCGGACAAGCGGATTCTCATTACCAACGGGAGTATCGACGTGATCATCGAGACCACGCACCGCAGACCGCACCGCACGCTTGATGTGGAACGTGACTGGCGCTTTGCCGAACTCGTCGTGCGGACCAGGATCGAGCCCGACCTCGAGGCCCGCTACGCGATCGACCCCACCTCCGTGCTGGCCGAGTTCGGCCTGCACCTCGCCCCCGGCGCGGCGGTCCCCGCCGTACGCCCCCACCAGGAGACCGGTCTGGTCATCGAGCGGCTGGACGAGGCCGCTCTGAGCGGGGTCGCCATGTTCACGTTCTGCTACGACGGCGTCTGACGCCCATGACGGGGGACATCTCAGCACTCGGCCCGCTGCTCGGCTTCAAGAGCCACCTGCGGGCCGAGGTGGTTTCCGGGGATGCCGTCTACCTCCTCTCCGACCGCGGGACGACGGTCCTCGACGGAGCCCATGTGGAGGCCCTGGCCCCGCTGCTCGACGGCACCCGGGACATGTACGCGGTGGTCAGGGAGGCGGACGCGCGGGTGCCGGCCGCCGCCACCGTCCAGGTACTGGCCTCGCTCGCCGAGGCCGGCCTGGTCTCCTACAGCGCCAGGTCGGCCCCGGCCGCCGGGCACGACCGCCCCTCGCTCGCCTTCTGGGAGCTGGCCGGACTACCGGGAGCGGGGGCCGCCGAGCGGCTCTCCGCCGCCCGGGTCCGGCTGGTGACCACCGGCGCGGTGGACGAACAGCAGGCCCGGTCCGAGCTGCGCTCGGCCGGACTCCCGGTGGCGACGGGGGCCTTCGCCGGGGAGTGCACCCTGACGGTCGTCCTGTGCGACGACTATCTCGATCCGCGCCTGGCGGACATCGACGCCGAGCAACGGGCCGCCGGGCTCCCCTGGCTGCTCGCCAAGATCGGCGGCTCCACCCCCTGGATCGGCCCGGTCTTCCAACCCGGCGCCGGGCCCTGCTGGAACTGCCTGGCCCACCGGCTGCGCGTGCACCGGCAGCCGGAGCTGGCGGTCCAGCGCGCCCTGGGACTCGACGCCCCGCTGACCGGCCCGGAGGCCTCCACCGCCCCCGGCCGCAGCGCGGGCCTCCAGCTGACGGTGCTGGAGACCGCCAAGTGGCTCGCCGGCTACCGCTACCAGGGCCAGCAGGCCGTGTACACGCTGGACGCCCTGAGCCTCGAGGGCCGCCACCACCCCGTCCAGCGCCGCCCGCAGTGCCCGGAGTGCGGTGACCCCGGACTCCTCTCGGCCCAGGTACGGCGACCGGTGATCCCGGTCTCCCGGCCCAAGCTCTCGCTGGACGGCAACGGGCACCGCTCGCTGACCCCGCAGCAGGTCATGGACCGCTTCGGGCACCTGGTCAGCCCGGTGACCGGCGTGGTGAAGTCGATCCGCCGCGACCCGCGCGGGCCGGCCTTCCTCAACTGCTACGACTCCGGCCCCAGCGCGGCCGCGGCCAACGCCGGCCCCGCGGCCGTACGGGCCGGACTGCGCAGCCGTAACGGCGGCAAGGGCGCCACCGACCTGGACGCCCGGGTCAGCGCGCTCTGCGAGGCCCTGGAGCGCACCTCCGGGACCTTCCACGGGGACGAACCGCGGCTCCGCGCCAGTCTCCTGGACGCCGGGGCCGATGCGATCCACCCCAACAGCTGCCAGCTCTACGCCGACTTCCAGTACCGCGACCGGGCCCGCTGGAACGCGAGTCACCACGCCTTCCAGGCCGTGTGCGACCCACTGGAGGAGAGCACCCCGATCGACTGGACACCGGTCTGGTCGCTCACCGCAGGGCGCCACCGGCTGCTGCCCACGTCCCTCCTCTACTACAACACCCCCCGGCCGGACGGCCGGTGCTTCGCCCGCGCGGACTCCAACGGGTGCGCCGCCGGGAGCAGCCTGGAGGACGCCATCGTCCAGGGCTTCCTGGAGCTGGTGGAACGGGACGCGGTGGCCCTGTGGTGGTACAACCGCACCCGGCAGCCCGCCGTGGACCTGGCGGCGTTCGACGACCCGTGGGTCGCCGAACTGCGCCGGGGCCACCGGGACCTGGGCCGTGAGACCTGGCTGCTGGACGTCACCTCGGACCTGGGCATCCCGGTCGTCGTGGCACTCTCCCGGCGCACCGACAAGCCGGCCCAGGACATCGTCCTCGGCTTCGGCGCGCACTTCGACCCGGCCGTGGCCGTGCGCCGTGCGCTGGCGGAGGTGAACCAGCTGCTTCCCGCCGCGGTCGCCGTGGGCCCCGACAGCAGCGGGTACGCCGGGCTCGCCCCCGAGCTGCGGGACTGGTGGCAGTCGGCCACCGTCGAGAACCAGCCCTACCTGCTGCCCGATCCGGGGCAGGCCGCGAGGACCGCGGCCGACTTCCCCCGCGTCGTCCGCACCGATCTGCGGGACGACGTGGCGGCCATCACCGACCTGGTCCAGGACCGCGGCATGGAGCTGCTGGTCCTGGACCAGACCAGACCCGACATCGGCCTACCGGTCGTCCGGGTCCTGGTCCCGGGGTTACGGCACTTCTGGGCGCGGTTCGGGCCCGGGCGGCTGTACGACGTGCCGGTACGGCTGGGGCGGCTGACCTCGCCCACCCCGCCCACCGAGCTCAACCCCATCCCTCTCTTCACCTGAAGCCGCGTCGATCCGGAGAACACCGTGCGCACGTCCTCCCGTACCCCAGAGGCGGGATCCCCCCGCCTCGTCCGTCTGTGGTCCCTGCGGGAGGACGTGCTGGTGGAGGCCGCGCCCGAGGGCGGTGGCGTACTGCTGCACGGCCGCTGGGGCACCGAGCGGGTGACGGACGCCGACCCGGTCACCGGCGAGGCGCTGCGGCGGATGTGCCTGGGGCCGGTCTCGCTGGAGAACGTGCTCTCCGAGGCCGAGCGCGGAGCCGCCGAGCGGATCACCGGGCTGCTGGAGCGCTTCCAGCACCTGGTGGTCCGCTCGCTGGCCCTGGAGGGCGGCGAGCACCCGCTGCTGTCGGTCGTCCCGATGTCCCCGCACGCGGCGCTCGATCCGCACGTGCCGGTACCGGACCGGCCGGTCAGGCTCTCCCGGTTCGCCGCGCTGCACAGCGACGGGGACGGATTCACCCTGGAGTCGCCGCTCTCGCTGCACCGCGTCCTGCTGGAGGACAGCGACTCCGTCGCGCTGGTCGGGGCGCTCGGCTGGGCATCCTCCCCCGAGGAGATCGCGGCCGCGTCCGCACTGCCGAGGACGGTGGTCCTCGAGATCATCGCCCTCCTGGTGGCCGCCGACCTCGCCGTGACCGGCGAGACGCCGCTGGCCGACTCGGGACCGGGGTTCGCCGAGGACTCCGACCCCGCGCTGGCCACCTGGTCGCCGGTGGACCTGCTCTTCCACACCCGCAGCACCACCGGCCGGCACGACAACGACTTCGGCGCCACCTACCCCAGCCTGGGCCGGCTGGCCCCGGAGCCCGCCGTCAAGCAGACCCCCGACGGGCCGCGCTTTCCGCTGCCACGGCCGACGCTCCGTCAGGTCCTGGCCACCGACCCGCCGTTCACCGTGGTGCTGGAGAACTGCCGCTCGCGCTGCCGCTTCGACCCGGACGGCACCGCGCTGACCGTCCATCAGCTCGGGGAGCTGCTGTACCGCGCGATGCGTGTACGGTCCATCGGCAGCGTGCCGGTCGGCCCGGTCGAGTACCAGGTCAGCGACCGCCCGTACCCGAGCGTCGGGGGCAGCCACCCGCTGGAGGTCTACCTGACCGTGGACCACTGCACCGGGCTGCCGCGCGGCGCCTACCACTACGACCCCGTCCGGCACAGCCTGACCATGGTCAACAAGGGCGAGGAGGAGCTCGACGAACTCCTCACCGTCGCCCGGACGGCCGCCGGCACGCCGACCGCCTGCCCGGTGCTGATCACCCTGGCCGCCCGGTTCCCGCGTACCGCCTGGAAGTTCAGCGGACTCGGCTACTCGATGGTGCTGCAGGAGGCGGGCACGGCGGTCCAGACGCTCTGCCTGGCCGGCACCGCGATGGGCCTGGCGACCGCGGCGCTCGGCACGGCCGACATCGACGTCGGCGCCAGGGCGGCCGGCACCGACTGGCGGGTCGAGTCAGCGGTGGGGCAGCTGATCGTCGGGCCGCGCGGCAGGCAACTGCCCGGCGGATCCGCCCCCGCTCCGGGGGGTGCCCCGCACTTCAGGTCCCTCGACGACCCGGACTGGGCGGAGGCGTCCGTGGAATGGCCTGTCTGACGCACCGTCTGCGGGTTACTATGCCACCCGGCCGCGGATCCTCGGGAGGTTTCGGGATGGCACGTGGAGCGAGCGCTTCCGAAGAACTGCCCGCACCATCCAGACCGTTACTCACCGAAGAGCCCGAACGCCGGGCCGTCCCACCGGTCGATCTGCCGAGCATCGCGCTGCACGCACCCGCGCCGCGGATCGCCATCGGCATCCTCTACTTCGCCCTGTCCGCGGTCCTGCTGCAGACGACGGTGAACCTGCTCTCGATCGATCCCCGCCCGGCCGTCCTGTTCATCTGCCTGGGCTGCTTCGCCCCGATCTACGTGATGCAGCTGGTGCACTCGCTGCCCCGGGCCAAGGCGCTCCGGGAGCGGTACCGCTACTGGACGCTGCCCGCCCAGGCCGTTCTGACCTACGCGCCGATCCTGGTGCTGGGCCGTAGTTGGGGGGCGGCGGCCGGGTTCCTCGCCGCCTCGATGCTCCTGCTCCTGCCGGGCAGGGCCTCCTGGGCGATGTTCGGCCTGGTGGCCGGCTCCATGGGCGTCCTCGGCATCATCACCGACTCCGGCCTGGTCGGGACCCTCTACATGGTGGTGTCCACCATGATGTCCGGGCTGATGGTCTTCGGCCTCAGCCGGCTCTCCAACCTGGTCACCGAACTGCACCAGGCACGCGGTCAGTTGGCCCGGATAGCCGTCGCACAGGAACGGCTGCGGTTCGCCCGCGACCTGCACGACCTGCTCGGCTACAGCCTCTCCTCGATCACCCTGAAGAGCGAGGTGGCGATCCGGCTGGTCTCCCGCCACCCCGACCGGACCCGCGACGAGTTGGCGTCCATCCTGGACATCTCACGGCAGGCGCTCGCTGACGTCCGGGCGGTGGCCAGCAGCTACCGGGACATGTCGCTGATCAGCGAGGCCGCCTCGGCCGAGGCGATCCTGGCCACGGCCGACATCACCGCGCACGTCAAGGTCGCCTGCGAGCCGCTCGCCGACCCCGCCGACACGGTGCTGGCCACCGTGCTGCGCGAGGGCGTCACGAACATGCTGCGGCACAGCAAGGTCCAGCACTGCCGCATCGAGGCCGACGAACGCGCCGGCGTGGTCACCCTCAGCATCGTCAACGACGGCCTGGGCAGCAATCCCGACGCCACGCCGGAGCCGCGCCGGGGCAGCGGGATCGACAACCTCCGGGCCCGGGTGCAGGCGGTCGGCGGCAGGCTGACCGCCGGGGTCTGCGAGGACGGCCTCTTCCAGCTCGTCGCCGAGGTGCCGCGCAACGGCCGACGCTGAGCGGCTGCGCCGCGGCAGCCAGTTGGACTGTCCAGGGGCGCGTGGGGGCACCTCCCGGCCGAAGGCTGGGGGAGAACTGCGCGAAGCCGGTAGGGCACAGGTCGTTGCCTTCCGATCTCGCGCCGTTCCTCGCGCCCCTGTTGTGGTTGCCCGACTGCCCTTGCCTACTGACGAAGAATCGTCACTGCAGCCAGCCCGCTTCTTCCGCGATCCGGATCGCGTCGACCCGGTTACGCGCGTTGAGCTTGGACACGGCATTGGTCAGGTAGTTGCGGACCGTCCCCACCGAGAGGAAGAGCACCCCGGCGATCTCCGCGGCGTCCGCACCCCGGGCGGCGATCCTGAGTACCTCGACCTCGCGTCTGGTGAGCGGGTTCTCCGCCGAGTCCCAGGCCGCCAGGGCGAGTTGCGGGTCGATCACCCGGTCGCCCGCCGCCACCTTCCGGATCGCCTCGGCCAACTGGTCCGGCGGCGCGTCCTTCAGGATGAACCCCGCCGCGCGGGCTGCCAGGGCGCGGCGCAGCGTACCCGGCCTGCCGAGGCTGGTCAGGATCAGCGTCCGGCAGGTCGGGACGTGCTCGTGCAGCAGTGCGGTGGCGGTCAGGCCGTCGATGCCCGGCAGGTCGATGTCCACCACGGCGACGTCGGGTTTGTGCAGTTGGGCCGCGGGGAGGATCTGGTTGCCGTTCTCGGCTTCCGCCACCACCTCGATGTCCGGTTCCAGTCCGAGCAGCACCACCAGTGCTCCTCTGACCATGTGCATGTCCTCAGCCAGCAGAATCCGGATCACAGGCCCCCCGCCTCGACAACCACCCGCAACAGCCGGGCCGCTCAGTGTGACTGCGCGATTGTAGCCCGATCACGGTCCGTTGACGGGGTTGCTGAGAGCACTCTCAGGAAGCGTCCAGGAGAGCCTGCATCAGGCCGTCGTCGAGCATGGTGTCGGCGGCTATGTCGTGGGTGTCGCCGAAGCCGGCGTCGTACAGGGCGGCGCTCACCGTGAAGCGCCGGTCGACGATCCAGGTGCCGAAGCTCCACTCCGCGCCGGTCCCCGGGGAGCCGTCCGGCCGCAGGACCTTGACCTCCGGTGCTCCGGGCTCGAAGCCGAACTCGGTGAAGCGGAACCGCAGGCCCTGCCCGATCGCCTTGCTGTACGCCTCCTTGAGCGTCCACAGGCGGACCAGGGCGGAGTTCCGTCTGGCCGGGGCCAGCTCCTCCAGGAGCGTGAGCTCGTGCGGGGTGCAGATCTGCCGCTCGGCGCCGGTGCCCAGCAGCACCCGGCTCTCCAGCTCGGCGTCCACGCCGATCCAGCCGCGCCGGGTGAGGCCGACCACCAGCAGGTCGTCGGTGTGGCTGAGGCTGATGTCGACCTGGTCGCAGCCCCGCAGGTAGGGCCGGCCGCCGGGCTTGTAGGCCAGCTCCACCGCCTCCGGGGGAGACTCCAGGGCCGCTCCGGCCGCGTGCTTGAGCAGCAGCCGGGAGGCCAGGAAGCGGGCGGCGATGTCCGGGTGCGTGATGGCCCGGTACCGGTCCCAGTCGCGCCCCAGCACGCCGGCCACCCACGGGCTGTCGGGCCTGGCGGGCCGCCAGTCGTCCAGGCCGGCCACCAGCAGGCTGCTGCCCCGTTCGCACAGCTCCCGGCGTACCGGCTCCCAGGGCCCCTCGGGTCCGCCGACCCACATCGGCTCGCCGACCCAGGAGACCTCCCGGCCGCCCAGCCGTCCCGGCAGGCCCACCGCGGTCACCGGCGGCACGGCGCCGCTCCCCTCAAGCACTGCGGGCATCAGTACGACTCCAGAAGCAGCAGCGAGCCGAGATACTCGGCCAGTGTCCGGACGCTCCTCATGCTGTCCACCATGTCCGGCAGGGACAGCTCGCCGAGCTCCGGAAGACGGCTCTCCAGGCGGTACTTCAGCTGCATCAGCATCACCGAGTCGAAGCCCAGGTCGTCGTGGAAGCGGGTCTCGCCGGTGGGCCGTTCAGCGTCCGTGCCGAGTATCTCGGCGGCCACCTGCGCGACCTCGGACAGCAGCACCGGTTCTGAGCTGGTGACGAGTGTTGCCATGAACGTTCCCTTCTTCTGGCTGCCGCTCAGTGCGCGGCCGGGGTGCGGTACAGGTCGAGGCTGCTGCCGTCGTGGTACCGGGCGAGCAGTTCCTGGAAGACGGGCTCCTCCAGGCCCTTCGGCTGCTGGGGGAGGTTCAGGCCGAGCCGGCGGCCGAGCCGGAAGAGGGCGGCGAGCAGCCACACCGGGTCGGCCAGGAAGTCGTCGGAGCCCCCGGTGCCGTGACGCCAGACGCCCAGGCAGGAAGCGACGGCCAGCATCAGGGTGTAGCGGTCGACCAGGGCGTAGCTGCGCGGGTTGGCCACCGACCGCCCCTGCAGCGACAACGAGCGGCAGGCGTCACGCAGTTCGGCCAGGTGCCCGGTCAGGTCGGAGACCAGGGTGCGGAGCAGCTCGCCGTACTCGCCGGCCGGCCCGTCCGGCCACGGCTCGCCCTCGGCGGCCACCAGTTCGGCGGCCAGCGGGTCGTAGGCCGCGGCGACCGGCCTCAGCCGGTCGTGGTCCAGCGGGGGGAGCCCGTCGCCCGGCCGGAACAGCGTGGCCGCGGGCGCCGGCCCGGCGAACCAGCGGGCGGCGAGCCCCGGCAGCTGCGGGATGATCGTGGACTGGCAGGCGGCGGCGCCCGAGTGGCCGAGGCTGGTCACCGGCAGGTCCCGGACGTGCTTCTGGAAGATCCCGAACTCGCCGTCCCGGAGGTACACGTTGGACCCGAGCAGGACCGACAGGTCGTACGAGGTGTCGGTGAGCACGATCGGCAGCAGGTACTTGGTGGCCGAGGCGTAGACCTGGGTGGCCTCCGGGTACAGGTGCGCGGCGCGGGTGCTGGTCAGGGCCAGGCTGTCGCAGATCAGCAGGTCCAGGAAGGCGCCGACCAGGCTGGCCCTGGCCAGCGGGTTCAGGACGCCGGGGCGGCCGCGGACGCCGCGCTCGACGGCGAACCGGGTGGTGGTGCGCAGCAGGGTGTCGGCGCCGGCCAGCACCATCGAGGGCAGCACGCTGCGGGTGAGCTGGAAGGAGCTCAGCGCCAGCTCCACGCCACCGCCCCAGCGGCCCAGCAGGGCGTCCTCGGGGACGGGGCAGTCGGTCAGGCCGAGCCCGCCCATCCGGCAGCCGCGCAGGCCCAGGGTCTGATGGCGCGGCAGGTCGCGCACCCGCTCGGCGGGCAGCGCCGTACGGTCGAGCAGCAGTGCCGAGTGGCTCTGGCCGCCCTGCGCCTCGCCGGTACGGCAGAACAGCACCAGCCCCTCGGCGCGGTCGGCGTTGGAGATCACCTTCTTCTCGCCGTCGACCAGGAAGCCGCCCTCGTGCCGACGCGCGGTGAACTCGTCCCGCAGGAAGGCGTTTCCATGCGCCAGGTCGCGGTACGCCACCGCGAGCCGGCCGCCGCCGAGCAGCTGCTCGGCCGTGCTCCGCTGCTGTTCCGGCGTCCCGGCCGCCCAGACGGCGGACGCGGCCAGGTAGGAGGTGGCGCCGTAGCCGAAGCCGAGCGAGGGGTCGCGGCGGAAGACCGGCCTGAGCACCCGGGCGAGGACGTCCGCGCGCTCCATCCGGCCGCCCAGCGCGGTCGGTACGAACTCGGCGTTCAGCCCGAACTCGTCGAGCACCCGCTCGGCCTCCGGCAGCACCTCACCGCGTTCGTCGGCCGCGAGCACCGCGGTGTGGCCGAGCGGGTTCGCCTCGTCCCACGGGTCGCCGAGCCGGCGTTCCAGGTCGGCGATCCGCAGCCGGGCGGCCGCCTCCGAGCCGGCGGCCTCCGGCGCCCCTGTGGCGCCGGAGGCCGTGGACGGCAGCGTGTCGGACGGTGTCGTGCTGGTCATCGGCAGGCCCTTCCGTTCCTCAGGAGACCGCGGGGAGGGTGGACCAACCCGGAGGCGAGTCGTGCCGCAGGCCCGCCAGGGAGGGCTCCACGAACTCGTGCAGGGGCTTCAGACGCCCGTCGAGGAACAGGCTGCGCATCGCGGCCCGCTCCAGCTTGCCGCTGGTGGTACGCCGCACGGTGCCGGGCCGGACCAGCAGAACTCCGCCCGCGCGCACCTCGAACTCCTCGGCCACGCACCGCCGGACCGCCGAGGCCAGGGCCGGCAGGTCGAGGTCGTGCCGGCCGACCCGCACCTCCTGCACCACGACCACCCGCTGCTCGCCGCCGGCCTCCTGGCCGACCCCGAACACCGCCCCGGAGGCGAACAGCGCGCTCACCTTCTGCACGGTGCGCTCGATGTCCTGGGGGTACAGGTTCCGGCCGGCCACCACGATGCTGTCCTTGAGGCGGCCGGTGACGAACAGCTCGCCACCGTCCAGGACCCCGAGGTCCCCGGTCCGCAGGTAGCCGTGCTCCTCGCCCAGCGACCCTCGGTTCTCGCCGGCGCCCGGCTGTTTCCAGTACCCCGGCGAGATACTCTCGCCGCGCAGCCAGATCTCGCCGACCTGCCCGTCCGGGAGCAGCTCGTGGGAGTCCGGGTCGACGATCCGCAGCTCCACGTCGTCCGCCTGGCCGCAGCCGACGACGGTGCGGGACGGTACGCCGGGCGACGCCTCGCGGAACCGGTTCCCGGCCAGCGCCTCGGCGTCCACGACCCGCTCGACCGGCGGCCGCGCGGTGCCCGAGGGTCTACCGCCGGTCACGTGCAGGGTGCCCTCGGCCAGGCCGTACGCGGGGACGAAGGCCTCGGGCCGGAAGCCGACCGGGGCGAAGCGCTCGGCGAAGCGCCGCATGGTCTCGGCGCTGACCGGCTCCGCACCGTTGACGGCGGTCTCCCAGTGCGACAGGTCCAGGCCCGCCAGCTGAGCGTCCGTCACCCGGCGTACGCACAGCTCGTACCCGAAGTTGGGGCCGGCGCTCGCGGTGATCCCGTACCGGCTCACCGCCTCCAGCCAGCGGACCGGCCGCCGCACGAAGGCGTAGGAGGGCAGCAGCACACCGGTGCCGCCCAGCCAGAGCGGGTGGAGCAACTGCCCGACCAGGCCCATGTCGTGGTGGTACGGCAGCCAGCCGCCGATCCTGGTGTCGGCGCCGGTGCGCATCGACCGCCAAATGGCCCGCTGGTTGGCCAGCAGCATCCGGTGGGTCACCATCACGCCCTTGGGGGCACTGGTGGAGCCGGAGGTGTACTGCAGCAGTGCCAGGTCGTCCTCGGTGAGCTCGGGCCGCTGCCAGTCGCCGGCCTCGGGCAGCTCGGCGGCGTCGACCGCGAGGCACGGGATGTCCTGGTAGCCGCCGGCCGCCAGCAGCTGGGAGACCACGAGGGCGTCCGACCGGCCGGTGAGGACCAGCGCGACACCGGCGTCCTTCACCGTGCCGAGCACCCGGTCGGCGTGGTGCAGGCCGTGCGGGGGTGCCACCGGCACCGCGACGGCGCCCGCGTACAGGCAGGCCAGGAAGCTGACGGCGAAGCTCCGCCCGTCGGACTGGGCGATCAGCACCCGCTCGCGCCGCAGGCCCCGCTCGATGAGCCAGGCGGCGAGCCTGCGGACCTCGTGGTCCAGCTCGCGGTAGGTGAGGTGCTGCGCGTCAAGGCTGTCCGGAGCGGCGTGCAGGAAGAGGTAAGCGTCCCGGTCCGGCCGCTCCGCCGCCCTCCCGAGCACCACATCGGTGAAGGTCCCCCGTTGAGACATGGCTCTCCCACCTCTATTCCCCCGTGTTCGTGGGCTCAGGATGGGGCCGGGCTCTCGAATCCCTCTCGAACACCGCTCGGAGCGGGAGAAACGACGGGACGGCCCGGATAATCACAGGCCGTGGCGCGGATTCATGCACAGACCGAAGGTGAACTAGGTTACAAACCTTCTAATCCAATTTGCTCACATACTGAGACCATGCGATAGTCGAACGAGTCCGGGCGCGCTGCGCCGGGCGCGATCCACGGCCCACCCCGACCCGGTTCGGCCGTCACCACTGCGCGGCACGCACCCCCATGGCCTGCGCGGTGACCTGCAGGGGCCCCCACACCACACATCGGTGGACGGGGGCCCCGCATCGTTTCCCAGGGATCAACCGCCCGCTCGCTCGCGGACCTTGAGCTCGAACCAGACACCCTTGCCGCGGGGCAGCAGATCCGCCCCCCAGCGCTCGGAGAGCGCCTCCACCAGCATCATGCCGTGGCCGGTCTCACTGCCGGGCTCGGCCACGATCAGACAGGGCAGTGCCCGCGAGGAGTCGCGCACCTCCACCCGCAGCCAGCCGGGCCGGCGGGCCAGCCGCAGCCCGATCGTCCGCCCGCCGGTGTGCCGGACCGCGTTGGCCGTCAACTCGCCGGTGAGCAGTTCACCCGCCTCGAGTAACGGGTGGAGCTGCCAGCGCTGCAGAACGGACAGGACGATTCGGCGGGCCACCCTGACGAGTTCGGGACGCGAGGGCAGGCACACCTCCTGCTCGGCCGCCACCTGCTCGCAGAGCCAGCCGAGATATTCGCGTTCCAACTCCTGCGGCGTCAGTCGCTCCAGCGTCTCCAGCGCGAACACCCCACTGCTCGACGGGTCGTCAGCGGCCAGGTTGGCCCCCGGATGTGATGCCCACTCTGACTCGCCCCATCCCGCCATGCGCCAATCATTGCGGAACGCATGCGGCCGCGTACGGACAATGACCAAACGATCACTATTCAATTGGCATATGACAGGTGCAAGTCGGAGGCCCGCCGAACAGGCCTACCACTCACCCCAGTTCACGTTCCAGCCGCTCAGGCCGTTCCACGCCTCCACCTTGGGGCCCTTGGAGTTGACGACCGTCACCACATCGCCGATCAGCGAGGAGTTGTAGAGCTTCCCGGCGTCGGAGCTGTTGCTGCCGTACCGCGCGTCCTCCACGCCGATGCAGCCGTGGCTCGCGTTGTACGACCCCATCGCGCCGGTGGCCCAGGAGTTGCCGTGGACGTACGTACCCGAGTCGGTCAGCCGCATCGCGTGCGGCACGTCGTCGAGGTCGTACTCGTCGCCCTTGGTGATGCCGCTGACGCCCTGGGAGGACATCCGGGTGCGCTCGGCCATCTCCTTGATGACCATCGTGCCGTTCCAGGAGTCGAATCCCGGCTTGCCCGCGGTGATCGGGATGTTGTCGACGACCTGGCCGTCCTTGACGACCTGCATCTCGTGCTTGGCCACGTCGACGGTACTGACCTGCGAGCGGCCGATGACGAACGGCTCGTCGGCGTCCACCCCGCCGTACACGTCCGGCGCCACCTCGACGCTCTTCAGCCGGTAGTGGATCGTCACCTTGGTGCCCGGCGTCCAGAACTTCTCCGGACGGAAGTCCACCCGGGTGCCGCCGAACCAGTGCCCCTTCACCACCGAGCCGTCGGAGGTCTCGAAGGTGATGCCCTTCTCCACCGCCGCCTTGTCCTTGACCGTGCGGTCGAAGGTCAGCGAGACGATCATCCCGACCCCGTAGGTCTGGCCGTCGGAGATGTTGTCGTGCGGGCCCGCGTCCTCGTCCGGGGTGAGCGTGGTGAAGCTGCTCTCCGCCGTCGCCACCAGGCCGTTGGCGTCCGCCGCCTGCGCGCTCACCCGGTACCGGGTGCCGACCGACAGGCCGGCCTTGGGCACCCAGCTCACCCCGTCGGCGGCGACCGAGCCCGGCACCTCCTTGCCGTCCTTGTCGGTGACCTTCACGGTGGTCAGCTTCCCGCTCGCCACCGACACCTTCACCGGGCCGGCCGGCTTCACGTCCTGGCTGCCGTTCTTCGGCTCGATGCTCAGCACCGCGGCCGAGACGGTCGGCTTGGGCGCCGCCGCGGCCGTGCTCTTCGCAGCCACCGGAGTGGCGTCTGTCGAACCGCCGCCGGCGCTCCCGCCGCTGCACGCGGCGGTCATCAGCACCAGCGCACCCCCGAGCGCCCCTGCGGCCACGCCCCTGCGCATCGACTTCAACGTCCCTCTCCCGTTCACCAGTTGTTCCAGCTCAGGTTCCAGCCGCTCAGGCCGTTGTCGGGGCTGACCTGTTCGCCCACCGAGTTCTTGATCGTGACCACGTCGCCCACGATCGAGGCGGCGTAGAACTTTCCGGCCGAGGAGTTGTCGTCGCCGTTGTCCGGGTCCGCCTTGGAGTCCTCGAGCCCGACGCAGCCGTGGCTGACGTTGTTGTGGCCGAACTCCGAGTGGTCGGACCAGTTGTTGCCGTGGACGTACGTACCCGAGTCGGTGAGCCGCATCGAGTGCGGCACCTTGTGCTTGTACGCCGAACCCTCCAGGCCGGGGACGGTCGAGGAGTCCATCAGGGCCGACCCCTCCTTGGCCTCGATCACCATCGTCCCGTTGTACGCGTTCCAGGACTTGGGCTCGGAGGCACCGGTGCTGATCGGGATGGTCTGGTACGGCTTCCCGTCCCGCTCGACCGCCATCTGATGGGTCGACGCGTCCACGGTGCTCACCTGCGAACGCCCGATGACGAACGGCTCGTCACTGTCCACCCCGCCGTACACGCCCGGCGCCACCTCGACGCTCTTCAGGCGGTAGTGGACCGTCACCTTGGTACCGGCCGTCCAGTACTTCTCGGGACGGAAGTCCACCCGCTGACTGCCGAACCAGTGCCCCTTCACCACCGAGCCGTCCGAGGTCTCGAAGGTGATGCCCTTCTCCACCGCCGCCTTGTCCTTGATCGCCCGGTCGAACCTCAGCGACACGATCATCCCGACCCCGTACGTCTGGCCGTCGGAGATGTTGTCGCGCGGGTTCGCGTCCTTGTCCGGGGTCAGCGTGGTGAAGCTGCTCTCCGCCTTGGCGACCACGCCCTTGTCGTCGGCGGCCTCCGCGCTCACCTTGTACTGCGTACCGACCGACAGTCCGCCCTTGGGCGCCCAGCCCGCACCGTCCGCGGTGATGGCCCCGGGCACCTCCTTGCCGTCCTTGTCGGTGACCTTCACGGTGGTCAGCTTCCCGCCCGTGACCGACACCTTCAGCGGGCCGACCGGCTTCACGCCCGTCGCGCCGTTCGCCGGCTCGATGGTCACCACCGCTGCCGAGACCGCCGCCTTGGACGCGGCCCCGGTGGTGCCCCCGGTCCCGCCGCCACCACCGCTGCTGCAGGCCGTGCTCAGCGCCAGTGCGCCCCCGAGCAGCCCGGCGACCACGCCCCTGCGTACCGACTTCACGTGCGCTCCCCCGTCCCTTGTTCCAGCCGTATACACGCTTCGTCCCACCGATAAGTTGCGCCCGCCCGAGGACGAACAGGTCACGAACGGACAACGGCCCGGCCACTCCGAGGAGCGGCCGGGCCGGACGTGCCCAGGAGGACGGGCTACCACTGGCTCCAGCTCAGCGTCCAGCCGCTGAGACCGTTGTCCGGACTGACCGTCTTGCCCTTGGAGTTGACGATCTTCACGACGTCGCCGATCAGCGACTCCGCGAAGAACTTGCCCGCCGTGGAGCCGTCGTCGCCGCCCTTGGCGTCCTGCATGGAGATGCAGCCGTGGCTGGCGTTGGACTTGCCGAAGGCGTTGCCCCAGTAGTTGCCGTGCACGTACGTGCCGGAGGAGGTGAGCCGCATCGCGTGCGGGACGTCCGGGACGTCGTACTCCTCGCCCTGGATGTTGGCGACGGTGGCCGAGTTCATCCGGGTCACCTTCTCCTTGCCGGAGATGACCATGGTGCCGTTCCAGGACGGGTTCTCGTCGTTGCCGGCCGTGATCGGGATGGTCTTGTAGACCGCGCCGTCCCGCTTGACGGTCATCATGTGCGTCCCCGCGTCGGCGGTGCTGACCTGGGACCGCCCGATGGTGAAGGGCTCGTCGCGGTCCACGTCGCCGTAGACGCCGGGCGAGACCTCGACGCTCTTCAGCTTGTAGTGGACGGTGACCTTGGTGCCGGCCTTCCAGTACTCGGCCGGACGGAAGTCCAGGCGCTGGGAGCCGAACCAGTGGCCCTTGACCACGGTGCCGTTGCTGCTCTCGAAGGTGATGCCCTTGGCGACGGCGTCCTTGTTCTTGATCGGCTTGCTGAAGGCCACCGAGACGATCATGCCGACGCCGTAGGTGGCGTTGTCGGAGATGTTGTCGTTGGTGGCGACCGTCTTCGCCGGGGTCAGCGTGGTGAAGGTGCTGGTCGAGGCCGCGACCAGGCCGTTGGCGTCCTTGGCCTGCGCGTTGACCTTGTAGACCATGCCGACCGCGAGGGCGCCGCTGGGCTTCCAGCTGAGACCGTCGGCGGAGATCGTGCCGGGAACCGCCTTGCTGTTCTTGTCCGTCACCTCGACGTTGGTCAGCGTGCCGCCCGCCACCGTGACCTGGAGACCGTTGGTGGGGGCCACGTCCTCGGCGCCGTCCTTGGGCGTCACGGTGAGCACCGCGGCCGAGGTCTTGGGGGCCGCCGGGCTGGACGCGGTGCCGGGCGTACCCGAGCCGCCGCCGCTCGCACCGTCCTTGGAGCCCCCGCCGCCACCGGAGCTGCAGGCCGCGCCGAGCAGCAGGACGCCGCCCATCAGCAGGGCAACACCCGCCTGGCGGCCCCGGCCGCGACCGGCCGCACCCTCAGTCGTACATATCGCGGCGTCGGCCGCCTGAACGGGCTTCACTCGGTGTGCTCCCCTCCCGGTATCCACGGTGAATACACGCGCTTTCGCCCGGATCAGTTGCACCGGGCCGAGACTGCTTCCACGCGGGCTCACAGGGCAGGGACCCGGGTCGGCGCGGGAGGTCAGGATAACTGGGCCGGATGAGTGAATCTTCGGGGGGAGGGGCGTGCCGACTCAGTGAACTCCCAGCGCGCTTCCGCGCACCCACTGGGCCCAGGAGAGGTTCCAGCCGTTCAGCCCGTTCTCCGGGGGAACGACGCTCCCCTCCTGCCCGCGCACCTCGATCACATCGCCGACGATCGAGTGCTCGAAGAACCAGCCGGCCGGGGTGTCCGGCGAGCCGCCCTTGGCGTCGGCCAGGCCGATGCAGCCGTGGCTGGTGTTCTCGCTGCCGAAGACCGAGACCGGGGCCCAGTAGTTGCCGTGCACGAAGGTGCCCGAGCTGGTCAGCCGCATCGCGTGCGGGACGTCCTTGATGTCGTACTCGTCGCCCATCCCGACGGTCTGCGAGTTCATCCGGGTGACCTCGAACTTCTCGGAGATCACCATGGCACCGAGGTACGTGGAGTGCTCGGGGCTGCCGCCCGAGACCTTGAGGGTGCGCAGCATCCTGCCGTCCTGCCGGACGGTCATGGTGCGGGTCGTCAGGTCGACGGTGCTGACCTGGGCGCGGCCGATGGTCAGGTGCACGTCCTTCGCCTGGGTGCCGTAGTAGCCCGCGGCGCCCTGGACATCCTTGAGGCGCAGCGCCAGCGTGACCCTGCTACCGGCCGCCCAGTACTTCTCCGGGCGGAAGTCCAGCCGCTGGCTGCCGAACCAGTGCGCACGCACCGCCACCGGCGGGTCTGCGGTCACGGTGACGGCCTTCTCCACCGCGGCGCGCTCGGTGATCGGCCGGGTGAAGCGCAGCGAGACCGGCATACCGACGCCGACGGTGCTGCCGTCCTCGGGGGTGAAGAACGCGGCGAAGGTGCGCGCGGGGGTGAGGGTCGAGAAGGCCACGTGCTGGGCGGCCTTCAGCCCGGCGCCGTCCTCGGCCACGGTGTCCAGGGTGTACGGGGTGGCCGGCGAGAGCCTGCCGTCCGGGGCCCAGGAGCCGCCGTCGGGGCTGACCCTCCCGACCAGGACGGCGCCCTTGTCGTCGGCCAGGCGTACCGAGACCAGCCTGCCCTGCGCCACGGTGACCCTGACCGGCCCCTCGGGGGCGACGTCCTGGCTGCCGTCCCCCGGGGTCGTGGTGATCACCGCGCGGGACACCGGCGGGCTCTGCACCGCCTGGTCGACGCTGGGCCCCGCCTGCCGCCCGCCGCCGGAGCACCCGGTGAGCAGGCACAGCCCGACGGCCGCCGCGCGCCGGGCCCAGACCCGTACTCCGGGGTGCATTCCGGCCCTCCATCTCAGTTGTCCCAGGCAGTGGTGCCTGACGCCGGGCATAACGACGGCACCCCCGGGCGGACACGAGGGAACGAATTCACTCAGCAGACGCCGGAAAGCCTCATAACGGGACAGAATCGTTCACGGTCCGTCACAAGATGATCCGCCACGTGACAGCGGCAGCCGATCAGGGAACAAGAGAGGGAAGCGGGGAACGGGACTCCCCGCGCTGGGAGGGTTCACCGATGACGGCGTGGCAGGAGCTGGGGCAGGACACGCGCCGAAGCGCGCCGGCGAGGACCCAACCCAACGGCAACGCCGCCCACCCCTCACCGGTCGCCACCTGGCCGGGCAGCTGGCAGCCGCTGGGCGCCCGCTTCCGCACGGACCCCGAGGGCACCCGCGGTACCAACTTCGCGATCTGGGCGGCGGGCGCCGAGGCCGTCGAACTCTGCCTCTTCGACGAGGCCGGCCACGAGACCCGGCACCCGCTCACCGAGCAGACCTTCCAGACCTGGCACGGCTACCTGCCCGGGGTCCTCCCCGGCACCCGCTACGGCTACCGGGTGCACGGCCGCTGGGACCCGTGGACCGGCGCCCGCTGGAACCCGGCCAAGCTGCTGCTCGACCCGTACGCCCGGGCCGTCGACGGCGCCTACACCGCCCACGACGCCACCTGCGCCGCCGTCCGGAACTGGCCCGAGCGCGAGGTGGCCGACACCGTACGGGACAACCGGGACTCCGCCCCGTACGTGCCCAAGGCCGTGGTGGTCCACGACGACGACGACTGGTACGACGACCACCGGCCCAAGACCCCCTGGGCCGAGACCGTGCTCTACGAGCTGCACGTCCGCGGCTTCACCATGCGCCACCCCGGCATCCCCCCGGAGCTTCGGGGCACCTACGCCGGGCTGGCCCACCCGGCGGCGATCCAGCACCTGGTCGGCCTGGGCGTCACCGCGGTCGAGCTGCTGCCCGTCCACCAGTACGCCGATGAGGACCACCTCCAGCAGCGCGGGCTCACCAACTACTGGGGCTACAACACCCTCGGATTCTTCGCCCCGCACGCCGGGTACTCCTCCTCCGGCAGCCGGGGGCAGCAGGTCGGCGAGTTCAAGCGGATGGTCCGCGCCCTGCACGCGGCCGGCATCGAGGTGATCCTCGACGTGGTCTACAACCACACCGCCGAGGGCGGCACCATGGGCCCCTCGCTCGCGCTGCGCGGCATCGACAACGCCGGCTACTACCGGCTCGACCGCAGCCGCCGCGGCTACGCCGACTACACCGGCTGCGGCAACACCCTCGACACCCGGCAGCCCCACGTCGTCCGGCTGATCACCGACTCGCTGCGCTACTGGGTCTCCGAGATGGGCGTGGACGGCTTCCGCTTCGACCTGGCCGCCGCGCTCGCCCGCGGCAGCGACGGCGTCGAGATGCACCACCCCTTCCTGGCCGCCGTCTCCCAGGACCCGGTGCTCAGCCGGGTCAAGCTGATCGCCGAACCTTGGGACGTCGGGGCCGGCGGCTACCAGGTCGGCGGCTTCCCGCCGCTCTGGGCCGAGTGGAACGACAAGTACCGCGACACCGTCCGGGACTTCTGGCGGGGCGCCCGGCCCGACGTCCGCGAGCTCGGCTACCGGCTCTCCGGCTCCTCCGACCTCTACCAGCGCGGCGGCCGCCGCCCCTACGCCTCGGTCAACTTCATCACCGCGCACGACGGCTTCACCCTGCGCGACCTGGTCTCCTACAACCGCAAGCACAACGAGGCCAACGGCGAGGACAACCGGGACGGGACCAACGACAACCGCTCCTGGAACTGCGGCGCCGAGGGCGAGACCACCGACCCCGCCGTCCGCGAGCTGAGGCAGCGCCAGCTGCGCAACCTGCTGACCACCCTGCTGCTCTCCACCGGCGTGCCGATGCTCACCGCCGGCGACGAGCTCGGCCGCACCCAGGGCGGCAACAACAACGCGTACTGCCAGGACAACGAGAACAGCTGGCTGGACTGGTCACTCCTGGGCGACCCCGAGTGGCGCTCGCTCCTCGACCTGACCTCCCGGCTGATCCGGCTCCGCCGCACGCACCCGGTACTGCGCCAGCGAGCCTTCTTCTCCGGCCGGGCCGCCGTCCCCGGCGGGCAGCGGGACCTCGCCTGGTTCACCGCCCGGGGCCGGGAGATGACCGAGGCCGACTGGTTCACCCCGACGGCCGTACTCGGCATGCTGCTCTCCGGCACGGCCATGTCGGAACGCGACCAGCACGGCTGCGCCCTGACCGACGACAGCTTCCTGCTGCTGCTCAACGCCGGCGAGCAGCCGGTCTCCTTCACGCTGCCGGGCGAGCCCTGGGCCTCCGCGTACCGCACGGTGGTGGACACCGCCCGCGCCGAGGCCCCGGAAGGGCGGCACCCCGCGCTGACGGCCATCACGGTGGGCGGACGCTCCTGTCGGCTGCTCAGAGTAGCCGCCACGGACCATGGCCGGTTCTCGCCGACAGGCGCGTAAAACCGGATGAGAAATGTCAGTGGCTCTGCCTACCCTCTCGGCGATGGCCGAGAACGAGAACCCCGACCAACCTGACACACCGTCCGAGACGGCACGCACACCGCGCCGGTCCACGCTGCGCTCGCTGCTGCGCCTGTGGCCGTACGCCCGCGAGGTGCGCTGGCGGATCGCCGGCGCGACGGCGGCCGCGCTGGTCGCCTCCGGCAGCGTGCTACTCGTCCCGCTGGTGCTCCGCCGCATCGTCGACGGCCCGATCGCCCACCACGACCTCGGTGCACTGTGGCCGCTCGCCGGGCTGCTCCTGCTGCTCGGCCTGATCGAGGCGGGGCTGTTCGGCGTCCGCCGGGTGATCGTGGCCCGCCCGCTCGCCCGGGTCGAGAGCGCCATGCGCGGTGACCTCTACGCCAAGCTGCAGCGGCTGCCGGTCTCCTTCCACGACCGCTGGCCGTCCGGGCAGCTGCTCTCCCGGGCCACCTCCGACATGTTCACCATGCGGCTCTTCCTGGCCTTCCCGCTGGTCTTCCTGATCGTCAACTCGATGGTGTTCCTCATCGGCTCGGTCATGATGTTCCTGCTGGACTGGCGGCTCGGCCTGATCACGCTGCTGCCCGCCGCGCCGCTGATGGTGCTCACCCGGCACTTCGAGAGCCGCTACTCCCGGGCCGCCCGCCGCGCCCAGGACCAGAACGGCGACCTCGCCACGGTGATCGAGGAGTCGGTCCTCGGCATCCGCATCCTCAAGGCCTTCGGCCGCCACCGCACGATGGCCGAGCGCTTCCGGCAGCAGACCCGCGAACTGCGCGGCACCGAGCTGCACAAGGCGGACATGCTGGCCAACCTCTGGGCCGTCATCGTCGGACTGCCGGAGTTCGCACTCGGCTGCGCGCTCGCCGTCGGCGCCGTCCGGGTCGCCGACGACCAGCTGACCGTCGGCACCCTGGTCGCCTTCCTCTCCATCGCGCTGGCCCTGCGCTGGCCGGTCGAGTCGCTGGGCTGGCTGCTGGCCTACGCCAACGAGGCCGCCACCGCGACGGACCGCTTCTTCGAGGTGATGGACGAGCCGGAGAAGCCGGAGCTGCCCTCCGAGCGTCACTCGGCGCTTTCGGCACCGGCGCGCTCTTGGGCTCAGGAGGCCGACAAGGGCATCCGCTTCAGCGGCGTCCGGTTCCGCTACCCCGACGCCCCCGCCGGCACGCCCGACCTGCTGTGCGGCATCGACCTGCACATCCGGCACGGCGAGACGATGGCCCTGGTCGGCGCCACCGGCAGCGGCAAGACCACGCTCACCGCACTGCTCCCCCGCCTCTACGAGGCCACCGGCGGCAGCATCACCCTGGACGGCCGCGACATCCGCGACATCCCCCGGCAACGGCTGCGTGAGCTGGTCTCCGTCGCCTTCGAGGAGCCGACGCTGTTCTCCGCCTCCGTCCGGGAGAACGTCCTGATGGGCGCACCCGACGCGGGCCCCGAGCAGCTCGACGCCGCTCTCGACACCGCCCAGGCCGGCTTCGTCCACAAGCTGCCCGCCGGGGTCGAGACCCAGGTCGGCGAGCAGGGGCTGAGCCTGTCCGGCGGGCAGCGACAGCGCCTGGCCCTGGCCCGTGCGGTGGTCGGCGAGCCCGGCTTCCTGGTGCTGGACGACCCGCTCTCCGCACTGGACGTGCACACCGAGGCCCTGGTCGAGCAGGCACTGCGGCAGGTCCTCGGCGGCACCACCGCCCTGGTGGTGGCCCACCGGCCGAGCACCGTCCTGCTGGCGGACCGCGTCGCCGTCCTCGACGAGGGCCGGATCGCCGCCGTCGGGACGCACCAGGAACTGCTGAGGACCTCCGCGGTCTACCGCGAGCTGATGACGGGCGAGGCCGCCCCCGCGCTGGAAGGGAGCCCCGCCCGATGACCACCACCGTCGAGGCCGCCGAGGACCTCGAGGAACTGCCGCACCCCGCCGAGGACGAGGACATCCCCGTCCCTCCCGGTGCCGCCCGCACCCTGCTGCGCGAGCTGCTCGGCCCGCACCGGCGGCGGATCGCCGGCGCCATGCTGGTGATCCTGGTCCAGCAGGCGGCGCTGCAGGCCGGCCCGCTGCTGGTCGCGGTCGCGATGGACCGGGGCATCCCGGCGCTGCGCGACCACCGCAGCGGTCCGCTGATCGCCGTGATCGCCGCCTACCTGGGCTGCGCCGGGGTGAGCACACTGCTGCAGCGGGCCTTCATCCGGCTGAGCGGGCGGATCAACCAGGACATCCTGCTCGACCTGCGCGGCCGGATCTTCCGGCACGCCCAGCGGCTCAGCCTGGACTTCCACGAGCGGTACACCTCGGGCCGGATCATCTCCCGGGCGACCAGCGACGTGGACGCCCTGCGCGAACTGCTCGCCGAGGGGCTCCAGGAACTCCTGACGGTGATCCTCTCGGTCTTCTACATCACGGTCGTGCTGCTGCTCATGGACTGGCGGCTCGGCCTGGCCGCGCTGGTCTCCTTCCTGCCGATGTACCTGATCATCCGGTCGTTCCGGCGCCGCTCGCTGCGGGTCTACCGGCGCTCGCGGACGGCCGTGGCCGCAGTGATCGTCAGGTTCACCGAGACCATGAACGGCATCCGCCCGGTGCAGGCGTTCCGCCGCGAGGCCGCCAACGACGAGTCCTTCGGCGTGGTCAACCGCCAGTCCGCCGCCGCCACCGCCGACGGCCTGCTGGAGATGGCCCGCTATGTCGGTCTCTCCCGGGCCACCGCCAACACCTGGATCACCGGCGTGGTGGTGCTCGGCGCCTTCCTGGTCACCGACGGCAGCCTGGAGCTCGGCGTGCTCACCGCCTTCGTGCTCTACCTGCGGCGGCTGTACGACCCGATCGACCAGCTGGCGATGTTCCTGAACAGCTACCAGTCGGCCGCCGCCGCCCTGGAGAAGATGGCCGGCCTGCTGGCGCACGAGCCCACGGTCGCCGAACCGGCCGCCCCGGCCGAGCTCCCCGCCACCACGATCAAGGGACGGGAGGTGGCCTTCCACGGCGTGCGCTTCGCGTACCGGACGGGGAAGGAGGTGCTGCCCTCCTTCGACCTGGTGCTGCCCGCCGGGCAGACCACCGCCGTGGTGGGCGCCACCGGCGCGGGCAAGTCCACGCTGGCCAAGCTGCTGGCCCGGTTCTACGACCCGACCAGCGGCCGGCTCACCCTCGACGGCATCGACCTGCGCGAGCTCTCCACCGCCGAGCTGCGGCGCGGCGTGGTGATGGTCACCCAGGAGTCCTTCCTGTTCTCCGGCACGGTCGCCGAGAACATCGCCATCGGCCGGCCCGGCGCCACACGCGCCGAGGTCGAGCAGGCGGCGCGGGAGATCGGCGCGTACGAGTTCATCTCGGAGCTGCCGGACGGCTTCGACACCGACGTCCGCAAGCGCGGCGGCCGGATCTCGGCCGGCCAGCGGCAGCTGGTGGCCTTCGCCAGGGCGCTGCTGGCGGACCCGGCGGTGCTGATCCTGGACGAGGCCACCTCCTCGCTGGACGTGCCGGGCGAGCAGGCGGTGCAGCGGGCGATGCGGACGGTGCTGGCCGGGCGGACGGCGGTGATCATCGCGCACCGGCTCTCCACGGTGGAGATCGCCGACCGGGTCCTGGTGATGGAGCAGGGCCGGATCGTCGAGGACGGCACCCCTGCCGACCTGATCAGCGGCCAGGGCCACTTCGCGGACCTCCACCAGGCCTGGCGCGACAGCCTGGTCTGAGACCGTCCGGGCATCCCCAGGGGCGCGGGGAACTGCGCGCAGCGGTAGGGCACAGGTCGTCGCCTTCCGATCTCGCGCAGTTCCTCGCGCCCCTTAGGTGGTGCAACTGGCTCGAGTGCCTCACCTACAGCAGCCGGTCGACCGCCGCCAGTGCCTGCCGCAGCCGCTCGGGGCGGTCACCGGTCAGTTCAAGCCAAGGAGTGTCACCGGCCGTGAGAACCTCGCGGAAGCGACCCGTCATCCAGGGCCGCAGGTGCTCCCCGTCCCGCAGCCCGTCGTCGTCGAAGGGAACGCCTTCGTCCGAGGTCAGCAGGTAGAGGGCGCGCGGCGACAGGGCCTCGGCAAGGTCGCGTACCGGACCCGTGACGGCACCTCGGTAGCGCTCCTGCCACACCGTGGTGGCGAGCGCGTCGGTGTCGCAGACCAGAACCGGGCCCCCGGCGCGCGCGGCGCGTTCCTCGTCGGCGGACTGCCTCCGGCAGACCAGTTCGAAGTCCCGGTCCGTCCACTCGAGGTCGAAGACGGTCGGTGCGGGCCCCGCCGGGTCGGCGAGGGCCCGGGCGACGGCAAGCTTGGCCACCGTCAACTCTCGACCGTACTCGGGCACCCAGCCGGTCCGCGCGTGCGGGCCGCCGCGGGCCCGAAGGGCGGCGGCGAGGTCGCGGGAGAGCGTGGTGGTACCGGTCGACTCCGCGCCCAGGACCACCACCCGCCGGCTGAACCAGGCGCGTACCGGCGGCTCCAGGTGGTCCCAGTGCGCCGCCGGGTCGGCGCGCACCTCGGTGCCGGAGACCGCGAAGGTCTCCCGGCCCTGGTCCAGCACCACCGGTGCGGCCCGGAAGCGCCGGGCGAGCTCCACCCCGTAGGGCTCGGAGCTGAACACCGCGTCGACGGCGGGCGCCCCCGCAAGGGCCTGCCGCATCAGCGCGACGTGTCCGGCCCAGATCTCCTCGCTCTCGTAGTCGACGGCGAGGTTGTCCACCACCCCGGCGACGTGCACGTGCGGGTGGTCCGCCCAGGCCTCCTCGATCCAGGAGACCCGGGCCGCCAGGGGGACGGTCTCGACGTCCGCGGCCATCACGACCACCGTGACCCGGTCGCAGGCGTCCGCGGCGGTGCGGATCAGGAAGTGGTGCCCGGCGTGCGGCGGGTAGAACTTGCCGATCACCAGCCCGTGCCCGAACCGGCCGCTCATGCCGGCACCGCCACGGGCTGCGCGGCCTCGGTCGTCAGCTCGCGCCGCCAGGCCCGGAGGCCCAGCAGGCAGAGGCCCAGGAAGAGCAGGTAGACGAGGGCGGTGAGGTCCAGCGCCTTCACGAAGTACAGCGGGACGTAGACCACGTCCGCCGCGATCCAGAAGTACCAGGTCTCGACCTGCTTGGTGTTCAGAAGCCACTGGGCCGCGAGCGAGAGCGCGGTGGTGAGCGCGTCCCAGAACGGCGCGCTGTCCCCGGCGCGTCCGAGCACGACGGTGAGCGCCCAGGTCACGGGCACCAGGAGCAGCAGCAGAACCACCAGCGTCCGGGGGCTCGCCCGGCGGACGGATCGCGCCGAGCGCTGCTCACCGCCGCGCAGCCACTGCCACCAGCCGTGGATGCCGAGAGCCAGGAACACCAGTTGCAGGGCCGCGTCGGCGTAGAGCCGGGCGCTCCAGAAGAGCACCAGGAAGAAGATGTTGTTCGCTATGCCGACCGGGAAGTTCCAGATCCTGGCCCTGACGGTGAGCCAGACGCCCACCGCCCCGGTGGCGAAGCCGAGCAGCTCGGCCCAGCTGACGGCGTCCTGGCCGACGTGGAACAGCACGGTGTTGAGGGGCTCGGTGAGCCCGCTCAGGAAATCGCTGACGGCCATGGCCACCCCTCACCCTTATGGTCGGAGTGACGATAACGGCAGCCGGGGGTGGGCGCAACGCCTGTGGCCCTGCGCTCACCCCCTGTCGCCTCAGCGCAGCAGCCCCGCGTCCATCCCGGCCGACTCGGCAGGCAGGACGACCAGCCCCAGCTCGGCCGGGGAGGCCAGCAGCTGATGGGCCGGCAGGACGCGCACGGTGTAGCCGAACGGGCCCGTACGGCAGAGCTCCAGCGAGCCCTCGTACCGGTGGCGGCCGTCGAGATCCGGCCCGCCGGAGGGCTTGAGGGCGAGCACCACGGCATCGGAGATGCCGTCCGTCTCGTCCACCCGGCCGGAGACCACCTGAACCTCCACGTCCGTCGGCTCCAGCGGCCCGAGCGAGACCTGGACGCGCAGGGTCAGCGTGCTGCCCAGCTCCTGGGCCTCGGCCGACCCCTCGGCCTCGACGTGCTCGACCCGGACGGCCGGCCAGGCGGCCCGGACCCGGGACTTCCACTCCGCCAGCTCCCGCGCTCCCGCGTGGGAGACCCCGCCGGGGACGGCCGCGGCCAGCTCCCGCTGGGCGGTGGCCGCGGGTGCGTACAGCCGCTCGACGTACTCCCGGACCATCCGGCCGGCCAGCACCTTCGGGCCGAGCGTGACCAGGGTGTGGCGGACCATGGCGATCCAGCGGTGCGGCAGCCCGTCGGAGGCGCGGTCGTAGAAGCGGGCGGCGACCTGGTGCTCGATCAGGTCGTACAGCGCCGCCGCCTCGATGTCGTCCCGGCGGTCGGCCTCGGCGCTCTCCGGGTCGAGGACCGACCCGACGCCGTCGGCGGTCGGGATGGCCCAGCCGTTCTGGCCGTCGTACCACTCGTCCCACCAGCCGTCCAGGACGGAGAGGTTGAGGCACCCGTTGAGCGCCGCCTTCATCCCGGACGTGCCGCAGGCCTCCAGCGGGCGCAGCGGGTTGTTCAGCCAGACGTCGCAGCCCGGGTAGAGGTGCTGGGCCATGGCCATGTCGTAGTCGGGCAGGAAGACGATCCGGTGGCGGACGGCCGGGTCGTCGGCGAAGGCGACCATCTGCTGGATCAGCCGCTTGCCGCCGTCGTCGGCCGGGTGGGCCTTGCCCGCCACCACGATCTGCACCGGCCTGGTCGGGTGCAGCAGCAGGGCCCGCAGCCGCGCCGGGTCCCGCAGCATCAGGGTGAGCCGCTTGTACGAGGGGACGCGGCGGGCGAAGCCGATGGTGAGCACGTCCGGGTCGAGCACCGAGCCGACCCAGCCGAGCTCGGCGTCGCCGGCCCCGCGCTGGCGCCAGGAGGCGCGCACCCGGTGGCGGGCCTCGTCCACGAGCTGCGAGCGCAGGGTGCGGCGCAGCTCCCAGATGTCGGCGTTGCCGATCCGCTCCAGGCCGGTCCAGCGCTTGGCCTCGCCCGTCATCATGGCGTCCTCGGCACGTTCGATGCCGATCTCGCCCGCGCCGAGCCGGACCACGGCCGGGTCGATCCAGGTGGGCGCGTGGACGCCGTTGGTGACCGAGGTGATCGGCACCTCCGCCGCGTCGAAGCCCGGCCAGAGGCCGCTGAACATGCCCCGGCTGACCTCGCCGTGCAGCGTGGAGACGCCGTTGGCCCGCTGGGCCAGGCGCAGGCCCATCGCGGCCATGTTGAAGAGCTTCGGGTCCCCGCCCTGCCAGCTCTCCGCGCCGAGCGCGAGCACCTGCTCGACGGGCACGCCGGGCAGTGCGGCGTCGCCGCTGAAGTGGCGGGCCACCAGGTCGCGGTCGAAGCGGTCGATCCCGGCCGGGACGGGGGTGTGCGTGGTGAAGAGCGTGCCGGCCCGGACGGCCTCGAGGGCGGCGGCGAAGTCCAGCCCCTCGGTGTCCTCGGCGGTCTTCTCCTGCTCGGTGACGAGCTCGCGGATGCGCTCGACGCCGAGGAAGCCGGCATGGCCCTCGTTGGTGTGGAACACCTCGGGGTCGGGGTGGCCGGTGAGCCGGCAGTAGGTGCGCACCGCACGGACGCCGCCGATGCCCAGCAGCATCTCCTGGAGCAGCCGGTGCTCACTGCCGCCCCCGTACAGGCGGTCCGTCACATCGCGGTCGGCGGCGGTGTTGGGTTCGATGTCGGAGTCGAGCAGCAGCAGAGGGACGCGTCCGACCTGGGCCTTCCAGACGTGGGCGGCGAGGGTGCGGCCTGCCGGTAGGGCGAGGTCGATCCGGCAGGGGGTGCCGTCGGCCTCGCGGAGCAGGCTCACGGCGAGCTCGTCCGGGTCGAGCAGCGGGTAGCGCTCCTGCTGCCAGCCGTCCCGGGAGAGGGACTGCCGGAAGTAGCCGTGCCGGTAGAACAGGCCGACACCGATGATCGGCACACCGAGGTCGCTCGCGGCCTTGAGGTGGTCCCCGGCCAGGATGCCGAGGCCGCCGGAGTACTGGGGCAGCGCGGCCGCGATGCCGTACTCGGGCGAGAAGTAGGCGATGGCGGCGGGCAGCGGGCTGCTGCCGTCGCCGGGTGGCATGGCTGACTGGTACCACCGCGGCCCGGTGAGGTAGTCGCGCAGGTCGTCGGAGAGGTCGCCGAGTCTGCGCAGGAAGCGGCGGTCGGCGGCCAGCGCGGCGAGCCGGGCCGCCGGGACCTCTCCGAGCAGCCGTACGGGATCCTCGCCGACGGCGGCCCAGACCTCCGGGTCGACGGAGCGGAACAGCTCCCTCGTCTCGGGGTGCCAGGACCAGCGGAGGTTCAGCGCCAGTTCGTGCAGCGGCTGGAGTTGTTCGGGCAGGACGGTGCGGACGGTGAATCTGCGGATTGCCTTCACGGCGTGAAGCCTAGACCCCGGAACCGAAATGATGGGGCGTCAACTATCGTATTGCGCACCCGTTCGGACCATTGGTGAGATCACAGTCGGCGCATTCCGCTGCACGAGGGGCGCACGGGGGCGCATTCACCCGAAAGGGTGCGCTCCTGGCGCGTGAACAGCCTGGAACGTCCACGTTTCCACTGGCTGATATGCCTCTGCCTACCGTCCGAAATCACGCGCTTACTCATCCGTAGGTCTTGCCGGTGGTGCGAGGATGCACAAAGGTCGTTGGTGCCGTGGGGAGTGCGATCCGGGTGGGCGCACCCCTGCTGTCCCACGTCCGGAATCCCTCTCGTTGACGAGCTCTCATCATCCTTAACCCGTTTGGCCTCCGCTGTGCCCGTGAGGCGTGTCCTGATGCCGTGCCCGATCGTTCTCGGATGGGTTGGGTCGCTCCGGGGCGTGCCCCGAGGGGCACGCGCTGGGACGCGCGCGGTCTCTCGGCCTCCGGGCCGCAGTCGTGGGCCGGGTGGGCAGGTTGCGGGGCACGACGGCGCGGGCAGGCTTCCGGTCGCACGTCCTCCCTCACCCAGTAGTCCCCCCGGTACTCCCCTGGCCCCGCACGGCCCGCGGGAGCTGCCGCCGATCTCGGGCAGGAGTTTGGCATGCACGGCGACACGCGGGACCAGTCGATCTCGACAACGGGCGACCCCGAAACATCGTCAGAGGCGGAGGCCCCGCTGCCGGCCCCGCGCGCAGCTCGCAGGACCGCCGCACCGCGCAAGGCCGCCGAGCCGCGCAAGGCCGCGGCACCGCGCAAGGCCACGGCCCGTCAGGGCGCCGAGGCCACGGCCGCGAAGCCCGCCGCCGCGAAGCCCACGGCCGCCCGCAGGACCACCACCCCACGCAAGACAGCTGCCCGCAAGACGACAGAGAGCGACACCGTGATCGGCCGCATCCCCGTCCTGGACGTGTCCCCCCTCATCGACGCCGGGCGCCGTCCGGCCAAGGCCGTGGCCGGCGAGAGCTTCCTCGTCACCGCCACCGTCTTCCGCGAGGGCCATGACGCGGTCAACGCCAACGTGGTGCTGCGCGACCCGCGCGGCCGCAGCGGCCCGTGGACGCCGATGCGCGAGCTGGCGCCCGGGACGGACCGCTGGGGCGCGCACGTCACCCCGACCGCGCCCGGCCGCTGGTCGTACCTGGTGGAGGCCTGGGGCGACCCGATCGCCACCTGGCGCAAGACCGCGGCCGTCAAGCTTCCGGCCGGGATCGACACCGCGCTCGTCCTGGAGGAGGGCGCGCAACTGCTGGAACGCGCCGCCGCCGGTGTACCGAAGAAGGAGGGCCGGGCGCACGTCCTGGCCGCCGTGGACGCGCTGCGCGACACCGGCATGCCGCCGCTGAGCCGGCTCGCCTCGGCGATGGCCCCCGAGGTGACCGACCTGCTCGCCCGGTACCCGCTGCGGGAGCTGGTGACCGCCTCGCGTCCGCTGCCGTTGCAGGTGGACCGTCAGCGGGCGCTGTACGGCTCCTGGTACGAGTTCTTCCCCCGCTCCGAGGGCGCCGTCGTGGACCCGGACGGCAACGCCGCGCCGATCTCGGGGACGTTCCGCAGCGCCGCCGAGCGGCTGCCCGCGGTCGCCGCGATGGGCTTCGACGTGGTCTACCTGCCCCCCGTCCACCCGATCGGCCGCGCCTACCGCAAGGGCCCCGACAACTCGCTGACGGCCGGTCCGCACGACGTCGGCTCCCCGTGGGCGATCGGCTCGCCCGAGGGCGGCCACGACGCCGTCCACCCCGACCTCGGCACCATCGAGGACTTCGACCACTTCGTCGCCACCGCGGCCGGCCTCCACCTGGAGGTCGCCCTGGACTTCGCCCTCCAGTGCTCGCCCGACCACCCGTGGGTCAACAAGCACCCCGAGTGGTTCACCCACCGTATCGACGGCACCATCGCTTACGCCGAGAACCCGCCGAAGAAGTACCAGGACATCTACCCCGTCAACTTCGAGCAGGACTTCGACGGCATCGTCAAGGAGACCCTGCGCATCCTGCGCTTCTGGATGGCCCACGGCGTCCGGATCTTCCGGGTGGACAACCCGCACACCAAGCCGGTCGTCTTCTGGGAGAAGGTCCTGGGCGACATCGCCCGCACCGACCCCGACGTGCTCTTCCTCGCCGAGGCCTTCACCCGTCCGGCGATGATGCACACCCTGGGGAAGATCGGCTTCCACCAGTCGTACACCTACTTCACCTGGCGGAACACCAAGCAGGAGCTCACCGAGTACCTGACCGAGCTCTCGGGCGACGCGGCCGCCTACATGCGCCCGAACTTCTTCGCCAACACCCCCGACATCCTCCCGGAGCACCTGCAGACCGGCGGCCCCGCCGCCTTCGCCGCCCGCGCCGTCCTCGCCGCCACCCTCGCCCCCAGCTACGGCATCTACGCCGGCTACGAGCACTACGAGAACGAGGCGGCCGCGCCCGGCAGCGAGGAGTACGCCGCCTCGGAGAAGTACGAGCTGCGCCCCCGCGACTGGAGCCGTACCGACACCCTCACGCCGCTGCTCACCACCCTCAACCGCCTGCGCCGGCGCCACCCATCCCTCCAGCAGCTGCGCAACCTGCGCTTCCACCCCACCGACAACGACCAGATCCTCGCCTACTCCAAGACCGCGACCACCGAGGACGGCCTGACCGACCACGTGATCGCCGTCGTCAATCTGGACCCGCACCACGCCCAGGAAGCCACCGTCACCCTCGACGGGGACGCACCTCTGACGGTGCACGACGAGCTCACCGGTGCCACCTACACCTGGACCCGGCACAACTACGTCCGGCTCGACCCGGCCACCGGGCCGGCCCACCTCCTCACGGTTCGGAGGAACCCTCAGTGACAGTCAACGAGCCCGTCCCCGACACCTTCGCCGAGACCCTGAAGAAGGACCTGGACCCGGAGTGGTTCAAACGCGCGGTCTTCTACGAGGTCCTGGTGCGGTCCTTCCAGGACAGCAACGGCGACGGCGTCGGGGACCTCAGGGGGCTCACCTCCAAGCTGGACTACCTTCAGTGGCTCGGCGTGGACTGCCTCTGGCTGCCGCCCTTCTTCGCCTCCCCGCTGCGCGACGGCGGGTACGACGTGGCCGACTACAAGTCGGTGCTCCCCGAGTTCGGCGACCTGGCCGACTTCGTGGAGTTCGTGGACGCCGCCCACAAGCGCGGCATGCGCGTGATCATCGACTTCGTGATGAACCACACGAGTGACCAGCACCCGTGGTTCCAGGCCAGCCGCAACGACCCTGACGGCCCGTACGGCGACTTCTACATGTGGGCCGACGACGACAAGCAGTACCCGGACGCCCGGATCATCTTCGTCGACACCGAGACCAGCAACTGGACGTACGACCCGGTCCGCAAGCAGTACTACTGGCACCGCTTCTTCTCGCACCAGCCGGACCTCAACTACGACAACCCGCGGGTCCAGGAGGAGATGATCGCGGGGCTGCGGTTCTGGCTGGACCTCGGGATCGACGGGTTCCGCCTCGACGCGGTGCCGTACCTGTTCGCGCGCGAGGGCACCAACTGCGAGAACCTCCCGGAGACCCACGAGTTCCTCCGCCGGGTCCGCAAGGAGATCGACGCGGACTACCCGGACACCGTGCTGCTCGCCGAGGCCAACCAGTGGCCGGAGGACGTCGTCGACTACTTCGGCGACTTCGCCTCCGGCGGCGACGAGTGCCACATGGCGTTCCACTTCCCGGTGATGCCCCGGATCTTCATGGCCGTCCGCCGGGAGTCCCGCTACCCGGTCTCGGAGATCCTCGCCAAGACGCCGACCATCCCCGGCGGCTGCCAGTGGGGCATCTTCCTGCGCAACCACGACGAGCTGACCCTGGAGATGGTCACCGACGAGGAGCGCGACTACATGTACGCGGAGTACGCCAAGGACCCGCGGATGCGCGCCAACGTGGGCATCCGTCGGCGGCTCGCCCCGCTGCTGGAGAACGACCGCAACCAGATCGAACTGTTCACCGCCCTGCTGCTCTCCCTGCCCGGCTCCCCCGTCCTCTACTACGGGGACGAGATCGGTATGGGCGACAACATCTGGCTGGGCGACCGGGACGGCGTCCGCACCCCGATGCAGTGGACACCGGATCGTAACGCGGGTTTTTCCTCCGCGGACCCGGGCAGGCTCAGTCTGCCGCCCATCATGGATCCGGTGTACGGCTTCCAGGTGACCAACGTCGAAGCACAGCAGAGCAGTTCGAGTTCTCTGCTGCACTGGACGCGTCGCATGATCGAGATCCGAAAGCTCAACCCGGCGTTCGGCCTCGGCAGCTACACCGAACTGCCCTCCAGCAACCCCGCGGTGCTGGCCTTCGTGCGCGAGTACGAGGGAGACCTGGTCATGTGCGTGAACAACTTCTCGCGCTTCGCGCAACCGACCGAGTTGGACCTGCGGAGGTACGGGGGGCGGTACCCGGTGGAGCTGATCGGCGGCGTGCGCTTCCCGTCCATCGGCGAGTGGCCCTATCTGCTCACCCTGGCCGGTCACGGCTTCTACTGGTTCCAGCTGCGCAGTCCTCGCGCACACTAGCGAGCCTCGCAAGAAGTAACGATCCACCACTTGGTTCCCCCGGGGGCGCGAAGAGCCATCATCCGCGCCCCCGGGACTCTCTGCACCACCGCGTACGGAGAACAGCCCAACGGCCACCCACACTATGGCGTGACACCCGAGCCCGGCTCGCGTGCCGTCGCCGTCGCGCCGCCGAAATCCGGAAGACTGACGGACCCGGCCAGACCCGTCGGGCAGTCGGCCCGCTTCCGGGGAAAGGGAGTCATGTCCGAAACCTCCCGTTCTCAAGCCCATGTGCACCGCGATCCCCCGAGCGGAGCCACCGGGCCCGTCGGGACACGCGGCACCGGGGTACGGAGAACCACCCCCGGGGTCAGCGAGCTGGTGAACGCCTCGCTGCCGCTGATCGCCGACTGGCTGCCGAGCCAGCGCTGGTACGCCGGCAAGGGGCGCGCCATCACCGGGCTCACCCCGGTGGTCGGCACGCCGCTGCAGGTCGGCGACCCGGCGCTGCTCCATCTGCTGCTGAGGGTCGAGCACGCGGGTGACGGGCCCGCCGCCCACGGCGACATCTACCAGCTGCTGCTCGGCACCCGCTCACAGGCGCCCACCGGCATCGGCCAGTCCGCCGTACTCGGGCGGCTCAGCGGCGGACCGTACGACGGCGCGGTCCTCTACGACGCGGTGCACGACCCGGAGCTGACGGGCCGCCTGCTGGAGCACCTGGCCACCGGCGACCGCTTCGGCTCGCTGTCCTTCCGCCGCACCCCGGGCCCCGGGCTGCCGAGCAACCTGCCCGGCCGGGCCAGCACCGCCGAGCAGAGCAACAGCTCGGTCATCTACGGCACCGCCTTCATCCTCAAGCTCTTCCGCCGCATCAGCCCCGGCACCAACCCGGACCTGGAGCTCTCGCTCGCGCTCTCCCGGGCCGGCTCCACCCGGATCCCCCGGGTCGCGGCATGGTTCGAGAGCCGTCTGGAGCGATCGGAACCGGCCACTCTCGGCCTGCTCCAGCGCTACCTGCCGGACGCGGAGGACGGTTGGGAGCTCGCCCTGGACCAGGTCGGCCGGCTGAAGGGCGACCCGTCCCCGGGCAACTTCGCGATCGAGGCGCACCGGCTCGGCCGCGCCACCGCCGAGGTGCACCGGGTGCTGGCCCGCTCGATGCCGGTGGCACGGCTGGACCGCGCCCAGACCAGCCTGCTGGCCGGGACGATGGCGGACCGGCTCGACAGCGCCGTCACCGCGGTCCCCGGCCTGCTGCGCTACCGCTCCGCGCTGCGCGCCGCCTTCCGGCAGCTCGCCGACGCCCACCCGGACGGCCTGCCCGTCCAGCGCATCCACGGCGACCTGCACCTGGGCCAGGCGATGCGCATCGCGCACGGCTGGGTGCTGCTGGACTTCGAGGGCGAGCCGGCCAAGTCGGTGGCCGAGCGCAGGCTGCCGCAGCCCGCGCTGCGCGACGTCGCGGCGATGCTGCGCTCCTTCGACTACGCGGCCGCCCACCTGCTGGCCGGCGCGCCGCCCGATCCGGAGCTGGCCCACCTCGCGGCGGCCTGGGCGGCCCGTAACCGCACGGCCTACTGCGCGGGTTACACCGCCGGCGGCGGCAGCGACCCGGCCGCCTCGCCGGAGCTGATGCGCGCACTGGAGATCGACAAGGCGGTGTACGAGGTGGTCTACGAAGCCCGCCACCGGCCCAGCTGGCTGCCGATCCCCCTGGCCGCCATCAACCGCCTGGCCCTCACCGTCTGACCCCCTCTCCAACTTCGCAGGAGGATTTAGCCGTGACCCCGCTCGGCCCGAAGCCCGACCGAACCACGCCCGTGCCAGCCACCTTCCTGCCCGGGCGGTCCGGGAGGCCCGGGCGGTCCGGGGAGCCCTCGCAGACGCGGGCCACCCCCGAGCGGACCGCGCGGCGGCGCGAGCCGGCGCGCACGGCACCCGTACCGGCGAAGCCCGCGCCCCAGCAGCGCCCCGCACCGGCGCACGCCGCACTACGGCTGCCGGACGCCCCGCTGCCGCCGGCCGAGATCGAGCGCCTGCTCTCCGGCGTGCACCACGACCCGCACTCCCTGCTCGGCGCCCACGTCACCTCCGAAGGCATCGCGATCCGGGTGCTGCGCCCCTTCGCGGAGCGGGTGGTGGTCGACACCGAGCAGGGCCCGGTGGAGCTGACGCACCTGCAGGGCGGCCTGTTCACCGGCCTGCTGGCGGGCCGGGAGATCCCCGCGTACCGGCTTCAGGTCACCTACCCGGGCGGCGAACCGCTGATCCAGGAGGACGGCTACCGCACCCCGCCCACCCTCGGCGAGCTCGACCTGCACCTGATCTCCGAGGGCCGGCACGAGCAGCTCTGGCAGGTCCTCGGCTCGCACGTGCGCACGGTGCACGGCGTCCTGGGCACCGCTTTCGCCGTCTGGGCGCCGAACGCGGCCGGCGTCCGCCTGATCGGCGACTTCAACCACTGGGACGGGACCGGGCACCCGATGCGCTCGCTCGGCTCCTCCGGCATCTGGGAGCTGTTCGTCCCCGGCCTGGGCGACGGCGCGCACTACAAGTACGAGATCCACACCCGTCAGGGCTGGGTCCTCAAGAAGGCCGACCCGCTGGCCCGCGCCACCCAGTGCCCGCCGGACACCGCCTCGGTCGTCCACACCTCCCGGTACGAGTGGCACGACGCCGACTGGCTGGCCCGCCGGGCGCAGACGGTGCACCACCGCGCCCCGATGTCGGTCTACGAGCTCCACCTCGCCTCCTGGCGCCCCGACCTCACCACCTACCGCGAGATCGCCGAGGAACTCCCCTCGTACCTCGAAGGGTTGAACTTCACCCATGTGGAGTTCATGCCGGTGATGGAGCACCCCTTCGGCGGCTCCTGGGGCTACCAGGTCTCCGGCTTCTACGCGCCCACCGCCCGCCTGGGCGGCCCGGACGACTTCAAGTACCTGATCGACACCCTGCACCGGCACGGCATCGGCGTGATCGTCGACTGGGTGCCCGCGCACTTCCCCAAGGACGACTTCGCCCTCGCCCGCTTCGACGGCGAGGCGCTCTACGAGCCGGCCGACCCGCTGCGGGCCGAGCACCCCGACTGGGGGACGCTGGAGTTCGACTACGGCCGCACCGAGGTCCGCAACTTCCTGGTCGCCAACGCCGTGTACTGGTGCGAGGAGTTCCACATCGACGGCCTGCGGGTCGACGCCGTCGCCTCGATGCTCTACCTCGACTACTCCCGCGAGGGCGGCGAGTGGTCGCCCAACCAGTACGGCGGGCGGGAGAACCTGGACGCCGCCTCGTTCCTCCAGGAGATGAACGCAACCGTCTACCGGCGCTGCCCCGGCGTGGTCACCATCGCCGAGGAGTCCACCGCCTGGGAGGGCGTCACCCGCCCCACCGACAGCGGCGGCCTGGGCTTCGGCCTGAAGTGGAACATGGGCTGGATGCACGACTCCCTGGTCTACATCTCCAAGGAGCCGGTGCACCGCAAGTACCACCACAACGAGATCACCTTCTCGATGGTGTACGCCTACTCCGAGAACTACATCCTGCCGATCTCCCACGACGAGGTCGTGCACGGCAAGCAGGCCCTGGTCTCCAAGATGCCCGGCGACTGGTGGCAGCAGCGCGCCAACCACCGCGCCTACCTCGGCTTCATGTGGGCCCACCCGGGCAAGCAACTCCTGTTCATGGGGCAGGAGTTCGCGCAAGGGTCGGAGTTCCACCACGAGCAGGGCCCGCAGTGGTGGGTGCTCGCCGACGACTGGCCGGCCGCCGCCGACCACCAGGGCGTCCAGCGGCTGGTCGGCGACCTCAACCGGGTCTACCGGGCCACCCCGGCGCTGTGGGAGCAGGACACCACGCCGGACGGCTTCCGCTGGCTCGACGGCGGGGCCGCCGAGGACAACGTGCTCTCCTTCGTCCGGTACGCAGCCGACGGCTCGCCGCTGGTCGCGATCTGCAACTTCTCCCCGGTCGTCCGGCACTGCTTCCGGGTCGGCCTGCCCGCCCAGGACGGGCCCGAGCAGCTCTGGGAGGAGGCGCTCAACACCGACGCCGAGCAGTACGGCGGCAGCGACGTCGCCAACTCCCGCCCGGTCAAGGCCGAGCCCACCCCCTGGAACGGCCAGCCCCGCAGCGCCGAGCTGATCCTCCCGCCCCTCGCCACGGTCTGGCTCCGCCCGCTGACCGCATAGGGCAACCACAGCTGGGGCCCGGTGGGTGACAGCTCACAGCAACCACAGCAGGGGCGCGGGGAACTGCGCGATCAACCGTGCACGTACGTCGTGCCCTGGTCGCGCGCGCAGTTGATCAAACAGAGCCCCGCGCCCCTGGGGGACCCCAGTGCGTACGTTTCGCCTCCTCGGCTTCGTTCACGTGCGCCCGTCCGTTCGAAATGCGAAGGTATGGTCGACGGCCGGACGAGCGAACGGAGACACCCACGTGGCGCGCAGCGTGTACGTGACCGGGATCGACCGAGGGGACGGCCGGCAGGCCGTCGAGCTCGGGGTCATGGAGCTGCTCACCCGCCAGGTGGACCGGGTCGGTGTCTTCCGCCCGCTGGTGCACGCCGCCGGGCCCGGCGAGCCGGGCTCGGACCATGTGGTCGAGCTGCTCCGCAACCGCTACCGCCTCGACCTTCCCTCCGCCGAGCTCTACGGGCTCACCTACGAGGAGGCCGCCGCCCTGCAGGCCGCGCAGGGGCAGGACGAGCTGGTCTCCACGCTGGTCGACCGCTTCCGCGCCCTGGAGCGCAAGTGCCAGACGGTGCTGGTGCTCGGCACGGACTTCGCCGACACCAACATCCCGGACGAACTGGCCTTCAACGCCCGGCTCGCCAACGAGTTCGGCGCCTGGGTGCTCCCGGTGGTCGGCGGCCACGACGAGGACCCCCAGGCCGTCATCGCCGAGGTCCGCAACGCCCACCGCGCCTACCGCGACCTCGGCTGCTCCACCCTCGCCATGATCGCCAACCGGGTCGCCCCCGCCGCCAAACAGCAGATCCAGCGCGCCCTCACCGAGAAGCTGCCGATCCCCGCGTACGTGATCCCCGAGGAGCCGGCGCTGGCCGCGCCGACGGTGGCCCAGCTGGTCGAGGCGACCGGCGCCGAGGTGCTGCTCGGGGACGCCGCCGGCCTCGCCAGGGACGTCCGCAGCTTCGTCTTCGGCGGCGCCATGCTGCCCACCTTTCTGACCGCGCTGACCGAGGGCGCCCTGGTGGTCACCCCCGGGGACCGCGCCGACCTGGTGATCGGCTCGCTGGCCGCGCATGCCGCCGGCGCGCCGCCGATCGCGGGCGTCCTGCTGACCCTCGGCCAGCACCCCGGCCCGAACGTGATGGCGCTGGCCGCCCGGCTGGCCCCCGGCACACCCGTCGCCGTCGTCCCCGAGGGCAGCTGGATCACCGCCGCCGCCCTCACCCATCTGGAGGGCAGGCTGACCTCGGCGAGCCCCCGGAAGGCCGAGATCGCCCTGGGCCTCTTCGAACTCCACGTCGACACCGCCGAGTTGACCAGCCGGATCGAGCTGAGCCGCTCCGAGCGGGTCACCCCGATGATGTTCGAGCACGAGCTGCTGGAGCGGGCCCGCGCCGCCCGCCGGCACGTCGTCCTGCCGGAGGGCACCGAGGAACGGGTGCTGCGCGCCGCCGAGGTCCTGCTGCGCCGCAACATCTGCGATCTCACCCTGCTCGGCGATCCGGACAGCGTCCGCCGGAAGGCCGCGAGCCTGGGCATCGACCTCCCGCACGAGGGCGCCGGCCAGAACCGCGCCCAGATCCGGATCGTCGACCCGGCGACCAGCCCGCTGCGCCAGCAGTTCGCCGAGCACTACACCAGGCTGCGCGCCCACAAGGGCATGACCGTCGAGCTCGCCCTGGACGTCGTCACCGACGTGTCGTACTTCGGCACCCTGATGGTCCAGGAGGGCATCGCCGACGGGATGGTCTCCGGCGCCGTGCACTCCACCGCCGCGACCATCCGCCCCGCCTTCGAGGTGATCAAGACCTCGCCCGGCGCCGCGATCGTCTCCTCCGTCTTCTTCATGTGCCTGGCCGACAAGGTCCTGGTGTACGGCGACTGCGCGGTCAACCCGGACCCGGACGCCCAGCAGCTGGCCGACATCGCCATCCAGTCCGCCGAGACGGCTGCCCAGTTCGGCGTCGAGCCGCGGGTCGCGATGCTCTCGTACTCGACGGGCACGTCGGGCTCGGGAGCGGACGTGGAGAAGGTCCGCAAGGCCACCGAGCTGGTCCGCGGGCTGCGGCCCGACCTGCTGGTGGAGGGGCCGATCCAGTACGACGCCGCGGTGGACGCCCATGTGGCGGCCACCAAGCTGCCGGGATCGCCGGTGGCCGGGCGGGCCACCGTGCTGATCTTCCCGGACCTCAACACCGGCAACAACACCTACAAGGCCGTCCAGCGCTCGGCCGGTGCGGTGGCGGTCGGCCCGGTGCTGCAGGGGCTGCGCAAGCCGGTCAACGACCTGTCCCGCGGGGCTCTGGTGGAGGACATCGTCAACACCGTCGCGATCACCGCCATCCAGTCGCAGAACCCCGAAGGAGCAGCCAAGTGAGTGGGGCGACCCGCGTTCTGGTCCTCAATGCGGGGTCCTCCTCGGTCAAGTACCAGCTGATCGACATGCTCGACGGCTCCCGCCTCGCCTCCGGCCTGGCCGAGCGGATCGGCGAGGGCAACGGCCGCCTCGTCCACACGCCGCTGAGCGGGGTGAGGCGGGAGTCGCTCCAGGCCTTCCCGGACCACGACGCGGCACTGAAGGCCGTCGCCGAGGAGCTCGCCGCCGACGGGGTCGGCCTGGACTCCCCCGAGCTCGCCGCGATCGGCCACCGGGTGGTGCACGGCGGCAAGCGGTTCACCGCGCCGACGCTGATCACCGACGAGGTGCTGGCCGAGATCCGCCGCCTGATCCCGGTCGCCCCGCTGCACAACCCGGCCAACATCACCGGCATCGAGGTCGCCCGGTCGCTGCGCCCCGACCTCCCGCAGGTCGCGGTCTTCGACACCGCCTTCCACGCGACCATGCCGGAGTACGCCGCCCGGTACGCGATCGACAAGGCGGTGGCCGACGAGCACCGGGTGCGCCGGTACGGGTTCCACGGCACCTCGCACCAGTACGTCTCCCGGGCCGCCGCGCACCTGCTCGGCAAGGACCCGGCCGAGGTGAACGTGATCGTGCTCCACCTGGGCAACGGCGGCTCCGCCTCCGCCGTGGCGGGCGGGGTCTGCGTGGACACCTCGATGGGTCTCACCCCGCTGGAGGGGCTGGTCATGGGCACCCGTTCGGGCGATGTCGACCCGGGCGTCGTCTTCCACCTGCACCGGGTCGGCGGCCTGACGATCGATGAGATCGACGAGCTGCTGAACCGTCGCAGCGGCCTGCTCGGCCTCTGCGGGGACAACGACATGCGCGAGATCATGCGCCGCGCCTCCGAGGGCGACGCGGACGCGAAGCTGGCCTTCGACACCTACATCCACCGGCTGCGCAAGTACATCGGCGGGTACTACGCGGTGCTCGGCCGGGTCGACGCGATCGCCTTCACGGCCGGGGTGGGCGAGAACGCCGCGCCGGTGCGGGAGGCGGCCACGGCGGGGCTGGAGGAGCTGGGCATCGCGGTGGACCCGGAGCTGAACTCGGTCCGTTCGGGGGAGGCCCGGGTGATCTCGCCGCAGTACTCGCGCGTGGCCGTCGCCGTCGTCCCGACCGACGAGGAACTGGAGATCGCACAGCAGACCTTCGCGCTGGTCCACACTGCGTGAGATGACGGCCCGTCACGGTCTCACGCCTTGAAATGGTTCGTTGTCGATTCCTCACCATTCGAGCGGAATGCACCCATAACACGAACGGATAGACTGACGGATATGCGCCGAGCGAAAATTGTCTGCACCTTGGGTCCGGCGACGGACTCCTACGAACAGCTGAAGGCCATCGTCGAGGCGGGCATGAACGTCGCCCGACTGAACATGAGCCACGGCTCCCACGCGGACCACCAGGAGCGGTACCTCAAGGTCCGCCAGGTGTCCGAGGACACCGGCCGCACCATCGGTGTACTGGCCGACCTGCAGGGCCCGAAGATCCGTTTGGCGACCTTCGCCAACGGCCCCGTGACCGTCGACAACGGCGACGAGTTCACCATCACCACCGAGGATGTGCCCGGGGACCAGCACATCTGCGGCACCACCTACAAGGGCCTGCCCGGCGACGTGAAGCCCGGCGACCCGATCCTGATCAACGATGGCGTCATCGCCCTGGAGGTCGTCAGCGTCGACGGCCCGCGGGTGAGGACCGTGGTCATCGAGGGCGGCGTGCTCTCGAACAACAAGGGGATCAACCTCCCCGGCGCGGCCGTCAACGTCCCGGCCCTCTCCGAGAAGGACAAGGACGACCTGCGGTTCTCCCTGCGGCTGGGCGTCGACATGGTCGCGCTCTCCTTCGTGCGGAACGCGAGCGACATCCACGACGTGCACAAGGTGATGGACGAGGTCGGTATCCGCGTCCCGGTCATCGCCAAGATCGAGAAGCCGCAGGCCGTCGAGGCCATGGAGGAGATCGTCCTCGCCTTCGACGCCGTCATGGTCGCCCGCGGCGACCTCGCGGTCGAGTACCCGCTGGAGAAGGTCCCGCTGGTGCAGAAGGAGCTCATCACCCTCTGTCGCCGGAACGCCAAGCCGGTCATCGTCGCCACCCAGATGATGGAGTCGATGATCCACGCCTCGCGGCCCACCCGCGCCGAGGTCTCGGACGTCGCCAACGCCATCCTGGACGGCGCGGACGCGGTCATGCTCTCCGCCGAGTCCAGCGTCGGCAAGTTCCCGGTCGAGACGGTCAAGACCATGAGCCGGATCGCCGAGACGGCCGAGGAGGAGCTGGCCCGCCAGGGCCTGCAGCCGCTCAACCCGGGCCGCAAGCCGCGCACCCAGGGCGGCTCGATCGCCCGCGCCGCGTGCGAGCTGGGCGACTTCCTGAACGCCAAGTCGCTGGTGGCCTTCACCAAGTCCGGTGACACCGCCCGCCGGCTCTCCCGCTACCGCTCGCCGATCCCGGTCGTCGCCTTCACACCGGACGCCGCGACCCGCAACCAGCTGTCACTCAGCTGGGGCGTCGAGGCGTACGTGACGGAGCAGGTCGGCTCCACCGACGAGATGGTGGCCCAGGTCGACCGCGAGCTGCTGAGCATGCGGCGGCTGGACGAGGGCGACACCGTCATCGTCACGGCCGGCTCGCCGCCCGGCATCCCCGGCAACACCAACATGGTCCAGGTGCACCACCTCGGCACGCGCGCCTCTCTCTGACGCGCAGACGCCCGCGGGGCGCTCCCTCCGATCGGTGGAGGGGGCGCCCCGCGGGCGTTGTCCGGCGTGGCCCTGGAGGCTCACCGATCAGGATCGGGTCGCCCCTGTGGTTGGCCGGCTGCCCCAGCTACGGGCGGAGCCCCTTACCCCTAGTACGGCACGTCGTCGTTGAACAGCCGCATGCCGGGGATCTTCAGGGTGCCGCCGAACTGGCCGGCCTGGACGGCCTTGGCGTTGGTCAGCGTGAGGTCGAGCGGGATCGGCACCGTGCTGATCAGGTCGAACAGCCACTTCGGCAGGGTGTCCGGGGTGATGGTGATCTCGCCGAGGTCGATCGGGATCGGGAGGCCGATGATCTCCGCCAGGTGGCCGGAGAGGCTCTCCACGTACATCGTGATCGGGCCGCTGCGCATGGTCGAGGTCGAACCGGGGGCGCTCTTCACGTGGAAGGTCTTGCCCGGGATCTCGATCGTCGACATGTCGAGATCGCCGATGTCGACGCTCGCCGTGGTGAACTTCAGCACCCGCTTGGTGCCCGTCGGGGTCTTCACGTCGTACACGCCGTTGAAGACCGAGCCGTGCAGGGCCAGTCGGGTGGAGCGCAGCGTCCAGTTCTGCTGGGGGACGACGTGGCCGCTGCTCGCCTGCTTGGCGGTCACGCCCCGGGCGTCCACCGTGCAGTTCGGGCCGGTCGAGGCCGTCGCGGACGGGGTGGCGCCGGCCTTGGGCTTCGCGGTCGCCGTACCGGAGGGTACGACGGCGCCGGGCACGGTACCGGTGGCCGGGGCGACGGCACCGGAGGCCGGCGGCGTGGCGCCCGGAGCGGGGGTCGTGCTCGGGGTCGGCTTGGCCGGCGCCGGGGCCGGGGTGGGCTTGGCCGTCGGCGTCGGGGTCGGGGTGCTGCTGCCGCCCGGGTGCAGGATCGTGTCGAGGATGTCGCCGATGATGCCGTTCGACTGAACCGACGCGGAGCTCGCGGTCGCCGAGGGGCTGGGAGCCGCCTGCGGAGCCGCTGCCGCCACCTGTGGGGCCGCCGCCTTGATGGTGGGGCCGGGGGCGGGCAGGACGGGCCGCTGGGTCGGCAGCTTGGTCGGCAGGCTCGTCCGGGTGGGCGTCGCCGTCGGGCCCGGTACCGGGGTGAGGTCGCTCTTCGGGACCGGGGTCTCCTCGAGCACCGTGTCCGGGGCGCTCGCGCAGGCCTTGTCCTTCGGGGTGTCCGCCATCGCCAGGCTCGGGACGGTGCCCATCAGCAGTGCCGTGGGCACGGCGGCTATGGCGAGCGTGCGGCCGCGCAGACGGGTGCGCAGGCCCACCCGGACGGCCGCGTGGCGCGGGCCGGGTGCGGGGGTCGCCGAGTCGTCCGTGTCGGTCACCGCTGCTCCCCCGGGCCGGCGGCCTCCTCGGCGGCCGCGTGCTCTGCGACGGCGTGCTCAATGACTGCGGGCTCTTCGGCGGCCTGCTCGGGCTCGTCCGTGACCGACTCGGCGAGGCCTTCCGGCTGGACCTTCAGCGGGGCCCAGGAGACCAGCAGGCCCCCGCCCAGCAGACCGGCGATCAGCCCGGCGCCGAAGCCGCCCAGGTTGGAGACCGGGATGGAGATCAGGGCGAGCACGCTGGTGGCCACGCCGCAGAAGATCCTGACCAGCGGCTGGAACCAGGAGGTCAGCCCGAGCGCGATCAGCAGCAGGCCGATGACCAGCGAACCGGCGCCACCGGTGGTCGCCATCGCGACGGTGAGCCCGCCGATGCTCAGGTGCGCGTACGGGAAGTACAGGATCGGGAGGCCGGCGATCATGGCCAGCAGGCCGCCCCAGAACGGCCGTGTGCGGCGCCAGCTGCGGAACTTCAGCCGCAACCGGGTGAAGGCGCCCGCCTGTTCGGGCCACGCGTGGACAGTTGCGCTGGACACGATGCAGCTCCTCGATGGTGCGTGCGAGGGGGAAAGACTGGTGGTACAGCCGGAGGCGGGTGGGTACCCGCCCCCGGCCGCAGGGTCCGTCACGACGGTGCGCCGGGAGGTGCGCCGTCAGCTCGGGATCAGTAGCACTCGACGCCGTTGCCGGAGCCCTTGACGATGTTCAGCTTCAGGCCGTTGAGCGTGAAGGTGCCCGCCGAGGTGGCCCAGGCGGTCTGCTGCACACCGGTGAGGTGGGCAACGTCGGCCGCCTGCGCGAAGCCCTTGTCACCGGTCGGCAGCTTGCCCGCCTTGCGGACGAGGTCCACCGCGTCGCCGTTCTTGTTGCCGAGGGTGGAGGCGTCCTGGCCGATGTTGATGTTGGTGAACTCGGCATCGGCGTTCAGCTGGTTCAGGTCGATCAGCAGGTTCTTGGCGTCGACCGGCTTCTCGCCGTCACCCGCGTTGAGCACCAGGGTCCAGTAGCCGAGCGGACCGAGGTTGGTCTTCACGGACTGGCACAGACCCTTGAGGGTCGCGTGGTCGAAGGCCGAGATGGCGACCACGTGCGGAGTGCCGTTGGTCTCGAAGTCCACCCCGCCGAACTGGGAGAAGTGCTCGCCGGTCAGGTCCTTGACAGTGACCTTGAAGTCCTGGCCGGAGACGCTGAACGAGGCGGCGAGCGCGTTGTTCGCCAGGCTGACGCCGATGGCGGCCGTCGCGGCGATGCTGGGCACCATCACCAGGGCGAAGCGCTTCCAGCGGGTCTTGCCGAAAGTCTGGGACATGCGTGTCCTCCTTCTAGGACGTACATCTCCGGCCGTGTCCGGTGCGTCCCGCACTGGTCCCGGCCTGGGATGGGAGAGAGCTACGTCCTCGGTAGCGGAGAGCGCCATGGGCATCGGCGGACCCGGGGGCGGCCGTCACAGCGGCACTCCCGTCCCAGCACCGGCCGCCACAAGGGCAGCGGGTACGACCGACGACATCGGCGATCACCCCCGAGCGACAACCAACGACCGCGCGGGCTGCGCGGCCGCACAAAGGACAGGAACCGCGCGTGGGACCGCGGATACCCCCCTGCCCTTCAGCCTCCGGCCGGAGCCGGTGACCACCCGGTGGGGATCCCCTGGAGGGGACCGGGCGTGGCCGATCGTGCTTGAATCCCGGGAGAAGCACAAGGGGTTCGTTACTGACGGGTAATCCAACATCAGATGCCGTCGATCATGGAATCCAAGGCTTCGTCACACAGCGTGACGCCATGAAGGTTTCGTGCTGATGAAATCCCCTGGAAACAGGAGCGAAACACCCCCCGACGGTCACCCGAGGTGACTGCCGGGGGGCGTTGTCAAGATTTGGTAAAGCTCTGCGACTTTGACCGTTTTGTCGCTAAATCCCCAGCGACACCGCAGGTCACCTACCGTGCCACCAGGGCTCTCGGCTCAGAACAGCACCCGGGCCAGCGCACTGCGCGCCGCCGTCACCCTGGGGTCGTCCGAGCCGATGACCTCGAAGAGCTCCAGCAGCCGGAGCCGCGCGGCGTCCCGGTCCTCGCCGAAGGTCCGGCCCACGGTGTCGACCAGCCGCCCGAAGGCGTCCTCGACATGCCCGCCCACCAGGTCCAGGTCGGCCGCGTCCAGCTGGGCGGCGACGTTCTTCGGGTCCGCGGCGGCGGCCGCACGGACGGCCTGCGGCTCCAGCGACTCGACCCGGCGCAGCAACTGCGCCTGGGCCAGGCCCAGCTTGGCCTCGGCACTGCCCGGCTGGTCGGCCAGCACGTTCTCGTACGCCTGGATGGCGCCGCCCAGGTCACCGCGGTCCAGTGCCTCGTGCGCCGCCGCCAGGGCCGGGTCCTCCGGCACGTACGGAGCCGCCGGGCCCTCGCCGCCCGGTGCGGCCGAGCCGCCGACGATGCCGAAGCGCTGCTCGGCGACGGCGATCAGCTGGTCCAGGATCTTGCGGACGTTGGCCTCGTTCTCGGCGCCCTGGAAGAGCGGGACGAGCTGGCCGGCGACCACGGCCATCACGGCCGGGATGCCCTGGATGCCGAACTGCTGCGCGATCAGCTGGTTGGCGTCCACGTCGATCTTGGCGAGCACGATCCGGCCGGAGTACTCCTCGGCCAGCCGCTCCAGGATCGGGCTGAGCTGCTTGCACGGGCCGCACCACTCGGCCCAGAAGTCGACGACCACCGGCACCTCGGCCGAGCGCTGCACGACCTCGGCCTCGAAGGTTTCCTCGGTGACGTCGATGACGAGCGGGTACGCCGCCTCCTGCGGGGCGGAGCCGTCCGCTCCGGCGGCGGCTGCCTGGCGGGCCCGCTCGGCCCTGGCCTGCTCGGCCTTCTGGGCGGCCTCGCCGGCCGCCTTCACTGCGGCGAGGTCCACCGCACCGCGCAGGGCGGAGCTGTTGAGACGCGAATTCCGTGGCTGCATGGCACTATCCTCCCCCGTCCGCGCGGGTGACGGGTGCCAACCGCCGGGAAAGGTCGTACCAAGCTGGTCTGTACGCCCAGTGGCCGTCCGGCGGGAGCCTGTCTCCCGGGTAGCAGTTCGATGCCGACGCGGATCCCCATCCACGCCCCGCGCCCCTCCGGTCCCTCGGATCCGGGCGCGTGGTTGCCGCTCTTTCGCTACGAGTCGTAGCGTATCTGCAACGGGGGCTCCCCTCGCAAGCCCATCCGCACATCTCGGGACGTGACCTGCCCCACTTTCCCGGGCCGTCCGGCTGCCCACGAGGGCGACCTGTCGCTACCGTGGCCGGACCCAGAAAAGTTACTCGCAGGTAAACCGCAAGCAAGGAGGCTCGGTGGCCCCCACCACCCAGCAGCCCGCGGCCCCGGACCAGACCGCGCCCCCACGCGGCAAGGGCCGCCCCCGCAGCGCTGCCGCCGACCGGGCGATCCTCGACGCCACCCGCGAGGCGCTCGCCGAGCTCGGCTGGGGCGGGCTCACCATGGGCCACGTCGCAACCCGGGCCGGCGTCGCCAAGACCACCCTCTACCGCCGCTGGCCGTCCAAGAACGAACTCGTCGTGGACGCGGTGGCCAGCCTCTTCGACGAGTTGGAGATGGCCGACCTCGGCAGCCTGCGGGCCGACATCGAGGCCGTGGTCGGCCAGTTCGCCGGCCTGCTGGCCCGGCCGGAGACCCAGGCCGCCCTGCTCGCCCTCTTCGCCGAGGGCACCCGGGACCCGCTGCTGCGGCGGCGGATCCGGGAGCGGATCGTCGACCCGCAGAAGCACCTGGTGCGGCTGGGGCGGGCCCAGGCCCAGCAGCGCGGCGAGCTTCGGCCGGACCGGGACGCGGCCACCGCCTGCGAGGAGATCGACATCATCTTCGACACCATCGCGGGCACCGTCGAGCACCGCATGCTGGTGAGCGGCGAACCCGTCACCCCGGAGTGGATCCACCGCTTCACGACCCTCCTCCTGAGCCCCCTCCCCGGCCTGGCGGAGCAGTAGGAACCCCTGCGCAGAGGGCCAAGCACAGCAGGGGCGCGGGGCTCTGCTCGATCAACTGCGTGCGCGACCAACCGTGCACCTTCGTGGTGCCTTGGTCGCGCACGCAGTTGACTAGCAGAGCCCCGCGCCCCTGGGTAGTGCAACTGACTCAGCTGCCTCGCTCTCAGAACATCGCGGTCTCGCGGTAGATGCCCCACTCGTCCCGCAGTGCGTTGCAGATCTCGCCGAGGGTGGCCTCCGCGCGGACGGCCTCGAGCATCGGCGGGATCATGTTCGCGCCCGAGCGGGCCGCGGCCAGCATCGCGTCCAGGCCGGCCTTCACCGCCGTCTCGTCACGGGCCTCCTTGCGCGCGGCCAGCACCCGCACCTGCTCGCGCTCCACCTCGTGGCTGACCCGGAGGATCTCCAGCTCGGGGGTGACGCTGCGCGGGTGGCAGTTGACGCCGACCACGCGCTTCTCGCCCTTCTCGAGCGCCTGCTGGTACTGGAAGGCCGCCTCCGCGATCTCCCCGGTGAACCAGCCCTCCTCGATGCCGCGCAGGATGCCCGCCGTCATCGGCCCGATCGGGTGGTCCGCGCGTCCCTTGTCGAGAATGCGCTGGAAGATCGCCTCCGCCTGCGCCTCGATCCGGTCGGTCAGCGCCTCGACGTACCAGGAACCGCCCAGCGGGTCGGCCACGTTGGCGACGCCGGTCTCCTCCATCAGCACCTGCTGCGTGCGCAGCGCGATCTCGGCGGCCTGCTCGGACGGCAGCGCCAGGGTCTCGTCCAAGGCGTTGGTGTGCAGCGAGTTGGTACCGCCGAGCACGGCCGAGAGCGCCTCGACCGCCGTGCGCACCACGTTGTTGTACGGCTGCTGCGCGGTGAGCGAGACGCCGGCGGTCTGGGTGTGGAAGCGCAGCCACTGCGCCTTGTCGGTCTTGGCGCCGTACCGGTCACGCATCCAGCGGGCCCAGATCCGGCGCGCGGCGCGGAACTTGGCGATCTCCTCGAAGAAGTCCAGGTGCGCGTCGAAGAAGAACGACAGGCCGGGCGCGAAGACGTCCACGTCGAGACCGCGCGAGAGGCCGAGCTCCACGTACGCGAAGCCGTCGGCCAGCGTGTACGCGAGCTCCTGCGCGGCCGTCGCCCCGGCCTCGCGGATGTGGTAGCCGGAGACGGAGAGCGGCTTGTAGGCGGGGATGCCCTCGGCGCAGTACTCCATCAGGTCGCCGATCAGGCGCAGGTGCGGCTCGGGGGCGAAGAGCCACTCCTTCTGCGCGATGTACTCCTTGAAGATGTCGGTCTGCAGGGTGCCGTTGAGCACCCCGGGGTCGACACCCTGGCGCTCGGCGGCGACCAGGTACATGCAGAAGATCGGGACGGCCGGGCCGCTGATCGTCATCGAGGTGGTGACGTCGCCGAGCGGGATGCCGTTGAACAGCACCTCCATGTCGGCGGCCGAGTCGATGGCGACCCCGCAGTGGCCGACCTCGCCGAGCGACTTGGCGTCGTCGGAGTCGTAGCCCATCAGCGTCGGCATGTCGAAGGCGACCGAGAGCCCGCCGCCGCCCGAGTCCAGGATCATCCGGTAGCGCTCGTTGGTCTGCTCGGCGTTGCCGAAACCGGCGAACTGCCGGATGGTCCAGGTGCGGCCCCGGTAGCCGGTGGCGTGCAGGCCTCGCGTGTACGGGTACTCGCCCGGCCAGCCGATCCGCTCGAAGCCCTCGACCGGCTGCCCGGCCGGCGGGCCGTAGACCGGCTCGACCTCGTCGCCGCTCAGGGTGGTGAAGTCCGCGTCGCGCTTGCGCGCCTTGTCGTACCGCTGCTGCCAGCGTCGGCGGCCGGCCTCGATCTCGTCGGCGTCCATCGACTCGAACTCCACTCCGTACGGCCGCCACGGCATCGGGACGGCACAGCTACTAGGACGTCCTACCAATTTACTCGGACGTCCTAGTATCTGTCGATGGGCTCCTCCCCCGCGATGCGCCACGCAGCACGAAGGCGCCCCTTCCGGATCGGGAAGGGGCGCCTTCGAGGCCGTGCAGAAGAGGCCGTGCAGAAGAGGCCGTGCAGAAGAGGCTGCGCAGAGGAGGCCGTGCCGCCGGTCAGGCGCCGGCCGGCTCCGGAGCCGCGACGAGGCCGGAGATCTCGCGGGAGACCTTGCGCTCGACGAAGAAGACCGCGGTCGGGATGGTCCCGGCGAGCAGCACCCAGGCGAGCTTGCCCATCGGCCACTTGGCCTTCGTGCCGAGGTCGAAGGCGAAGACCAGGTAGACCACGTACAGCCAGCCGTGCGCGATGCCGACCGCGGTGGTGAAGCCGGCCGCGCCCGAGACGTCCAGCACGTACTTGGCGATCACGCCCAGGGTCAGCAGGATCAGGAGGACGCCCGTGACATACGCCATGGCCCGGTAGCGGGTCAGCACACTCTGCTTCATGCCCAAGAGGGTAACCGTCCGCTTCGGGTGCTTTTGCGCTGCCCCTACTCCTTGGGCGTCGGCGGCGTGAAGTCCCCCGCGTCCACCCGGAGCGGCCGGAGCAGTTCGAAGACCTGGCGGCACTGCTCCTCGGAGTACCCCTCCAGGCCGAAGTCCATGGCCATCAGCTCCCTGGTCGCCTCCTCGACCACGTCGCGGCCGCGCCCGGTGATCGCCGCCAGCACGCCGCGGCCGTCCAGCGGATTGGGGCGACGGGAGACCAGGCCGGCCCGCTCGAGGCGGTCGACCGTGTTGGTGACGCTGGTCGGGTGGACCATCAGGCGCTCGCCGATCTTGGAGAGCGAGAGCTCGCCGGTCCGGCTGAAGGTGAGCAGCACCAGCGCCTCGTAGCGGGCGAAGGTCAGCCCGTACGGCTTGACCACCGCGTCCACCCGGGAGAGCAGGATCTGGTGGGCACGCATGATCGAGGTGATCGCCGACATGGCGGGGACTCCGCCCCAGCGGCGGGTCCAGAGCTCGTCGGCGCGGGCGATCGGATCGAAGTCGAGTGCGAGGGGCTTGGCCACATCCCCACCGTACCGGCGGGCCCGCAGGCGGGTAGCAGGTGTCCACGATGGTGGACAAGGGCCGGTCTCTGGCGAGGTCTCGCCACCCGTTGCTTCTGGTACGTACCAGGACGGCCGAGACGGGCTATATTCCGGCAATATATCAGTTAAATCTGTTCAATTGCTGGAATTCGCTGGGAGTTCAGCCTCCGTTCGGACGGAAACCTCTTGTAAGCGCGGCATTTTGACCGTTTTGCACCAATTCTCCGAGCGGGCCGGACGGTCCGTCACCTGCCCACACCTGGCGGGATTTTGCCAACTATTGCCCCGGACCTGTCATTTCATCATTCCGGTTGTCATGCTTCTGGCCAGCCCCGTTCGGCAAGGCCGCCCCACCTCACCGGCCCTGCCGCTTGACCGCACGGAGCAGCACGTCAGCGTCCGTTCCGCCCCAGACGGCACTAACCCCGGTGCCCCGGGACGCGGCGCGACCGCGCACACGCGGTTGATTTGGAAGGAATCCGTACGTGAAGCGAAAGCTGACAGTCGGAGCCGTTCTCTCCGCCTCGGCGATCCTCGCCGGCGCGATCCAGGTCAGCGCCGGTACGGCGCAGGCCATCACCAGCCCGGTCGGACAGGCGACCGTCGGCGCGCAGCACACCGAGCTGATCGCTCTGGCCCGCAACGAGGCTCCGGCCGCCGCCCACGCCCTCGGCCTCGGCGCCCAGGAGCAGCTCATACCCAAGGACGCCATCGTCGACAAGGACGGCACCCGCCACCTGCGCTTCGAGCGCACCTTCGGCGGCCTGCCGGTCCTCGGCGGCGACCTGATCGTGCACCAGAAGGCCAACGGCTCGCTGAAGTCGGTGGACCGCGCGGTGAACGGCAAGCTCAGCCTCGGCTCCCTCACCCCGAAGCTCTCCGCCGACAAGGCCGCCGCGCAGGCGACCGGTGCCGTCCAGGCCACCGTCGGCATCGCCAAGGACGCCGACGAGCCGGCCATCACCTCGGTCGGCAAGGCGAGCCCGGCCAAGCTGGTCGTCTGGGCGGCCTCCGGCAGCGCGCGCCTGGCCTACGAGACCGTGGTCGAGGGCATGCGTGCCGACGGCACGCCCAGCAACCAGCACCTGGTCACCGACGCCACCACCGGTGAGCTGCTCTACACCCACGAGGACATCCGGACCGCCAACGCCAGCGGCACCGGCACCGGCGTCTTCGTCGGCAGCGTGCCGCTGACCACCAACTACACCGGCAGCACGTACCAGCTGAAGGACGCCACCCGCGGCGGCCAGTACACCACCAACCTGGCCAACAGGACCTCGGGCAACGGCACCCTCTACACCGACGCCGACAACGCCTGGGGCACCGGCGCGGTCTCCAACGGCCAGTCGGCCGCCGTGGACGCGCAGTTCGGCGCCGCGGCCACCTGGGACTTCTACAAGAACTCCTTCGGCCGCAACGGCATCCGCAACGACGGTGTCGGCGCGTACAGCCGGGTCCACTACGGCCGCAACTACGTCAACGCGTTCTGGAGCGACTCCTGCTTCTGCATGACGTACGGCGACGGCGCCAGCAACACCCACCCGCTGACCGAGCTGGACGTGGCCGGCCACGAGATGACGCACGGCGTCACGGCCAACACCGCGGGCCTGAACTACTCGGGCGAGTCCGGCGGCCTCAACGAGGCCACCTCGGACATCTTCGGCACCATGGTGGAGTTCTCCGCCAACCTGGCGAAGGACAACCCGGACTACCTGATCGGCGAGCTGATCAACATCAACGGTAACGGCACGCCGCTCCGTTACATGGACAAGCCCTCCAAGGACGGCGGCTCGGCCGACTACTGGTCCTCCACCGTCGGCAACCTGGACGTCCACTACTCGTCCGGCGTGGGCAACCACTTCTTCTACCTGCTGGCCGAGGGCAGCGGCGCGAAGACCATCAACGGCGTCAGCTACAACAGCCCGACCTACAACGGCTCCACGGTGACCGGCATCGGCCGCACCAAGGCCGCCGCGATCTACTACCGGGCGCTGACCGTCTACTGGACCTCCACCACCGACTACAAGGGCGCGCGCACCGGCACCCTGCAGGCGGCTGCCGACCTGTACGGCTCCGGCTCGGCCGAGTACAACGCCGTGGCCGCGGCCTGGTCCGCGGTCAACGTCAACTAGCCGTCGGACTCCACTGACGGCACCCCCTGAAACGCGCGGGTGCCGGGCCCTCCGGAGGGGAGGCCCGGCACCCGCGTCACCATGTTCAGGCCGTGGCGGGCTCGGCCTCGGCCCGGAGCTCGCCGCGTTCCTCCTTGGCGAGCATCCGCTCGGCGAAGAAGCCACCCGTCGGCAGCACCGACAGGACGAGGAGCAGCAGGCCGCGCTTGGCGTCCCAGCGCCGCCCCTGCCACGCCAGGGCGAGGAAGACCACGTACAGGATGAACAGGATGCCGTGCACCATGCCCATCACCGGCACGGCGTCGAAGCTGGTGGTCCGCTTCAGCACCGAGCAGATCAGCAGCAGGATGAAGGAGAGGCCCTCGGGCCCGGACACAAGGCGCAGGCGGTGGACGGCGCTGCTGCTCTTCACGGTGTTACCTCATAAGCGGTCGGCGAGCGGGCTTGTGAACCGGCTCACAAGCCCGGGTCCATTATCACCGACCTCACACCCGGCCCAGGCCCGGGGTGCCGAGCGTCACAGCGGCGCCACAGAATCGGGCCGGACCGGCTGATCAGGGCCGCGCACCCCTATTCTTCTGCCGCACGGCCTGACGGTCAGGCCGGCGACTCTCGCGGGGGAGCCACCGTTGTTCAAGATCGACTGGAACCGCCGGACGTGCTCCAGGCGCGGCCACACCACGTACGCCCCGGACGAGCCCGAGCTGCGCTCGCGGCTGCACGCGCACACCGCCCTCGGCGACGCCTGGCGCTGCCTGCGCTGCGGGGACTTCTCGCTCGGCGCGCCGCACGGCTCGGGCCCGGCCGACGAGGCTCCGCTGGTACCGCGCGGCAAGGCGCTGCGCGACCTCTTCATCCTGCGCTTCCTCGCGGTCGAGCGGTTCCTGCGCGGTCTGCTGATCATCGTGGTGGCCTGGGCGGTCTGGAAGTTCTCCAACAGCCAGGACGCAGTGCGCGAGTTCTTCGACGAGAACCTGACGGTCTTCAAGCCCGTCACCGACCACTTCCACTGGGACCTCGAGCACTCGCCCATCGTGGACACCATCCGCAAGAGCTTCGACTTCAAGCACAGCACCCTGCTGATCGTGGCGGTCGCCCTGCTCGCGTACGCGGTGATCGAGATCGTCGAGGCGGTCGGCCTCTGGATGGGCAGGCGCTGGGCCGAGTACCTCACGGTGGTGGCCACCGCCGCCTTCCTGCCGCTGGAGGTGTACGAACTCAGTGAGCACGTCAGCGCGGTGAAGATCTGCACCCTGGCGCTGAACATCATCGCGGTGCTCTGGATCCTGCTCTCCAAGCGGCTCTTCGGCCTGCGCGGCGGCGTGGTCGCCTTCGAGGCCGAGCGGCACTCCGCCTCGCTCCTGGAGGTCGAGCAGGCGGCCGGCACGGTGCCCGCCGCGGTCTGATTTGTTCCAGATCCGTACCAGACGGCCCACAGCCTCTCCCCTGGAGTCGACCGCTACCGCTACATTCGCCCGGTGGCACAGTTTCGACTCCAGGGGTCCAAGGTCCTCGCCGTAGACATGGCGGGCGACTCCGTGAAAGCCCGTAACGGTTGCATGGTCGCGTACACGGGCCAGATGAACTTCAAGAAGCTCAGCGGTGGCGGTGACGGCCTGCGTGGCATGGTCACCCGCCGGCTGACAGGTGAGCAGATGGAGGTCATGGAGGTGAAGGGGCAGGGCACCTGCTACTTCGCCGACAAGGCCACCGAGGTCAACCTGGTGCGGTTGAACGGCGAGACGCTCTTCGTCGAGTCGGACAACCTGCTCTGCACCGAGGCGACGCTGCACACCGGTACCAGCTTCACCGGTCTCAACGGCATGGCCTCCGGCAACGGCCTCTTCACCACCAAGGTCGAGGGCAGCGGCTGGGCCGCGCTCACCTCCAAGGGCCCGGCGATCATCCTCCGGGTCTCCCAGGGCATGCCGCTGCGGGTCGACCCGGGCGCGTACGTGGCGCACACCGGGAGCCTCAACCGCAGCCTGAAGTCGGGCGCGGGCTGGACCACCCTGATCGGCGAGGGCGGCGGCGAGGCGATGCAGGTGGAGTTCACCGGCGAGGGCCTGGTGTACGTCCAGCCGTCCGAGAAGATGACCTTCGGGGGTGACGTCTGATGGCCTTCACGAAGATCAACAACAAGATGGTCGAGGCGAAGATCTTCCCCGGCCAGCGGGTGTTCAGCCAGCGCGGCGCGATGCTCGCCTACACCGGCGAGGTCACCTTCAAGCCCAACGTGATGGGCGGCCAGGGCGGCGTGATGTCGATGATCGGGCGCCGGGTGGCCAACGAGGACACCCCGCTGATGACCGTCGAGGGCCAGGGCAGCGTGATGTTCGGCCACGGCGGCCACAACGTCCACGTGATCGACCTGGCCGGCGACACCCTCTACGTGGAGGCCGACCGGCTGCTGGCCTTCGACGGCACGCTGCAGCAGTCCACCATGTTCATGGGCTCGCAGGGCGGCGTGATGGGCATGGTCCGCGGCCAGGTCACCGGCCAGGGCCTGTTCACCACGAAGCTGGACGGCCAGGGCTCGGTCGCGGTGATGGCCCACGGCGGCGTCATCGAACTGCCGATCGCCCCGAACCAGCCGGTGCACGTGGACCCGCAGGCGTACGTGGCGCACCGCGGCCAGGTCACCAACAAGCTGTCCACCGCGCTGGGTTGGCGCGACATGATCGGACGCGGTTCCGGCGAGGCGTTCCAGCTGGAGCTGTCCGGGCACGGCGTGGTGTACGTGCAGGCGAGCGAGGAGAAGCTCTGATGTCCTACCCTCCGCAGCAGCCGTACGGCCAGCAGCCCGGCTATCCGCAGCAGCCGCCGCAGGGTTACTCCCAGCAGCAGTACCAGCAGGCGTACCAGCCGACCCAGGTCGGCATGCCGATGCCGCCGCAGGGCCAGTACGGCGCCCCGCTGCCGCAGCCCCAGGGCGGCAGCGGCCCGGTGGTGCACGACGCCAACAGCCTGCCGGTCAACGACAACGTCAACCCGTACGCCTTCTCGGTCGACCTGAACGGCCCGTACTACCTGCAGAAGGGCAAGATGATCGCCTACTACGGCGACATCCGCTTCTCGGGCGTCGGCCGGGGCGTGATCGACCAGGTGCTGGAGCGGAACTTCAACTCCCCGCTGCACGCGGCGGACTGGACGCTGGCCGAGGGCCGCGGCAAGCTGCTGCTCGCCGACCGGGCCTTCGACCTGAACTCGTACGACCTGGAGCAGGGCAACCTGACGGTCCGTTCGGGCAACCTGCTGGCCTTCGAGCCCACGCTGGCTCTGAAACAGTCGATCATCCCGGGCTTCCTGACCCTGATCGGCTCCGGCAAGTTCGTGGCGGCGTCCAACGGTCCGGTGCACTTCGTGGAGCCACCTATCCGGGTGGATCCGCAGGCGCTGGTCGGCTGGGCCGACTGCCCCGCGCCCTGCCATCATTACGACCACAGCTACATGCACGGCCTGATCGGCGGGCTGCGTCACCTGACCGGTCTCGGTGGGGCCTCCGGCGAGGAGCACCAGTTCGAGTTCATCGGGGCCGGGCAGGTGCTGCTGCAGTCCACCGAGACGCTGATGGCGGAGCGTTCGGTGGGTGTGGTGCACGCGGAGGCCGGGGTGCCGGGCGGTGGGATGCCGCACCAGCAGGCCGGGCATGCCGGCGGTCAGCAGCTGCCGAACATCAACGTGCCGGGGCTCGGGAACCTGGGCGACCTGGGGCGGCGGTTCGGGCTCTGAGGCTGCTCGGCGCCCCCGTGGGCGAATAAGTCATATTGTACAACATTTAACAATCTCGGCTATGCTTGTCCGCATGGACACGCACACCACCGACCCCGCAGCGGCCTCCTCCTCTCCCCCCGTGGCAGAGGAGGAGGCCCCTTGGCTCTCCGCCAAGGAGCAGCAGTTCTGGCGTGCCCACCTGGAGGTCAGCAAACTCCTGGACTACCAGCTGGGCCGCGAGCTGCAGCCGCACAACCTGGCGAGCAACGACTACGAGATCCTGGTCGTGCTCTCGGAGGCCCCCGAGCGCCGGATGCGGATGACCGACCTGGCCACCGCGACCCTGCAGTCCAAGAGCCGGCTCTCGCACCAGATCACCCGGATGGAGAACGCCGGGCTGGTACTCCGTCAGGAGTGTCCCGGCGACCGCCGCGGCCTCTACGCGAACCTGACCGACCTCGGCTGGGAGACCATGCAGAAGGTCGCGCCCGACCACGTCCGCAGCGTCCGCCACCACTTCATCGACCGGCTCACGCCCGAGCAGATCGACGCGATGTACGCGGCGCTGTCCCCGATCGCCGAGCACCTCCGCGCCCTCCGCGGCCGGGCGTAGCACCGAGCTTGGTTGGCCATGGCCTTGGGCACGAGCTCAGCCATGCACCACCCAGGGGCGCGAGGAACTGCGCGAAGCGGGAGAGTGCGGCGTCGACTCTTCCGGATTCGCGCAGTTCCCCGCGCCCCTAGTGGTTGGCCCGAAGCCTCGCCTTGTTCACGAGGCGGCAAAGTGCGGCGTCGAGCCTTCCGGACTCGCGCAGTTCCCCGCGCCCCTGATGAGTGCCCGATTGCGCCGCCAAGGGTTGGCCGGATGGCCAGTGGGTCAGGGGTTGGTGAGGCTTGAGATGAGTTCGTCGGCGGCGCCGTAGGGGTCGAGGTCGCCGGCTGCGACGCGTTCGGCCAGGGCGGAGAGGTGGCGGTCGCCGTGGAGGTCGCCGATCCGGGCGCGTAGGGCCGCGAGGGCGATTGCCTCGACCTCGTCGGCGGCCCGGCGGCGGCGGCGGGTGGCGAGTTCGCCGGTCTCGGCCAGCCAGGCGCGGTGCTTCTCGAGCGCCTCGACCACCTCGTCCACGCCTTCGCCGCGCGCCGCGACCGTCTTGACGATCGGCGGCCGCCACTCACCCGCCTCGCGGGCCTCGCCGAGGCCGAGCATGTGGTTGAGCTCGCGGGCGGTGGCGTCCGCGCCGTCCCGGTCGGCCTTGTTGACCACGAAGACGTCACCGATCTCCAGGATCCCGGCCTTGGCCGCCTGGATGCCGTCGCCCATGCCGGGGGCCAGCAGGACCACGGTGGTGTCGGCCTGCGCGGCCACCTCGACCTCGGACTGGCCGACGCCGACGGTCTCCACCAGGATCACGTCACAGCCCGCCGCGTCGAGTACCCGAAGCGCCTGCGGCGCGGACCAGGAGAGCCCGCCCAGGTGACCCCGGGTGGCCATCGAGCGGATGAAGACCTCGGGGTCGGTGGCGTGCTCCTGCATCCGCACCCGGTCGCCGAGCAGCGCGCCGCCGGAGAACGGCGAGGACGGGTCGACGGCCAGCACCCCGACCCGCTTGCCGAGCCTGCGGTACGCCGAGACCAGGGCGGAGGTCGAGGTGGACTTCCCCACCCCGGGCGAGCCGGTGAGCCCCACCGTGTACGCCTGCCCGGTGTACGGAGCCAGCGCGGCCATCACCTCGCGCAGCTCGGGTGCCGCGTTCTCGACCAGCGTGATCAGCCGGGCGACGGCCCGCGGCCTGCCCTCGCGGGCCTGCTCGACCAGCGTGGGGACGTCGATCATCAGGGTGCTCCTAGATCCCGAACGGGCCGTGAAGCGCCGACAGCGCTTCACGGCCCCGAAGGTACGTCAGATGCTCAGGCCTTGGGGACCCGGACGATCAGCGCATCGCCCTGGCCGCCGCCGCCGCAGAGCGCGGCCGCGCCGACGCCGCCGCCGCGGCGCTGCAGCTCCAGCGCCAGGTGCAGCACCACGCGGGCGCCGGACATGCCGATCGGGTGGCCGAGCGCGATCGCGCCGCCGTTGACGTTGACCTTCTCGTCGCTGACGCCCAGGTCCTTCATGGACTGGTGGGCGACGGCCGCGAAGGCCTCGTTGATCTCGATCAGGTCGAGGTCCTCGACGCCGATGCCCTCCTTGGAGAGCGCGTGCTTGATGGCGTTGGACGGCTGCGACTGCAGCGAGTTGTCCGGGCCCGCCACGTTGCCGTGCGCGCCGATCTCGGCGATCCAGGTCAGGCCCAGCTCCTCGGCCTTGGCCTTGCTCATCACGACCACGGCGGCGGCGCCGTCCGAGATCTGCGAGGAGGTGCCGGCGGTGATGGTGCCGTCCTTGGTGAAGGCCGGGCGCAGCTTGCCCAGGGTCTCCGCGGTGGTCTCGGCGCGGATGCCCTCGTCCTGGCTGAAGACGACCGGCTCGCCCTTGCGCTGCGGGATCTCGACCGGGACGATCTCGGCCTCGAAGACGCCGTTCTGCTGCGCCTTGGCGGCCCGCTGGTGCGAGGCGGCGGCGATCGCGTCCTGCACGTCGCGCGGGATGCCCAGGCGGGTGTTGTGCTTCTCGGTGGACTCGCCCATCGGGATGTTCTCGTAGGCGTCGGTCAGACCGTCGTACGCCATCGCGTCGAGCATCTCGATCGCGCCGTACTTGAAGCCCTCGCGGGACTTCGGCAGCAGGTGCGGGGCGTTGGTCATCGACTCCTGGCCACCGGCCACCACGATGTCGAACTCGCCCGCGCGGATCAGCTGGTCGGCCAGGGCGATGGCGTCCAGGCCGGAGAGACAGACCTTGTTGATGGTCAGGGCGGGGACGTTCATCGGGATGCCGGCCTTGACGGCGGCCTGGCGGGCCGGGATCTGGCCGGCACCGGCCTGCAGCACCTGGCCCATGATCACGTACTGGACCTGGTCACCGGTGATGCCGGCCCGCTCGACGGCGGCCTTGATGGCGAAGCCACCGAGGTCCGCGCCGGAGAAGCCCTTGAGCGAGCCGAGGAGACGGCCCATGGGGGTTCGGGCACCAGCGACGATCACTGAAGTAGTCATGAGACGAGCCCCTTCGCGCGTCAAAGGCCAGGAGGGTGTGGGGATGCCGCTCAATGTACTGACCCGTAACCCGTGCGTCACCGGAGCGACGGTGTGATCAGCGGCACGTGTCACTCTCCAGTCAACACCGTGTCAGCGCGGTGCGGGTGAAACATGGACTGTGAGCAGGCTCGCACGCTGCGCAGTGGCGCCGGTTCGGCCGGATGCGCTGCACTGGGTGCCACCCTCATCGACTCCCCACCATGGAGGCCCGCCGTGCTGACCCGAATCGACCACATCGGCATCGCCTGTTTCGACCTCGACAAGACGGTCGAGTTCTACCGTGCCACGTACGGCTTCGAGGTCTTCCACAGCGAGGTCAACGAGGAGCAGGGGGTGCGCGAGGCGATGCTGAAGATCAACGACACCGGTGACGGCGGCGCCTCGTACCTGCAGCTGCTGGAGCCCACCCGCGAGGACTCCACCGTCGCCAAGTGGCTCGCCAAGAACGGCGAGGGCGTGCACCACATCGCCTTCGGCACGGCGGACGTCGACGGCGACGCGGCGGACATCAGGTCCAAGGGCGTCCGGGTGCTGTACGAGGAGCCGCGGATCGGCTCGATGGGCTCGCGGATCACCTTCCTGCACCCGAAGGACTGCGGCGGGGTGCTGACCGAACTGGTCACCTCGGCGGCCACCGAACACTGATGTGGACGGGGCCGTTCCGCGCGGCCCCAATTCACGACTCGTCGGTAACCTCCGAAAACCCCTACTCGGCCATTCCCCTCGAAGCCGCGCAGACTACAATGCGCTGGTGCGCCAATGCTCCGGGGAGGACCGGTCCGCTGGGCACGGCCGAAGGCGAGGAAAGCCGATCTTCTGACGGCTCGTCTCGCCACAGGGGAGTCCATAACGCGGGCACGGCTGAACAGTCGCAGTTCGGATCTGTCACCATTCTCCACTAGGCAAGAGTTCGCTCAGGAGTCCACCCGGACGGCGGAGCGCGGTTCGACCGCGCGCCGCCGCACGAGAGCTCCGACCGTGGCACCCGCCGCGGATGCAAGGACCAGCCGCTCCGGCCCCGCACAGTGGGGGGAACCGGTACGGCCGGGTCGAGGACGCGACCAGGAGATGGATGGGACCGCGGAGTGCGGGGCAACGACCGCTACGAGGCTGAGGATCACCTCTCCCAGTTCGAGGCCGAGATGGATCGGACTCGGAAGGAGCGGGACAAGACCGTCGAGCATGCCGAGGACCTCGCCTACCAGGTGGAGGTGCTCCGGGCCAAGCTGCACGAGGCCCGTCGGCAGCTCGCCCAGCCGCGCGCCTTCGACTCCGTCTCCGGTCAGGCCGAGCAGCTCCTGCGCAACGCCGAGATGCAGGCCCAGCAGCTGCGCGCGGACGCCGAGCGCCAGCTCCGCGAGTCCCAGGCGGCCACCCAGCGGCTGATGGCCGAGGCCGCCGAGCGTACGGCCCGCCTGGAGGCCGAACTCGCCGCCCGCCGCCACCAGCTCGACGAGGAGCTCGCCGAGCTGCGCCGCAGCGCCGAGCGGCACGTCAACGAGAACGTCTCCTGGGCCGAGCAGACCCGGATGGGCACCGAGCAGGAGGCCCAGCGCCTGCTCCAGGAGTCCCGCGCCGAGGCGGACCGGCTGATCGCCGCCGCCCGCGCCGAGGCCGCCGCCCTCGCCGACCAGGCCCGCGCCCAGACCGCCGCCGACGTGGACGCCGCCCGCGGCGAGGCCCAGGCCGCCGCCGAAGCCGCCCTGCTGCGCGCCCAGAACGACGCCGAGCGACTGCTGCGCGCCGCCTCCGAGCAGGCCCAGCAGGCCGTCGGCCAGGCCGAGGAGCTCCGCGGCACCGCCGCCAATCAGGCCCAGCAGCAGCTCGCGGGCGCCCAGGCCGCCGCCGAGCAGCAGCTGGCCGCCGCCCAGGCCGAGATCAACCGGCTCAAGCAGCAGGTCGTCGAGGACCAGCAGCGTGCCGCCGAAGCCCTCGACCGCGCCCAGGCCGAGATAGAGCGCCTGCGGGCCGAGGCTCTGGCGGAGGCCGAGCGGGCCCGCCAGGAGGCCGCCGAGCTCCGCGCCCGGGCCGAGGCCGCCGCCGAGCAGCAGCTGGCCGACGCAGAGCGCGCCGTCGAACGCCTGGTCGCGGACGGCGAGGCCGCCAGTGACCAGCGCTCGCAGACCGCCAAGGCCGAGATCGCCCGGATGGTGGCCACCGCCACCAAGGAGGCCGACCGGATCAAGGCCGAGGCCGCCAACGCCAAGGCCGAGGCGGAGGCCGCCAAGGCCGCCGCCGCCGAGGAGAGCGAGCGCCTGCGCGGCGCCGCCGAGAGCGTCGCCACCCAGCTGCGGGCCGAGGCCGAGGCCGCGATCGCCGAGCTGCGGGCGGAGGCCGAGCGCGAGCTCGCCGAACTGCGCGCCGAGGCCCGGGCCGCCGCCGAGGCGCTGCGCGCCGAGGCTCACGAGCAGGGCCGCGCGGACGGCGCCAAGGACGCCACCGTGCACCTGGCCAAGGCCGCCAAGCAGGCCGAGGAGGTCCTCTCCCGGGCCGATCGGGACGCCGAGTCCACCGTCTCGGCCGCCGCCGCCGAGGCCGAGCGGATCCGCGCCGAGGCCACCACCGAGGTCGAGCGGCTGCGCGAGCAGGCCCAGGCCGCCGTGGAGCAGGCGCAGAACGCCGCGCTGGACGACGCCGCCGGTATCCGCGAGCAGATGGAGCGGATGCACGACGAGGCCGCCCAGCTGCGCGCCGAGGCCGAGGAGCTCCGCGCCCAGGCCGCCGCCGAGGCCGAGCGGGTGCGCAGCGAGGCCCGCCGGCAGGCCGTGGTCCAGATCGAGGAGTCGGCGAAGAACGCCGAGGAGCTGCTCACCAGGGCCAAGTCCGACGCGGACGAGCTGCGCGCGGGCGCGGCCGCCGAGGTCGAGCGGCTGCGCGAGCAGGCCAAGGCCCAGGCCGTCGAGATGCAGGGCCGGGCCGAGCAGACGCTGACCCGGGCCCGTACCGAGGCCCAGAAGCTCGCCGCCACCGCCGAGCAGCAGGGCCAGGAGGCCATCGCCGCCGCCAAGGCCGCGGCCGCCGAGAACCGCGCCGCCGCCGAGCGGGAGACCGCCGAACTGCGCCGCGAGGCCACCGAGTTCGACCAGCGCGTACGCGCCGAGGCGCACGCCTACGACGAGCAGCTGCGGGCCGAGGCGCAGACCGCCGGCGAGGCGCTGCGCGCCGAGGCCCGGGCCGCCGCCGAACAGCTGCAGGCCGAGGCCGAGAACTGGTCCCGCCAGGAGCGCGGCGAGGCCGAGGCCGCCGCCAACGCCCTGCGCGAGGAGAGCCGCCGGGAGCGCGAGGAGGCCTCCGCCGGGCTTCAGCGCGAGCGCGAGGAGACCACCGAGCTGCTCGCCGCGGCCAAGACCGCCCGCGAGACGGCCGAGACACAGGCCGCCGAGCTGACGGAGCGTACGGCCGCCGAGACGGCCGAACTGCGCTCCGAGGCGGAGCAGACCCTGGAGGCCGCCCGGGCGGGCGCCGCCGAGCAGCTGGCCGAGGCCGAGAGCGCCGCCGAGGCGGTCCGGGCCGAGGCGAAGGCGTACGACGAGGAACTGCGGGCCGAGGCGCAGGCTGCCGCCGACGCGCTGCGGGCCGAGGGCGCGGAGGAGCTGGCGCAGGCCCAGCAGCGGGCGGCCACCGCCGTGGCGGAGGTCAAGGAGCTGCGGGCCGAGGCCGCCGCCGAGTCGGCCGAGCTCACCGCCGCCGCCGAGCGGCAGGCCGCCGAACTGGTCGCCGCCGCCGAGGACGAGGCCGCCGAGACCCGGCAGTCCGTCGCCGGGATGCACGAAGCGGCCTCCCAGCAGGTCGCCGAACTGCGGGCCGCCGCCGAGCGGGACGCGGCCGAGACCCGCGAGCTGGCCGAGCTGGAGGCCGCCGAGCTGCGCGAGCGGACCGGCACGGAGCTGGCCGCCGAGCGGGAGGTCGCCGCCGCCGAGATCTCCCAGCAGCGGGCCGAGGTACAGGCGTACGACGAGCAGCTGCGCGCGGAGGCCGAGGCCGAGCGGCAGGGTGCCCGGGAGTTCGCCGAGCAGCACCGGGCGGAGGCCGAGGCTCAGGCCCGGAAGACCGTCGCCGAGGCCGACGAGCGGGCCGCCGCCGCGATCGCGGAGGCGGAGGAGTTCGCCGCCGCGCTGCGCGCCGAGGCCGAGGAGTACGCGCTGGCCACCCGGACGCTGGCCGAGGACTACGAGGCCGACCTGCGGGGCCGGGCCGACGCGTACGACACCGAGACCCGCGAGGCGGCCGAGCAGTTCGACAAGGCCACCCGCGAACAGGCCAAGTCGGTACTGGAGAAGGCCTTCGCGGACGCCGAGGCGCTCGGGGAGGACGCCCAGACGGGTGCCCTGGCCACCACCGCCGCCGCCGAGGAGCAGGCCGACGCGATGGTCGCCGCCGCCCGCAAGGAGGCCGAGCGACTGGTCGCGGCCGGCGAGGCGGCCGGGCAGGCCGAGGTCGAGAAGGCCCGCGCCGACGCGGACGCCCTGCTCTCCGAGGCCCGCCGGGACGCCACCGCGATCCGCGAGCGCGCCGAGGAGCTGCGGGAGCGCACCGACGCCGAGATCGAGGCGCTGCACGAGCGGGCCCGCAAGGAGAACGCACAGGCCATGAAGTCGGCCGGCGAGCGCGTCGACGCGCTGGTGACGGCGGCTCAGGAGCAGCTCACCGAGGCCGAGGAGCAGGCCGTCGCGGCCGTCGCCGAGGCCGAGGAGCGCGCGGCGGCGCTGGTCGCGGCGGCGGAGGAGCGCGCGGCCGAGCTGACCTCGGAGGCCTCGGCGGAGGCCAGCAAGGTCCGGATCTCCGCCGTCCGCAAGGCCGAGGGCCTGCTCAAGGGCGCGGACCAGAAGGTCGCGGACTCCACCGCCAAGGCGGAGAAGCTGCAGTCCGAGGCCGAGGCCGAACTGAAGGCCGCGCAGGACGAGGCCGAGGAGCAGATCGAGGCGGCGTCCGCGGAGGCCGAGAAGCGCCTGCGCAAGGCCGACGAGGGCGCCGAGGAGCAGCTGCGGCTGGCCAAGGAGGAGGCCGAACGGCTTCTCACCGAGGCCAGGTCGGAGGCGCAGCGCGTGACCGACGAGGGCCGTCGGGAGTTGGACGAGCTGGTCCGCCGGCGCAAGGACATCAACACCGAGATCTCCAGGGTCCAGGACGTGCTGTCCGCGCTGGAGGCCTTCGAGGCGCCGTCACCGGTCGCACAGACCAACGGGGGAAGCAGTAACAAGAAGGATGGGGCGCCCAAAGCCGGCGCCGGAGTGGGCGCTCCCCGGTCGGGTGGCAATCGCTCCGGTGGCGCACCACCCGATTGAGCGGACATTGTCCGCGAAGCATCGGCATTTCGCCGATGACACTCCGGTAACGTGTCAGGATTCCCTCAACCACCTCAGCGGTTTGACGACAGGAAGCCCAGAACCCCATGAGCGACAGTCACTCCCCTCACGGCTTCGACCTGGTGCGCCGTGGGTACGAGCGTGCCCAGGTCGACGAGCGGATCACCAAGCTGGTGGCCGACCGTGACAGCGCGTTGTCCCGGATCGGTGCGCTCGAGAAGCGCATCGAGGAGCTTCACCTGGAGACTCAGAGCGCGCAGGCTCAGGTCACCGAGTCCGAGCCCTCGTACGCCGGTCTCGGCGCGCGGGTCGAGAAGATCCTCCGTCTCGCCGAGGAGGAGGCCGCCGACCTGCGCAACGAGGCGCACCGCGCGGCCGAGCAGCACCGCGAGCTGGCCGAGGCGGCCTCGCAGCAGGTCCGCACCGAGGCGGAGAACTACGCCAAGGACCGCAAGGCCAAGGCCGAGGACGAGGGTCTGCGGATCGTCGACAAGGCCAAGAGCGACAGCGCCCAGCTGCGCGCCGAGGCCAACAAGGACGCGCAGACCAAGCGCGAGGAGGCGGACGCCCTCTTCGAGGACACCCGCACCAAGGCCGCCCAGGCCGCGCTGGAGTTCGAGACCAACCTGGCCAAGCGCCGCGAGCAGTCGGAGCGTGACCTGGCGGCCCGTCAGGCCAAGGCCGAGAAGCGCCTCGCCGAGATCGAGCACCGCGCCGAGCAGCTCCGCCTGGAGGCCGAGAAGCTCCGTACGGACGCCGAGCGTCGCGCCCGCCAGACGGTGGAGACGGCCCAGCGCCAGTCCGAGGACATCGTGGCCGACGCCAACGCCAAGGCCGACCGGATCCGCAGCGAGTCCGAGCGCGAGCTGGCGGCGCTCACCAACCGCCGCGACAGCATCAACGCCCAGCTGACCAACGTGCGCGAGATGCTCGCCACGCTGACCGGCGCGGCCGTGGCCGCCGCCACCCTGCCGACGGACGACGCCCTGGGCGTCCCCGCCCAGCAGTCGCGCTAAGCACACGCACCACCAGGGGCGCGGGGAACTGCGCGCAGCGGAAGGCTTCGGTCCATCGCCTTCCGCCTCGCGCAGTTCCTCGCGCCCCTCGTGGTTGGCCCAACTCTCGGCAGTAGGTTGCCGCTCTCGCATGTTCACCCAAGCTTCAGTCCGAATCCGCGTGGGTGGCAGGGCCTCAGGCCGATGCTGTGTGGCCATGCGACTTTCCCGTCTGACCTCCCTGGCTGCCGCGACCGCGATCGTGACCCTGCTCGCCCCGGCGGCCGCCGCCGCGCCGGCTCCGCAGCACGACGGCACCTGGACGTACCGGAATCCCACCGACATCGGCAACGGCCTGAATCTCGGCGGCTTCAGCGACCTGTTCCCCGCCGACGACTCCGGCAAGGTCTTCTGGACCGTCACCGACCGCGGTCCCAACGCGGACGCCCCCGCCGACACCGACAAGATCTTCCTGAAGCCCGACTACACCCCGCAGATCCTGAAGATCCGGCTGGCCGAGGGCGGTTCCCTCGAGATCCTCAAGCGCATCCCGCTGCGCGTCCCCAAGGGGCAGACCGACCCGGTCACCGGCACCCGGTTCCTGACCGGCCTGCCGCCCGCCGCACTGACCGCCGAGCGGCCCGTGGACACCGCGGGCAAGGTGCTGCCCAACGACCCGTACGGGCTGGACAGCGAGGGCCTGGTGCGGGCGCACGACGGCTCGTTCTGGGTGAGCAGCGAGTACGGTTCGTCGATCCTGCACTTCTCGAAGCACGGCGTGCTGGAGACGGTGCTGGTCCCGGCCGGGTCCTCGTTCGAGGCGCCGGGTGTGCGGGTGCTGAAGATCCTGCCGGCCGTCGAGGCCAAGCAGAAGAACAACAAGGGCCTGGAGGGTCTCACCGTCTCGGCGGACGGCCGGACCCTCTACGCCGCCCAGCAGACGCAGCTCGCCAACCCGGACGCCAAGGCGGCCAAGAAGTCCCGCGTGCAGCGGATCTTCCGGATCGACATCGGCGGCCGTACGCCCGCCGTCACCGGCGAGTTCACCAACGTCCGGGAGGCCGACAGCGCCACCGACGGCGGCTGGAGCACCTCGGCGATCAGCTGGCTCGGCACCGACCGCCTGCTGGTCGAGGAGCGCGACGCCGCCCGTCCGACCGCCCACACCCAGCTGTTCGAGGTGGACCTGCGCAAGGCCACGAACCTGCTCGGCACCAAGTGGGACGACCCGGCCACCACCCCGGCCCTGGAGCTGGACGCCTCATCGGTCACGCCCGGCACCAAGCGCCTGGTCTTCGACGCGGCGTCGGCCGGTCTGGACAACGGCAAGATCGAGGGCGTGGTGCTCCGCCCTGCCGGGCACGGCCGGGTGGAGCTGTTCCTGGTCAACGACAACGACTTCGGCGTGGACGGCTTCAAGGACGGCGCGGTCGTCCCCAACAACGCCGTCACCAGGGTCGACCGCTACACCCTCCCCGCCGGCACGGTGACCTTCGGCCGCTGAGGCCCTGCGGGCCCTGCTCCGCCGCTACGGCCGCCCCACCCGGCGGAGCAGGGCCCGCACCGCCTGGTTGAAGGTCTCCGGGGCCTCCAGGGAGCTCAGGTGGCCCACGCTGGGGATGACGGTGAGTTCGGCGTCGCGGAGCACGTCGGCCATCAACTGGGCCTCGGGGAGCGGCGTGAGCACGTCCGCCTCGCCGACGATGACCGCGGCGGGGACGTCCAGCTCCGCCAGGACGTCGAGCGAGTCGGGGCGGGCGGCCATCGCGCGCTGGGCCCAGGCGACGGCCCGCGGCGGTGCCTCGGCGATCATCGCCCGGACGTGGGCGACCAGTTCGGGCGTGGTGGACGGGCCGAGGAGGCTGTCCTCGAGCTTCTCCTCCGCCAGGATCCGTACGCTGTCGCGGGCCAGCACGGCCTGGGCGATCCGCTCGCGGTTCGCGCGGGCCTGGTCGGTGTCGACCGTGGCCTTGGTGTCGGCGAGCAGCAGTCCGGCGAGCCGGCCGGGATGACGGCGGGCGAAGGCCATCGCCACGTACCCGCCCATCGACAGCCCGGCGAGTACCGCGCGCTCGATGCCGGCCCGGTCCAGCAGCCGCGCCACGTCGTCGGCGGCCACGTCGAGGGAGGGCTCGTCGTCGCCCGGCTCCGTGCCGCCGAAGCCGCGCTGGTCGGGGGCGATCACCCGGGCCTCCTCACCCGCCGGGCCGGGCAGCAGCTCCAGTTGGGTCTCCCACATCCTCGCGGAGAGCGGGAAGGCGTGCAGCAGGACGAGCGGGGTGCCGGTGCCGTTCTCGCGGACGGCCGGCGCAGCGGGGAGGGTCATATGGCCACCGTATTGCGGCTCGCCGACCCGGCGCAGCCAGCGCGCCCTTATGTCTGATTTGTCATAATCTGACGGAGAGTGAGGGAGCGCCCATGATCGAGCTGCACGACCTGACCAAGCGCTACGGCGACACCCTGGCCGTCGACGGGCTGAGCTTCCAGGTGCCGCAGGGCGTGGTCACCGGCTTCCTCGGCCCGAACGGCGCCGGCAAGTCCACCACCATGCGCATGATCCTCGACCTCGACCGCCCCACCCGTGGCAGGGTCACCATCGACGGCAAGCGCTACGGCGTGCTCAGCGAGCCGCTCAAGTACATCGGCGCCCTGCTCGAGGCCAAGGCCGTCCACCCGGGCCGCACCGCCTACGACCACCTGCTCTGGCTGGCCCAGAGCAACCGCATCCCCACGTCCAGGGTGAACGAGGTGCTCAGCCTGGTGGGCCTCAGCTCCGTGGCGAGGAAGCGCTCCCGCGGCTTCTCCCTGGGCATGAGCCAGCGGCTGGGCATCGCCTCCGCCCTGCTCGGCGACCCCGAGATCCTGATGTTCGACGAGCCGGTCAACGGGCTCGACCCCGAGGGCATCCTGTGGATCCGCAACCTGATGAAGGGGCTGGCCGCCGAGGGCCGCACCGTCTTCGTCTCCTCCCACCTGATGAGCGAGATGGCACTGACCGCCGACCACCTGGTGGTGATCGGCAAGGGGAAGCTGCTCGCCGACCTCTCGATGGCCGACTTCATCAAGCAGAACTCGCGATCCGCCGTCCGCGTCCGCACCCCGCAGCCCGAGCAGCTGCTGACCGCCCTGACGGGGGCCGGGCTGCGCGCGGAGGCGGGCCCTGACGGCTCGTACGAGATCGAGGACGGCGACCTGGCGCACATCGGCGAGCTGGCCGCCACCCACGGCATCACGCTGCACGAACTGAGCCCGCAGCAGGCCTCGCTGGAGGAGGCGTTCATGCAGATGACGGCGGACTCGGTGGAGTACCACGCCGGCGACGGCGAGGGCAGGGACGCGGCGGGCGCGTGGGGTGCCACCTGGCAGCCCAAGGCAGGCGAGAAGGAGCAGAACTGAGATGGCGTCGTTCCCCGCGGTCCTGCAGTCCGAGTGGACCAAGATCCGCAGCGTCCGCTCCACGATCTGGACGCTGGCGCTGACCTTCCTGGTCACGCTCGGCCTCGGCGCGCTGCTGTCGCTGCTCACCAACAAGAACTTCCAGGAGTTCGCCGGCGACCGCAGAACCCCGTTCGACGCCACCGGAACCGCCTTCTCCGGGATCATCCTGGGCGAGCTCGCCATCATCGTCTTCGGCGTGCTGGCGATCGGCAACGAGTACAGCAGCGGGATGATCCGGGTCAGCCTGGCCGCCGTACCCCAGCGCGGCACGCTGCTCACCGGCAAGGCGGTCGTGCTCGGCGCGCTGGCACTGGCGGTCTCGCTCGTCACCGCCTTCGTCACGTTCTTCGTCGGCCAGTCGCTGCTGGGCGGCCACTCCACCACCATCGGCTCGCCGCACGTGCTGCGCGCGGTGTTCGGCGCGGCCCTGTACCTGACCATGCTCTGCCTGTTCGCGGCCGGGGTGACCGCGATGCTGCACAACCAGACCCTCGCGCTGGGCGTACTGGTGCCGTTCTTCTTCCTGCTCTCGCCGATCCTCTCGGCGGTGCCGAAGGTCAAGACCCTGGCGCGCTACTTCCCCGACTACGCGGGCTCGCGGATGCTGCTGGTGTACGAGCAGAGCGGCCAGCCGTACGGGCCCTGGAGCGGCTTCTTCATCTGCCTGGGCTGGACCCTCGCCGCGCTGGTCGGCGGGGCACTCGTCCTGAAGAACCGCGACGCCTGACGAAGTGTTCGGTACCCGGTCAGTACCTCGGTGCGCCCCGGCCCCGCTGGATGTCGGAGCCCCGTCGCTCGCGGGCGGCCCAGCAGGCGCGGTGCCAGTGCCGCCGGTCGTCCACCCCGGCGCCGTGGCTCGGCCAGGCGACCACGTGCCCGACGCCCGGCGGGATCTCCTGGTCGCAGCCCGGGCAGCGGTAGTGGCGGCCGGCCGTGCCGGCCACCGTCTGCACCACCCAGTCCTCGCCCCGGAAGCTCTCGGTGCGCCGCAGCGAACCGCCCAGCGGCGCTGCCGCCGGGGACTCACGGTCGGCGGCGCTCTTGCTCCAGCTCCGGGTCTGGTTGCGTCGGGGCGACACGGCGACTACCTCTCGGCCGGGATCGGGGTGCTACCAGGGTAAGGGCCGACGATGTCGCGTACGGGCCACTATCACGGCTTGGTCGGACACTCCCCTGTTTCTCCTGAGATCCACCCGATCTTCTGGGAATTTGGTGATTCGGCGTGCCAATGGCACATGACATCGGTTACTCACAAGGTGACAAGGCGGGGCTCGCAGACCCTGCGGCACCCGAGGAGGCCACCCGATGACCAAGACCAGCCCGCTGCCCGGCACCCATCCGTCGGTCGACGCGGCCCGTGGACCAGCCCCCGAGCGTACCGGCGGACACTCCGCCGCGACCGACTCGATCCGGGTCGGCGCGTTTCTGCTCTCCGCCCAGTTCCCCGGCCAGGGCCACGCGGAGGCACTGGAGCGCACCGTCAGCGCGGCCGTCGCCACCGAGCGCGCGGGCCTGGACAGCGTCTGGCTGGCGGAGCACCACTTCGTCCCGTACGGCGTCTGCCCCAATGCGGCGACGCTCGCAGCACTGCTGCTCGGCCGCACCCGCCGGATCGGGGTCGGCACGGCGGTGAGCGTGCTGTCGACCACGCACCCGGTGAGCCTCGGCGAGCAGGCCGCGATGCTGCACCTCACCTCGGGCGGGCGGTTCTCGCTCGGGGTCGGCCGCGGCGGTCCGTGGATCGACCTGGACGTCTTCGGCACCGGGGTGGACGCCTTCGAGCACGGCTTCCCCGAGCGCCTGGACCTGCTGCTGCGCTGGCTGCGCGGCTCGAGAGTGGGCGCCGACGGCCCCCAGTTCAGCTTTCCCGAGGTGGCCGTGGTGCCCCGCGCCGCCGAGCGGCCGGCGGCGGGCCCCGACCAGGCCGAGCCGCTCGGTTCGTCCTCCCGGCGGCCGGCCCTGTCCGACTGGCTCGGCCTGGACCCGGAACCGGGCGCGCTGCTGCGCTTCCCCCGGCAGCGCAAGGACGGCGCGCAGGGCGCACCCGCCCCGTCCGGACCGCCGGTGATCGTCGCCTGCACCTCCCCCGGCGGCGTACGGCTGGCGGCCGAGCGCGGCCTGCCGATGCTGCTCGGCATGCACTCGGGGGACGAGGACAAGCAGCAGATGCTGGCCGCGTACCGGGCCGCCTGGCGGGCCTGCGGACGCGGCGAGGAGCAGCTCGCCCGGGTCGAGCGGGAGCACATCGCCGCCGGGGTCGCCCAGGTCGACGACCGCACCTCCCAGGCGCGCGCGAGCCTGCTGCGGGCGATGCCCGGCTGGTTCGAGTACGGGCTCGGCGCGCACCGCACGGTGGACGGCCGGGAGCGCAAGATGCGCGACCCGCGCGAGTACACCGAACTGCTCTGCGACCTGCACGCCGTCGGCACACCGAAGCAGTGCGCGGACCGGCTGCTGGCCACCGCCGAGCGGACCGGCATCCGCCGCTTCGCCCTGCTCGCCGAGGGCTCCGGCGAGCGCGCGGAGACCCTGCACAACATCGCCCGGCTGGGCGCCGAGGTGCTGCCGCAGCTGAGCTGATCCGGTCCGCGCACACGTGTGCGGGCCGCCACGGGAGAACCCGGGGCGGCCCGCACGGTACGTCAGCAGTCGCGCAGCTCGGCGGACTGGTTGAGCAGCTGGGCCCGGACGGACGTGAAGCGCTGGTAACGCTCCGCGGCCTCCTCGGTCGGCGCGAACACCGCGACCCGGTGGCAGTTCTGGAATGCCAGCTGGACGCCGAAGTGCCGCTGCAGGGCCCCCCGGATCGCGTCGCTGGCCATCGCGCGCAGCAGCTGGCCGCGGGCCTGCTCGCTGGGCGGCGGTACCTGATTGTCGGCGAAATCGGTGCCGTCGACCTTCACCTGGGCGACCAGCGAGCTGATCAGCTCCCAGGCGTACGGCAGGGAGGTGCGGACGCAGTCGACGAACTCCCTCTCGTCGACCTCTCCTCTCTCGGCCTTCTCCAGCAGGGCCGGTGAGACGTCGAGCGACATGGGTTCTCCTCTCGCGGTCCACCCGGGCGCGGCCCGCCGGGGTGGTCTTGCGGTTGGTGCGGATGGTGCCGTGCCGTACTCAGAGTGGTGCCGGGTGGCAGCCGGCCCGAACGGGCTCACACCCGACCAGGCTGACGTACCGTCAGTTGACAACGACTGGAGCCGTGCTCGCACGGGCCCTGGGGGCCCGGAGGGCATGGCGGGATGCGGCGAGCGGGTTCGGACGTACGGCACACTGGTGCACGGAAAGTGACACACCGGTGCCCCGGCTACGGCCGCGGGTGGAGCGACGACCGCTCACCACAGAGTGACAGGCGATTGTCAGCGCGACTGGCGAATCCGCCGATTTACACCGGAATCGCCGGTCGAAGGGCCAGATTGGCCGGATCCCGTCGGATCGTTCATCTCAGATCTCCATCCCCGTTGAGTGGACCCCGACGACCGGACCGGCCGATGCCGTAGTGGCGGGAACGTGGGGGTGCCGGACTCCATGGTTCGCCGCCTCCCCGGTTTCTTCACCCCGCTGTCGCGGAATCGCATCAACTGGCCCCGGTGGGTTAGCGTGGTCGACCGTGCGTCTCGTAATTGCCCGTTGCTCAGTCGACTATGCCGGTCGGCTCTCCGCCCATCTGCCGTCCGCCACTCGCCTCATCCTGGTGAAGGCCGACGGCAGCGTCAGCATTCATGCCGACGACCGCGCCTACAAGCCGCTCAACTGGATGTCACCGCCGTGCAGCCTCAAGGAGGCGGACGGCACCTGGACGGTGACCAACAAGGCCGGTGAGAAGCTGATCATCAGCCTGGAGGAGGTGCTGCACGACTCCTCGCACGAGCTCGGGGTCGACCCCGGCCTCGTCAAGGACGGCGTCGAGGCCCACCTCCAGGAGCTGCTGGCCGACCGGATGGAGGTGCTCGGCGCCGGCTGGTCCCTGATCCGCCGCGAGTACCCCACCGCGATCGGCCCGGTCGACATCCTGTGCCGGGACTCGGACGGAGCCACCGTCGCCATCGAGATCAAGCGCCGCGGCGAGATCGACGGCGTCGAGCAGCTGACCCGCTACCTGGAGCTGCTCAACCGCGATCCGCTGCTGGCCCCGGTCAAGGGCGTGTTCGCCGCGCAGGAGATCAAGCCGCAGGCCCGCGTGCTCGCCACCGACCGGGGTATCGGGTGCGTGGTGCTGGACTACGACGAGCTGCGCGGCATCGACGACGACAAGCTGAAGTTGTTCTAGGGCTGTTCCGAGGCTGTTCTAGGGGGACGGCGAGGTCGGCGGGTCGGTCGGCGCCGTCGTGCTGGGGGACGGTGCGGGGCTCGACGAGGTCGGCGGTGCCGGCTTCGTCGACGACGGGGCCTGGGACGGCTTGGTCGGCGGCTGCGACGGAGTGTCGGACGGGCTGCCCGACGACGACTTGGTCGCGGTCGGCTTCTTCGAGGTCCGCGAGCTGCTGGCCGAGGTGCTGGGCGAGTCCGAAGCGGACTCGTCGGCGCTTGCCGAATCGCTCGCCGAGGGGGACGGGCTGCGGGTGCCCAGGTTGAGGTCACCCGAGAGCGATCCGTCGTCCAGCGATCCGCCCGGCTGCGTCTGGCCGGGACCCGAGGACTCGGGCCCCGCGAGGCTCAGCCCGACCGCCGTACCGAGCACACCGAGTGCCAGCACGGCCGCCGCGGCCGCCAGGACGGTGCGGCTGGTGCCACCGCCCGTCCCCGGGGTGGTCCTGAACCGCCAGGGCACCTGGGCGATGGCCCGCATGACGGGCCGTCGGCCGGCGGCCGAAGGCTCGGGGTCACCCGCGGTCAGCTGCTTGGTGTCGGCCCGCAGCAGGTTCAGCATCCGCCGGGCGGCCGCGCTGCCGCGCGGTTCGCCGAGCGCGGCCCGCAGCGCGACGGCTGCCTCGAGTTCGGCGGTGGCCCGCTCGGTGGTCCGCACGCACAGCCCCAGCACACCCAACTCGTGGTGGAACCAGGCCTCGTCGACGGCGGAGCCGGTCGACCTGGCGGCCTCCAGACCGAGCTGCAGCGCCCGCTCCCAGGCCCCCCAGCGAAGCGACAGTGCCAGTGCCGGGGCGGCGGCCCGCGCCAGCTGCAGGACGGCCTCCGGGCGTCCCGCGGCCCGGTCGGCGAGCAGCGCGCCGAGCACCACCTCCGCCTCGGCGGCGATCTGCTCGGTGCTCACCGAGCTGTGCCCGACCCACCAGGAGAAGTGCTGGGCCGCGCCGTACGCGATCTCACCCGGCTCCCAGTGCGGCGTCAGCAGCTCCGTGACACCGGCGGTGAGCCGGTGGTGGCCGCCGATCGAGACGGCGAGGCCGCAGTCGGTGAGTTCGTGCAGGGCGCTCTCGCCGAGGCCGACGTCGATCAGCGCCGGCAGGTGCGGTGCGGTCGGACACTCGCCGCCGAGAGCCAGCGCGAGCCGCAGCACGGCCTTTGCGGACTCGCTGAGGCCCTCCGCGAGCCGTACGGCGGGCGCGGCGCTCTCCGCCACCGAGGGCAGCGGTACGGAGCGGCGCAGCTGGCCCTCCAGGACCGCCGGGTCGTCCGGCTCCTCGATCTCCTTGACCATCCCGAAGACGCTGTGGCGGTCCTCCTGGGCGGCCACCAGGGCGTCGACCGAGACGTCGCGCTGCCGCAGCAGAGCGGCCGCCTGGACGAAGCGCAGCGGCAGACCCTCCGACTCGAACCAGAGGTCCACCGCCCAGGCCCGTTCGGCGTCGTCCAGCTGCCGGCCGGCCAGCCGGGCCGTCAGGGCGAGACAGGCGGGCCGGGAGAGGCCGGCCACCGGGTGGTCCTCCAGCCGGGAGCCGAGGGGGAGCAGCGGGCTGCCCGGCGCGACGGAGATCAGGAAGGCGCACTCGGGCGCGGTGGCGAGCAGGTCCTCCAGCTCCTGGCCGGACGGTTCGACGTCGTCGATCACCACCACGGCACCCACCCCGGCGAGCAGCTCGGGCAGTTGGTGGGGGTCCGGCCGGAAGCCGGGGGCCCGGTGGGTGGCCGCGAAGAGGTCCTGGAGCAGGTCCTGGGCCGTCCTGCGGTGGCCGCTGAGCCGGACGACGCCGTCCGGCGCGAGGCCTCCCGCGGCGTCCGCGACGGCGGCCAGCAGTGCGCTGCGGCCCGAGCCGGCCTGGCCGACCAGACGTATCGAGCGGCCCTCGGCGAGCAGGCCGAGGAGTTGGGCCGTGTCGGCCTCGCGGTCGAGCAGCGGCAGGTCGGTGGCGGCGCTGCCGAGCGCCAGCGGGCCTACCGCCGGGCTCGGGCCGAGCGCCGAGGCGCTCGCCGGGCGGTGGCCGCCGGTGCGTCGCGGCTCGGGGCACCACTCGTCGGGGCAAGGACGCGCCTCGGAACCGTCCGGGGTGCCCACCGTGAGCAGCAGCTCGCCGGAGACGACCTCACCGGTCCGAGGGCGCAGGCCTTCCTGTCGGAAGTCACCGGGTGGCTGTCCCACGTTCCGCTCCGCCCATGCTCGGCCGCCAGGGCTCTGTGAGCTCCGTGGCGTTGACGACCGGCCGCTGCCGGGGCAGCAGAAGCCCCGTTGGCCGTATTCCTGAGCGCAGACTCTCGCACACTCGCGCCCATCAGCACAGGCCGGGGAGCTCTTATCAGGCTCGGCTCGCCGCCGGGCGCTCTGACCCGGTGCCGACACTCGTCGCTCCCGCGGTCTCCCTCCTTGCCCGCCAACGGGCAGGAGGGGCCCACCGCTCCCTTCCTCGCTCCTCGCTTTCGGCACCGGCGCGCCCTTTGGCTCGCTCGCACTGTGCCTGGCGGGGGTCAGGGCCGCGCAGCGTTGGCTCGCTCGCAGCGAGCCGGCTCCGGTCCTGCTCGGGTCAGAGGGAGGGGGCCACCATGGGCGGGGGCGCCACGCCGAGGGCGGGCATGGAGGTTCCGTACGCGTCCGGGACGGTGCCCTCGACCGCGAGGATGCGGTGCAGGCGGGTGGCCACCAGGAGGCGCTGCAGCTGGGCCGGGACGGCCCTCAGGACGAGGCGCCGGCCCAGGCGGCCGGCCCGGCGGTGGGTGCCCATGATCACGCCGAGGCCGGTGGCGTCCCAGGACTCCAGACCGGCCAGGTCGAGTACGAGGTCCCCCTGCCCGCCGTCGACCGCCCGGTGCAGCCGGGCCCGGGCATCGGCGGCGCTGCGGACGTCGAGGCGGCCCTTGAGGGCCAGACCGCTGTGGTCGCCGGTGATGCGCACGTCTCCTCCTCCGCTTTGCCGGTCGGGGCTGTCGGGGCTCTGCCCGGTGCGGGCGCCCTGGCGCCGCGCCACCCGGGGGCCACGCCGGGTCTCCCCCTCATCTGACGGTGAACCAGCTCTGCAGGTTGCTGTTACCCGGCAGATCTGAAGCAACTTCACTCGTCCGAGGGAATATACGCAGTCAGGCCCCATACCCACGCTCGATTACCGCCCAAATCACCCGTCTGCGGCAGAGGCGTGAGCAAACTCACCCGTGAGCCATGAGCCGTGGGCCGGATGGCCCACGGCTCACAGCCGCTACTTCTCGTACCCGTAGAACCCGCGGCCGCTCTTGCGTCCGAGGTCACCGGCGGTGACCATGCGGGCCATGATCTCGGGGGCGGCGAACTTCTCGTCCTGGGTCTCCGCGTAGATGTTGCGCGCGGCGTGCAGCAGGATGTCGACGCCGGTCAGGTCGGCCGTCTGCAGCGGGCCCATCGGGTGGCCGAAGCCGAGGCGGCAGGCGGTGTCGATGTCCTCGGCGCTCGCGACGCCCGACTCGTACAGCTTGGCGGCCTCGACCACCAGCGCGGTGATCAGGCGGGTGGTGACGAAGCCGGCCACGTCGCGGTTGACCACGACGACCTCCTTGCCCACCCCCTCGGCGAAGGCGCGGGCGGTGGCCAGCGTCTCGTCGCTGGTCTTGTAGCCGCGCACCAGCTCGACGAGCTTCATCAGCGGCACCGGCGAGAAGAAGTGCACGCCGACCACGCTCTCCGGCCGCGAGGTCGCGGCGGCGATCCGGGTGATCGGGATGGCCGAGGTGTTGGAGGCCAGCACCGCGCCGGGCTTGGCGATCTTGTCGAGCTCGCGGAAGACGGCTTCCTTGACCTCCAGCTGCTCGAACACCGCCTCGACGACGATGTCGGCACCGGCGACCGCGCCCAGGTCGGTCGTCGTGGTGATCCGGCCCAGCGCCGCCTCGGCCTCGTCGGCCGTCAGCTTGCCCTTGGACACGAACTTCTCGTACGAGGCACGGATGCCGTCCAGACCGCGCTGCAGCGCAGCGTCGGTGACATCGCGCAGCACCACCGGGTGCCCTGCCTGCGCCGAGACCTGGGCGATGCCTGCGCCCATGAGTCCGGCGCCGATCACGGCAATCTGCTGGGTGGATGCGTTGCTCATGGCTTAGTCTCCCGAGTCCCGTCCTGAAGGCGGCTCAGGACAGGGATCGCCTCCCCCGGAGCCGCGCCGCTCACGGCCCGGACTCTAATGCCCCGGAACGCTCCGTGGTGAGATTGGCCGGTGTGATCTGCGCCCAAGAGAGGTGATCCGTGCGCGCACTGGGGACGATGCTGATCTCGCTCGCGGTCCTGGGCGTGCTGATCCTGCTGCTGCGCTGGACGTACGGCACCGGCAAGTCGCTGGTCGCCCGCCCACCGCGGACGGGCGCGCCGCAGGAGTACGGCCTGCTGGTCCCGGTGGCCGCCCCGGCCGACGCCGCCGAGGCCGAGCGGCTGGCCGCACTGCTCACCGCCGCCGGGCTGCGCCACACCCTGGTGTCCACCAGCGAGGGCCTGCGCCTGATGGTCTGGCCCGCCGACGAGCAGGCCGCCCGCGAGGCACTGCGGCAGTCCTAGAGCGGACCGCAACCGGGCAACTCCCAGGGGCGCTGGGGGCACCTCCCGGCCGAAGGCTGGGGGAGAACTGCGCTGCCGGCCATGCACCTCCGTAGAGGGCTGGTCACGCCGTTAGGTGGCCCCACGCGCCCCTGGAGGAACGCGCCGCGCTGGCTAGGGCGCGAGCCCCAAGTCCTGGGCAAGGATGGCGGCCTGGACGCGGCTGCGCAGGCCCAGCTTGGCCAGGATCCGGCTGACGTGGGTCTTGGTGGTCGCCTCCGCCATCTCCAGCCGGCGGGCGATCTCCCCGTTGGAGAGGCCCGCTCCCAGGCAGGCCAGCACCTCCCGCTCACGCGGTGTCAGGCCGTCCACCGCCTCGCGGGCCCGTGGCTGGTCCGGGCGCTCGGGCCTGGCGAAGGTGCCGATCAGCCGACGGGTGACCGAGGGCGCCAGCATGCCGTCGCCGCGCGCGACCGTACGGATGCCCTCGATGAGCGTGTCCGCTTCGAGGTCCTTGAGCAGGAAGCCCGCCGCGCCCGCCCGCAGCGCGCCGTAGACGTACTCGTCGAGGTCGAAGGTGGTCAGCATCAGCACCTGGGCGGCCCCTGCGGCCACCACCTGGCGGGTGGCCGAGACACCGTCCAGCCGGGGCATCTGAACATCCATCAGCACCACGTCGGGCCGCAGCTCCAGCGCCAGCCGTACGGCCTGCTCGCCGTCGGCCGCCTCGCCGACCACCTCCAGGCCGGGCTCGGCCCGCAGGATCATCACCAGCGCGGCCCGTACGGCCGCCTGGTCCTCCGCCACCAGGACCCGAATCGTCATGACGCCTCCGCCGCCCGGGGTTCGCGCGGCAGCACCGCCCGGACCCGCCATCGCCCGTCGTGCGGCCCGGCCTCGAAGCTGCCGCCCAGCAGCCCGGCCCGCTCCCCCATCCCGACCAGGCCCGCCCGTGCCCCGGGCAGTACCCGGGCCTCCCCCGGGCGGTACGGATTGTCCGCCACGATCTCGACCTCCTCCGGCCGGAAGGCCAGGCGCAGCCGTACGGTGCCGGGCGCCGCGTGCTTGAGTGCGTTGGTCAGGGACTCCTGGACGATCCGGTAGGCCGCCAGCTCCACCGGGGCGGACAACTCGCCGCGTTCGCCCTCCTCCTCGGCCTCGAAGGCCAGCCCGGTCTCCCGGCCCGCCGCTCCGGCCTGGGCCAGCAGGGTGTCCAGCGCGTCCAGCTTGGGCGCCTCGTACGAGCCCTCGGCGCCGGCCCGCAGCAGGCCGATCATGCGGCGCATCTCGGCCAGTCCCTGCACGCTGTTCTCCCGGATGACCGCCATCGCCGCCATCAGCGGGTCCTCCTGGGAGCGCTGCTGACGGCGGGCCAGGGACTGCGCGCCGGTCGCGTGGATGGCGATGGCGGAGAGGTGGTTGGCGACCACGTCGTGCAGCTCCCGGGCCATCCGGGCCCGCTCGGCCACCACGGCCTCGCGCCGGTCGAGTTCGGCGAGCAGGGCGGTCTGTTCGGCCCGCAGCCGCTCGGTCTCCGCCTTGTCCCGGTGCTCGCGCAGCAGGTCGGCCGTCCAGACCGGGGCCAGGAAGACCAGCGCGCAGACCACGGCCACCAGGAGGGCCGCCGAGACCGTCCCGTACAGGAAGGTCAGACTGCTCAGCACGATCGTGGAAGCGATCCCGGTGAGGTGCAGGATCCGCGACATCCGGGGGCTGCCGTACAGCACGGCCGCGTAGAGCAGGTCGGTGTACATCAGGACGGTGGCGATCAGCGAGCCCGCGAAGACGCTCCCCGCGAAGACCAGCCCGCCGAGGCTCACCGTCCAGACCGGGTGGCTACGGCGGAAGAGCTCCAGCGCGGCGGTGGCGGCCAGCGGCAGCACCACCAGCCATGGCGGGATCGCGCCGGAGTTGTCGTACGCGCGGAAGGCGATCAGCAGCAGACCGCCGAGCAGCCCGGCCGCGGCGATGGCGCGGTCCTCCTGACGCGGGGTGAGGCTGAGCTTGAACACGCTCCCCATCTCATCACCCCGTGGGCCGCCCTGGCGCGTACCCAGCGGAGGAGGCCGCTACATCGAAGGTCGCACCCCGGAATCGGCTCGGGCGACGAGGTACCCGGGCGGGCCGGCGGGTCAGGCTGAGAAGGCAGCCTGACCGGAGGAGCCCATCGTGATCGTGTCCGTCGTCATCGCCGGAGAGGCCGGCTTCTGGGTGGTGCTCGCCCTGGCGCTGGCCTCCCGCTACCTGATCGGGTGGCGCCGGGTCAGCACGGCTCTGCTCCTCGCGCTCCCGCTGATCGACCTGGTGGTCCTCGGCGCGACCGTGCTGGACCTGCGGCACGGCACCACCGCGAGCTGGACGCACGGCCTGGCCGCCGCGTACGTCGGCTTCTCGGCAGCGTACGGGCACTACCTGGTGACCTGGGCGGACGCCCACTTCGCGCACCGCTTCGCCGGCGGGCCCACCCCGGTGAAGCCCCCGAAGTACGGCGCGGCCAGGGCCGCCCACGAGTGGCGGATCTTCGCCCGGACCCTCCTCGCCGCCGCGATCACCGCAGGCCTGGTCGCCGGCATGGCCGCCCTGGTCGGGGACGCCGCACAGACGGCGGGGCTCACCCGCTGGTACGGCACCATGGGCCTGGTCACCGGGATCAGCCTGGTGATCGCGGCCAGCTACACGGTCTTCCCCAAGAAGCAGCCCTAAGGGCTCCGCCAGTAGGTAGGCAACCGATCAGCCACAACAGGGGCGCGGGGAACTGCGCGAAATCGGAAGGCAACGGTCTGCAGCCTCCCTCCCCCAGCCTTCGGCCGGGGGACCCCCACCGCGCAGTTCCCCGCGCCCCCGGGTTCCCCGTACTAGCGGTTCTCGCCCGGCACCCAGAGCACGTCCCCGCGCTCCTTGTTCGCCGCGCGCGCCAGGATGAAGAGCAGGTCGGAGAGCCGGTTGAGGTACTTGGCGGTCAGCGGGTTGACGGAGTCGCCGTGCACCTCGATCGCCGCCCAGGTGGCGCGCTCGGCCCGCCGGACCACCGTGCACGCGAGGTGCAGGTACGCCGCACCGGGCGTCCCGCCGGGGAGGATGAAGCTGCGAAGCTTCTCCAGCTGCTCCAGGTAGTGGTCGCAGTCGGTTTCCAGCCGGTCGATGTAGGTCTGCAGGACCCGCAGCGGCGGGTACTTCGGCTCCTCGACCACGGGGGTGGCGAGGTCCGCGCCGACGTCGAAGAGGTCGTTCTGGATCCGCGTCAGCACGGCCACGACGTCCTCGGACAGCGCCCCCGCCGCGATGGCAACCCCGATCGCGGCGTTGGCCTCGTTGGTGTCCGCGTACGCGATCAGCCGGGGATCGGTCTTGGTCGTGCGGCTCATGTCACCGAGCGCGGTGGTGCCGTCGTCGCCGGTACGGGTGTAGATGCGCGTGAGGTTGACCATGAGCCGCAGCCTAGCGGGTCGGTTAGGGGGCGTTAACGGGACGGCTGGACGAGGCCCAGCAGGTTGCCCTCGCTGTCCTTGAACCACGCGCCGCTACCGTCGGGCCACTCGACGACACCGTCGGTGGTCTTGAGCCCGGGCATGTCGTACTCCTCGAAGACGACGCCCCGCGCGCGCAGCTCGGCGATCTCGGCCTTGAGGTCGGTGACCGTGAGCCCCACCTGGGTGTGACCGCCGCGCTCGGTGATGGCGGTCGGGAAGAGGTAGAGGCTCGTCCCGTCGGCGAGGGAGAACTGGGCGCCGCCCTCGTCCTCCTTGCTCGGTGTCAGGCCGAGCTTCTCCTGGTACCAGGCCTTGGCCCGCTTCATGTCGGTGGCGGGCAGGCACGCGTCGGCTCTGGCTTGCGACAACATCAGTCGGCCTCCTTGGCTCAGAGACCCCCTGTAACCAGCCTCGACCCCGTCGCCGGGGGAGGCAAAGGCTACGCGACGTCGACTCTCCCCCACCCTTCGGGCGGGGGACCCCCATCCGAGAGTCCGTCGCTACGCGACGTTGACTCTCTGGCCGGGCGGGGCGGCCTCCAGCCAGGCGAGGAAGCCGGTCAGCGCGTCGTCGCTCATCGCTAGCTCCAGCGGCCGGCCGTTGTGCAGGCATCGGAGCACGACCGAGCCCGAGAGCAGGGCGAGCTCCTCCTGGCCCTCGGGGTAGCGGCGGCCGAGCACCTCGATCTCCCGGCGGGGAAGGATCTTGCGGGGGCGCGGGGCGTAGGAGAAGACCCGGAACCACTCGATGGAGTCACCGCTGTAGCGGCCGATACCGAAAACCCACCCCTTGCCATCGGTCACGGGGACCGGGGCGGAGGTGGGTTTGCCGTTCTCGTCGAGGTCGGGCTGCGTGGAGGCGTCGGCGGGCATTTTGAGGCGGTAGCTGCAGTCGAAGGTGCCGCCCACGCGCTGGATCACGCGCCTGCGTACCGCGAAGGCCACCAGGCCCACCACTCCGAGTGCCACGACCGCCGCACACACCACAAGGGCGAGGACCATGCTCACCGACCTCCTCGCTGACCTGCGTTCCCCGATCGGTCGTATCAACGACCGCACTGTCCTACCAACTGATACGACAGTCCCGGGGTCACGCTCTCGCGTCCCCGGGACCGTCGGTCGGCCCGGTCTCGGGCCGACATGGTGCTCAGGCGGCCTTGAGGCCGCGTGCCGCGAAGAGACGGACCTCGGCGCGGCGCTCGGCGTGCTCGTCGAGCTCGGCCTGCGCCCGCTCCAGCGCCCGCTCGGCGCGGGTGATGTCGATCTCGTCCGCCAGCTCGGCGATCTCCGCGAGCAGAGACAGCTTGTTGTCGGCGAAGGAGATGAAACCGCCGTGCACGGCCGCCAGGACCGTTCCACCGTCGGTGGTCCGGATGGTGACCGGGCCGGACTCCAGCACGCTCAGCACCGGGGTGTGACCCGGCATGATGCCGGTGTCACCGGAGGCCGTACGGGCGACAACGATGGTGGCCGCACCGGACCACACCTTGCGGTCGGCTGCGACCAGCTCGACGTGCAGCTCAGCCAACGTGGGCTCCTAGGCTCTTGCAACCACCGGATTACTCGGCAGTTGCGGTAAGAATAACGGGCCCGTGCCCCCGAGATGAAACGAAGGACACGGAGATGACCGGGATCACAGCCGATTGAGCCGTGAGGGGCGGCCCCCAGGGACGGGGACCACCCCTCACGGTCAGTCAGCCATCAGCCGGCCTTATTACTTCTTGGCGAGCTCGGCGGCGTTCTTCTCGAGGTCCTCGATGCCACCGCACATGAAGAAGGCCTGCTCCGGGACGGAGTCGTACTTACCGTCCGCGATGCGGTTGAAGGCCTCGATCGTCTCGGACAGCGGCACGGTCGAACCCTCGACGCCGGTGAACTGCTTCGCCACGTAGGTGTTCTGCGAGAGGAAGCGCTCGATGCGACGGGCACGGTGGACGACGATCTTGTCGTCCTCGCTGAGCTCGTCGATGCCGAGGATCGCGATGATGTCCTGGAGGTCCTTGTACTTCTGCAGGATCCCCTTGACCCGGATGGCCGTGTCGTAGTGGTCCTGCGCGATGTAGCGCGGGTCCAGGATGCGGGACGTGGAGTCCAGCGGGTCGACGGCCGGGTAGATGCCCTTCTCGGAGATCGGACGGGAGAGAACCGTCGTCGCGTCGAGGTGGGCGAAGGTGGTCGCCGGGGCCGGGTCGGTCAGGTCGTCCGCGGGGACGTAGATCGCCTGCATCGAGGTGATCGAGTGACCGCGGGTCGAGGTGATGCGCTCCTGCAGGAGGCCCATCTCGTCGGCCAGGTTCGGCTGGTAACCCACCGCGGAGGGCATACGGCCGAGCAGGGTCGACACCTCGGAACCGGCCTGGGTGAACCGGAAGATGTTGTCGATGAAGAGCAGAACGTCCTGCTGCTCGACGTCACGGAAGTACTCCGCCATCGTCAGAGCGGACAGGGCGACGCGCAGGCGGGTGCCCGGCGGCTCGTCCATCTGGCCGAAGACCAGGGCGGTCTTGTCCAGAACGCCCGAGTCGACCATCTCGTGGATGAGGTCGTTACCCTCACGGGTGCGCTCACCGACACCGGCGAAGACCGACACACCACCGAAGTTCTCGGCGACGCGGTAGATCATCTCCTGGATGAGAACGGTCTTACCGACACCGGCACCACCGAACAGACCGATCTTGCCACCCGTGACGTACGGGGTGAGAAGGTCGATGACCTTGATACCGGTCTCGAACATCTCGGTCTTGGACTCGAGGTCCTTGAAGTCCGGGGCCTTGCGGTGGATCGGCCAGCGGACCTCGACCTGGGAGTCGAACTCCGCCTTGTCGACGTTCAGCACCTCACCGAGGGCGTTGAAGACCTTGCCCTTGGTGATCTGGCCGACCGGGACGGTGATGGCCGAACCGGTGTCGGTCACGACCGCGCCGCGGACCAGGCCGTCGGTCGGCTGCATCGAGATGCCGCGCACGACGCCGTCGGCGAGGTGCTGCGCGACCTCGAGGGTCAGGGTCTTCTTGCCGGTGCCGTCGGGCGCCTCGACCTCGACGTGCAGGGCGTTGAACATGTTGGGAATCGCGTCGACGGGGAACTCCACGTCGACGACCGGGCCGATGACCCGCGCGACGCGGCCCGTCGCCGTGGTCGGCTCAACTGTGGTGGTCATTCTCATTCGCTCCCGCGGCTAGCGTCGGCGAGCGCGTTGGCACCGCCGACGATCTCGCTGATTTCCTGGGTGATCTCGGCCTGACGGGCCGAGTTGGCAAGCCGCGTGAGCGACTTGATGAGCTCTCCCGCGTTGTCGGTCGCGGACTTCATCGCGCGCCGGCGTGCGGCGTGCTCCGAGGCGGCCGACTGCAGCAGCGCGTTGTAGATCCGGCTCTCGACGTACCGCGGCAGCAGGGCGTCGAGAACGCCCTCCGCCGACGGCTCGAAGTCGTACAGCGGGAAGATCTCGTGCTTGGTCTTCGACTCCTCGCCGAGCTGGACCTCGTCCAGCTTCAGCGGCAGCAGCCGAGCGTCCACCGCGGTCTGAGTCAGCATGGACTCGAACTTGGTGGAGACCAGGTGCAGCTCGTCGACCCCGCCGGTCTCCGCGGTGAACGCCTCGATGAGGTCGCTCGCCACGGCCTTCGCGTCACCGTACGTCGGCTTGTCCGAGAAGCCCGTCCACGACCCCGTGACCTCAAGGTGACGGAAGTTGTAGTACGAGACGCCCTTACGGCCGACGATGTAGGTCACCACGTCCTTGCCCTCGGCACGCAGCTGCGCGGTGAGCGCGGTCGCCTGCTTGATGGCGTTGGCCGAGTAGCCGCCGGCCAGACCACGGTCCGCCGTGATCAGCAGGACCGCGGCGCGGTCGGCGCCGGGCTTCTCGGTGGTGAGCGGGTGCTTGGCGTTGGACCGGGTGGCCACCGCCGTCACCGCCCGGGTGAGCTCATCGGCGTACGGAGTGGAGGCGGCCACCGCGCGCTGCGCCTTGACGATGCGCGACGCGGAGATCATCTCCATCGCCTTGGTGATCTTCTTCGTCGCGGTGACAGAGCGGATCCGGCGCTTGTAGACCCGAAGCTGTGCTCCCATGGGTCGTTACGTCCTTTCCCTCGCTACCGGACTCAGGCCTGCTCGGAGAGCAGCTTGCCGTCGGCCGTCGTGAAGCCCAGCTTGAAGGCCTTGATCGCCTCGGTCAGCGCGTCGATGGTGCCGTCCTCGAGCTTCGAGGTCTCGACGATGCCGGCCAGCAGGCCCTTGTGCTCGGTGCGCAGGTGAGTCAGGAACTCGCGCTCGAAGCGGCGGATGTCCGCCACCGGGACGTCGTCCAGCTTGCCGGTGGTGCCGGCCCAGATGGAGACGACCTGCTCCTCGACCGGGAACGGCTGGTACTGGCCCTGCTTCAGCAGCTCGACCATGCGCGCACCGCGCTCCAGCTGGGCCTTGGAGGCCGGGTCCAGGTCGGAACCGAAGGCGGCGAACGCCTCCAGCTCGCGGTACTGGGCCAGGTCCAGGCGCAGGCGGCCGGCGACCGACTTCATGGCCTTGATCTGGGCGGAGCCACCGACGCGGGAGACCGAGATACCGACGTTCACGGCCGGGCGGATGCCGGCGTTGAACAGGTCGGACTCCAGGAAGCACTGGCCGTCGGTGATGGAGATGACGTTGGTCGGGATGTACGCCGAGACGTCGTTGGCCTTGGTCTCGATGATCGGCAGACCGGTCATCGAGCCCGCGCCCAGCTCGTCGGAGAGCTTCGCGCAGCGCTCCAGCAGGCGGGAGTGCAGGTAGAAGACGTCACCCGGGTAGGCCTCGCGGCCCGGCGGACGACGGAGCAGCAGCGACACGGAACGGTACGCCTCGGCCTGCTTCGACAGGTCGTCGAAGATGATGAGGACGTGCTTGCCGTCGTACATCCACTCCTGGCCGATGGCCGAACCGGTGTACGGGGCGAGGTACTTGAAGCCGGCCGGGTCGGAGGCGGGAGCAGCCACGATGGTGGTGTACTCCAGCGCGCCGGCCTCCTCCAGGGCGCCACGGACGGACGCGATGGTGGAACCCTTCTGGCCGATGGCGACGTAGATGCAGCGGACCTGCTTCTTCGGGTCGCCCGAGCGCCAGTTGTCGCGCTGGTTGATGATCGTGTCGACAGCCACCGCGGTCTTGCCGGTCTGGCGGTCGCCGATGATCAGCTGACGCTGGCCGCGGCCGATCGGGGTCATCGCGTCGATGGCCTTGATGCCGGTCTGCATCGGCTCGTGGACCGACTTGCGGACCATGACGCCGGGGGCCTGCAGCTCCAGGGCGCGACGGCCGTGAGAGGCGATCTCACCCAGACCGTCGATCGGGTTGCCCAGCGGGTCCACGACGCGGCCGAGGTAGCCCTCGCCGACCGGGACGGAGAGGACCTCGCCGGTGCGGTGCACCGTCTGGCCCTCCTCGATGCCGCTGAACTCACCGAGGATGACGACACCGATCTCGCGGGTGTCGAGGTTCAGCGCGAGACCGAGGGTCCCGTCCTCGAACTTCAGCAGCTCGTTGGCCATGACCGAGGGCAGGCCCTCGACCTTGGCAATACCGTCCATGGCCTCGGTGACCGTACCGACCTCTTCACGCGAGGCGGCGTCCGGCTGGTACGACTGGACAAAGTCGGCCAGCGCGTCCCGGATCTCCTCCGGACGGATCGTAAGCTCCGCCATCAGGCTTCCCTGCTCTCCTAGTTTGCGATCCTCGGCCCGCCATTGAGGGCCGCAAGTATTCGACTCTCGGCCGGGTCGTTGCGAACCGGCCGTACGATTTACCGGCTCCCGTGGAGCCGGCGCCCGACCGAGGGTCGGATGTTTCCGAGGTGCCTAGCCCTCCAGGGCCTGACGAGCGCCTTCCAGGCGGCTCTCCACGGTGCCGTCGATGATCTCGTCACCGATCTGCACCCGCACACCGCCGACGACCTCGGGGTCGACGTCGATGTTCAGGTGCACCTGGCGGCCGTAGAGCCGGCCCAGAGCACCGGTGAGGCGCTCCTTCTGGCTGTCCGACAGCGGAACGGCGGTGGTGACCAGGGCCACCACACGGCCCCGCCGGGCGGCGGCGAGCTTGGAGTAGTACTCCAGGCCCTGCTCCAGGCTACGACCACGCGGGCTGGTGACCAGCGAGCTGATCAGGCGGACGGTGCCTGCGTTGGCACGGCCGCCGAGCAGCTTGACGACCAGCTCCGCCTTGGCGGCCTTGCCGGCCTTGGGCTCGGTCAGCGCGCTGCGCAGCTCGTGCGAACCGTTGGCGATCCGGCCGAAGCGGAACAGCTCGTCCTCGACGTCGTCCAGCTTCCCGGCCTTGTCGGCCGCGATGACCTCGGCGTACGCGGCGAGCTCCTCGACCGCGTCCACCAGGTCACGGGAACCCGACCAGCGGGAGCGGACCAGGCCGGAGACCAGGTCCAGCGTCTCGCCGGAGACCTGGCCGGCCAGCAGCGAGCCGACCAGCTGGGCCTTGTCCTGGCCCGACCGCGACGGGTCGGTCAGCACGCGGCGCAGCGAGACCTCGCGGTCCAGCAGGACCGTGACGGCGGTGAGCTCCTCGGCGAGCTTGACCGCGTCCACCGAGGTGTTGTCGGTCAGGCTCTCCAGGTTCTCGCGACCGGCGGCCAGGGCCTCACGGCTGGCGCCGATCACTTGGACGCACCCTGGGCAGCGGCGGCCTTGGCCTCCAGCTCGGCCAGGAAGCGGTCGATCACGCCGCTCTGCCGGGCGGAGTCCTCCAGGGACTCACCCACGATGCGGGACGCCAGCTGCGAAGCGAGCGAGCCCACGTCCTGGCGCAGGGCGGCAGTCGCCTGCTTCTTGTCGGCGTCGATCTGCGCGTGGCCGGCGGTGACGATGGCCTCGCGCTGACGCTGGCCCTCCTCACGCATCTCGGCGATCAGGGCAGCGCCCTGCTCACGGGCGTGCTCGGTGATCCGAGCGGCCTCGTGACGCGCCTCGGCGAGCTCGGCGCGGTACTGCTCCAGCAGGGCCTGAGCCTCCGCCTGAGCGGCCTCCGCACGCTCCATGCCGCCCTCGATGGCGTCACGGCGCTCCGACAGCACCTTCTCGATGCTGGGCAGGAGCTTCTTGCCGAGGAGACCGAAGACGATGAAGAAGCAGAGCAGGCCGATGATGACCTCGGGCCATGCGGGGAGGAGCGGGTTCATCTGCTCCTCTGCCGCAAGGGCGAAACCGGGGTTCATATCAGAACCTTTCGTCGAAAAGGGCTTACGACAGTAATTACTTGCCGGTGCCGAAGACGAACGGCATGACGATGCCGATGAGGGCGAGCGCCTCGGTCAGCGCGAAGCCGATGAACATGTTGGAGCGGATCAGGCCGGCAGCCTCGGGCTGGCGGGCCATGGCCTGGACACCGTTACCGAAGATCAGACCAACGCCGATGCCGGGGCCGATGGCGGCGAGACCGTAACCGACGGAGGCGATGGAACCGACGACCTCAGCGACCTGAGTCATTTCAGCTTGTCCTTTGCGGGATGGTGAACCGATGGTGGTTGGCCACCGGAAATTCGAGGGGTGGTGCGGGTGGGTCAGTGCGCTTCTTCGAGGGCACCGGCGATGTAGCTGCTCGCCAGCATCACGAAGATGTACGCCTGCAGGAACTGGACCAGCAGCTCGAAGGCGGTCAGGCCGATCGTCACGATGAAGGACGTCGTGCCGTAGAGCGCACCGAGGCTCGGGCTGAGCAGGTACCAGGAGGCGATGGAGAACATCACGATCAGCAGGTGGCCGGCGAACATGTTCGCGAAGGCTCGGACCGCGAGCGTGAAGGGGCGCACGAAGATGTTCGAGAAGAACTCGATCGGCACCAGGATGAACATGACCCAGCCGGGGATGCCCGAGGGCCAGCAGAGGTTCTTCAGACCGCCGACGAAGCCGTGCTTCTTGAAGGTCAGGGTCATGTACGTGATCCAGACGATGCCCGCGAGGCCCGCCGGGAACGCGATCGCCGCCGTCACAGGGAACTGTGCGAACGGGATGATCGACATGATGTTCATGATCCAGATGAAGAAGAACATCGAGACCAGCATCGGGACGTACTTCTCGCCCTTTTTGCCGATGGTCTCCAGCACGATGCTTCGCTTGACGAAGTCGTAGCCGATCTCACCGACCAGCTGCAGCTTGCCCGGGAGCAGCTTCGGCTTGGCGAAGGCGGCCCAGAAGAACCCGATCACCAGCAGTGCCGCGATCATCGACAGCAGCATCGGCTTGTTGAACTCGACGCTGCCGATCGTGAAGATCGGCTTGAAGTCGAACTCGTTCAAGCCAGGGGCGGGGAAGCCGCAGCCGGAGAACAGGTGGCACCCGGCCTCAGAGGCGACGTGCGTTACGTCAGCACCCACCACAGACTCCTTCGTCATGACGCATGGTTACGGCAACCTCGGTGTGTCGGCGTGGCCTGCGGCCACGGAGCGGCACTGGAACTTGTTGGATTTCTCGCGGACCCTGCGCGGCGCCACACTCTGCCGCGGGACCTTCGAAAGCTTCGCGAGTCCGGGGGGCGATCCGTCCGATCATCGGATAGACCTGGCCGCTTCCCGTACTCCGTTGTTGCGACGGACGATAGCAGTCCGTCAGTACGGCATAAACACCGCCCCCCTCGCGCGGGGGACAGCCGGCGCTCGTCACTGTTGACGCCCCGACTTCGGGTCCTTGTCGTCGGACGAGCCGGGATCGACGTAGTAGACCTTGGCCTTCATCGCACCGCGCACCTGGAAGCCCGTCCAGATCAGAGCGCAGCCGAGCAGCGTGAAACCGAAGACCTTGGTGTCGAAGAGTGTCGTCTCCTTGAACACCGCGAGAACAATCGCCACCAGCAGGATCTGGGTGGTGTACACCAGCAGCCCGGCGGCCATCAGCATCTGCGGATTGTTCCTGGTCAGCCGGTCGAGAGCGACCTGGCCGAAGGAGAAGAAGGCGAGCACCAGCAGGGTCGCGAAGAGTGCACCGATCAGGCCCTTCGTCCCCACCAGTGCGGTGGAGATCGCAAGGGCGACAACTCCGGCGACCGCAGTGGGAATTGCGGCGCCGCGGAGGGGGATCCGGGCGTCGTGGGACGGCATGTCGGCAGCTCCGGCGGCATGTCGAGGTGACGGGGGACGGGCACTAGGACGCGGTGGTGACACCGCACCGAGAACTTCTGCCGCAGGCCGGCCGTTCGACGGCGAGCCCGTCGAGGGAGACCGACCGGGGACGGAAGTCCTCCACCTGTCAGGTCTTTCGGCGTGTTCTCGGTACTCGTGAACGGTATCACAAACTATTTGATTAGAGCTTTACCATGTAGGTGTGGCACCTGTCACACCGACGGCCCAACAGTGCCGCCGTACAGGTGAAGGGAGTTGACGACGAGTCAGTTCGCCCGCTCGCGTCGGCCGCCGACCGCGGTGGCCCCCGTCCCGAGCCGGCCGAGCAGCGCCTTGTCGTCCGCCGAGAGCTCCGCCATCGCGGGCGCCTGGGCGGCCTCGGGTGCCGTGGCCTTGCGGTAGCGCGGCGGCACGAAGGCCTGGACGGCGCGCGGCGCGTGCGGCCGGAAGCGCGGCATCAGCAGCACCACGATGCCCACCAGGCAGAGCGCGGCGAAGCTCAGCACCAGCGCCCGGCCGGTGCCGGGCACCGAGAAGGCCACGGTGCCGAAGGCGATCAGGGCGGCCCAGAAGTACATGATCAGGACGGCCCGGCTGTGCGAGTGCCCGACCTCCAGCAGCCGGTGGTGCAGGTGCTGCTTGTCCGCCGCGAAGGGCGACTTCCCGGCCCAGGTGCGGCGCACCACGGCCAGGAGCAGGTCGGCCAGCGGAAGCGCGATGACGGTCAGCGGGAGCAGCAGCGGGATGTAGATCGGCACCAGCTCGTGCACCGTGGCGGTCTGCGAACCCGTCCGGGCGGTGATCAGGTCGGGGTCGACACGGCCGGTGATGGAGATGGCCGCCACCGCCAGCATCAGGCCGAGCATCATCGAGCCCGAGTCGCCCATGAAGATCCGCGCGGGGTGCAGGTTGTGCGGCAGGAAGCCCAGGCACATCCCGATCAGCACGGCGCTGAACAGCACGGCGGGGGCGGCGTCGTTGATCCCGTAGCCGTACCAGAGCCGGTACGAGTACAGGAAGAAGGCCATCGCGGCGATGCAGACCATGCCGGCGGCGAGGCCGTCCAGGCCGTCGATGAAGTTCACCGCGTTGACCATCACGACCACCAGGGTGACCGAGATGATCATGCCCTGGGTCGGGGTGACGGCGACCGAGCCGACGCCGGGGACGGGGATGGAGATCACCGTGACCCCCTGCCAGACCATCACACCGGCGGCGATCATCTGGCCGCCCAGCTTCACCAGGGCGTCCACGCCCCACTTGTCGTCCAGCACGCCCAGGACCCACATGATCCCGGCACCCGAGAGCAGCGCGCGGACGTCCGCGCTCTGGCTGAAGAGATGCCCGAGGTTGGTGAGTTGGGAGGAGACCAGCAGGCCGGCGCAGAGCCCGCCGAACATCGCGATACCGCCGAGCCGGGGTGTCGGCTCGCGGTGCACGTCACGGGCGCGTACGGGGGGCATCGCGCCCGCCACGATGGCGAACTTCCGGACGGGGCCGGTCAGCAGGTAGGTGACGGCCGCCGTGGTGAACAGCACCAGCAGAAACTCACGCACCACTGGCCTCCTGCACGACGGTCCGACGGGTGAGTACCGAAGGTACTCCCGTGATTGCCCGGGGTTCGAGGTGCGTCGCCACGGTGCACACCTTATTGAGTTGGACGACACTCGTGTGCACCGCGGTTCGCCCTGACGCGATTCGTCCGGCGGTCAGCGCCCCGCGAAGGCCCTCGCCAGCTCCCGTACCCGCTCCCCGATCCGGGCGTCCACACCCCCGCTGAGCAGGCGCCCGATCAGCTCGCCCACCTCGCGGAGCTCCTCGGCCCCCATCCCCTGCGAGGCCACCGCGCCGGTACCGAGCCGGATGCCGGAGCTCTCGGAGGCCGGAGCCGGATCGTACGGCAGTGCGCATTTGCCGAGCATCAGCCCGGCCGCCGAACAGCGCCGCTCGGCCTCGACGCCGGTCACCCCGAGCGGGCTGACGTCCGCCGTCACCAGGTGGGTGTCGGTGCCACCGGTCAGCGGACGGGCCCCGGCCCGCTCCAGGGCCCCGGCCAGGGAGCGCGCGCCGTCCACCGCACGCCGGAGGTACACACCGAACTCCGGCGTGGCCGCCTCTGCGAGGGCGACCGCCTTGCCCGCCACCTCGTTCATCGCCGCGCCACCCTGGCTGAACGGGAACACCGCCCGGTCCACCCGCTCCGCCAGCTCCGCCGTGCAGAGCAGCATCCCGCCCCGCGGGCCGCGCAGCAGCTTGTGGGTGGCCGCCACGGTGACGTCCGCGTACGGCACCGGGGACGGCGCCATCCCCCCGGCGACCAGGCCGGTGATCTGCGCCGCCGAGGCGATCAGGTAGGCGTCGACCTCGTCGGCGATCTCCCGGAAGGCCTCCCAGTCGATGTGCCTGGGGTAGGAGATCCCGCCCGCGATGATCGCCTTGGGCCGGTGCAGCTTGGCCAGCTCCCGCACCTGGTCGAGGTCGATCAGGCTGTCCTGTTCCCGTACGCCGTAGCCGATGAAGTCGAACCAGCGGCCCGAGAAGTTGGCGCGCGAGCCGCAGCTGAGGTGGCCGCCGTGCTCCAGCGACATGGCGAGCACCACGTCGCCGGGCTTGAGCAGCGCCGCGTAGGTCGCCAGCATCGCCGAAGTCGCCGACCTGGGCTGGACGTTGGCGTGGTCGGCGGCGAACAGCCGCTTGGCCCGGTCGATGGCGAGCAGCTCGGCCGCGTCGGCCAGCGCGCAGCCCGCGTGGTGGCGGCGGCCGGGGTAGCCCTCGGCGTACTTGTCGATCAGCGGGCCGGAGAGGGCGGCCAGTACGGCCGGGCTGGTGAGGTTCTCCCCCGCCAGCAGCTGCAGGCTCTCGGACCTGCGCTCGGCCTCGGCGGCCAGCAGGTCGGCCAGCTCGGGATCGGCCTGCCGGAGGGCCTCGGGAGCCTCCCAGCGGCGAGCCTCGACGGATCCGTGCACGGCATCGGTGACAGACATGGCGCGACTCCCGGGCAGCGGCGGGCTGGGTCCTTCCCAGCGTAGGACCGGAGCCCGGACCGGGCCCGCCAACACGGGGGCCGTACACCCGTACGGCCAGGGGCACCGATCAGGTCTGGCCAACCCAGGGGCCGGGGAACTGCGCGAGATCGGAAGGCAACGGCCTGCAGTCTCCCGCTTCGCGCAGTTCCTCACGCCCCTGTGTGGTTGCCCGACTGCCTGGGGCTACCGGCGGGGAATGCCCGTGAGAGCGGTGACGACGGGGTCGAGGGCGTCGAATATCTCCTCGCCGCAGTTGCGGAACATCCCGATCGGCGCGCCGTACGGGTCGTCGACCTCGTCCGCCTCCGGGGTCGCCGCCAGCAGCCAGCCCCGCAGCGCGGCGGCCGCCCTGACCAGCGCACGGGCCCGCTCGGTGACGTGGACCCCGCCCCGCGGGTCGGGGAGGGTGCTGGGGTCTATCCGGCGCACCAGCCGGGTGAACTCCTTGAGCGTGAAGGTCCGCAGGCCGGCCGCGTGCCCCATGGAGATCACCTGGGCGCGGTGGTCCAGGGTCGCGGTGAGCACCAGGTCGGCGTCGACCACGTGCTCGTCCAGCAGCTCGCGCCCGACGAAGCCGCCGCTGTCCACGCCGTACTCGCCGAGCACCGTGGCGGCGTGCGCCTCCATCGGTGCGCCCTCGTGGCCCCAGGTGCCCGCGCTCTCGACCACGATCCGGCCGGCCGCCGTGCCGCTGAGGCGGGTGTCCAGCTCATGCCGGGTCAGCCGCTCGGCGATCGGCGATCGGCAGACGTTGCCGGTGCAGACGAAGAGGATCCGGAAGGAGTCCAGCGGCCGCGGCGAGACCGTGACGTACGCGGGAAGGCCAGGGCCCAGACCGGAGCCGAGGCCGTGCAGCGAGGCCGCTGTCAACTGCCGGCCTCCAGGTCCGGGACGACCTCCCTCAGCTGCTCGGCGCTGATCGCGCCGGCCCGCAGCAGGACCGGAACCTTGCCCGTGACGTCGACGATGCTGGAGGCCTGTGCGAAGTCGGCCGTCCCGCCGTCGAGGTAGACCGAGATCGAGTCGCCGAGCTGGGCGAACGCGTCGTCGCAGTTGGCCGGCGACGGGCCGCCGCTCTTGTTGGCACTGGAGACGGCGAGCGGTCCCGTGGTGTTGAGCAGCTCGATGGCGACCGGGTGCAGCGGCATCCGGACGGCCACCGTGCCCCGGGTCTCGCCGAGGTCCCAGCGCAGCGAGGGCTGGTGCTTGGCGACCAGGGTCAGCCCGCCCGGCCAGAAGGCGTCGACCAGCTCCCAGGCCTGCTCGGAGAAGTCGGTGACCAGGCCGTGCAGGGTGGTCGGCGAGCCGACCAGCACGGGCGAGGGCATGTCGCGGCCGCGGCCCTTGGCGGCCAGCAGGGCGGCGACGGCCTCGGGGCTGAAGGCGTCCGCGCCGACCCCGTAGAGGGTGTCGGTGGGCAGCACGACCAGCTCGCCCCGGCGGATCGCCGAGGCGGCCTCGCGCAGCCCGGTGGCACGTTCCCCTGCGTCGGCACAGTCGTAGCGGCGGCTCATCGGTGCGGTCCCCTTCCGAGATGGCTCATGGCGTTGACGACGGTCACAGCGAGGCCTTGCGGGCCGTTGTGCTGCGCTGCATGTTCACAACGACGCCTTACGGGCCGTCGTGCTGCGTTGCATCCTCACAACGACGCCTTACGGGCCGTTGTGAAGCGCGGCCGGTTGTTCAGGTCGCGGTGGTCGGCGGTGTCCGTCCAACCGCCCTCTTCGTTGAAGATCCACGGCACCTGGCCGCCCTGGGTGTCGGCGTGCTCGATCACGACCGCCCCGCCGGGCCGCAGCAGCCGGGCCGCGACCCGCTCGATGCCGCGGATGGTGTCCAGCCCGTCCTCGCCGGAGAACAGCGACATCTGCGGGTCGTGGTCGCGTGCCTCGGGCGCCACGTACTCCCACTCGGTGAGCGGGATGTACGGCGGGTTGCTGATCACCAGGTCGAAGCGGCCGTCCCAGGAGCGGTCGTCCTCGAAGGCGCGGGTGGCGTCCCCCGCGTGCAGGGTGACCCGGGCACGGTCGGAGCTGGCGGCGATGTTGCGCCGGGTGTACTGCATGGCGCCCTCGTCCAGCTCGAAGGCGTGCACGGTCGAGCGCGGCAGCTCCTGGGCCAGCGCCAGCGCGATCGCGCCGGAGCCGGTGCACAGGTCGACCACCAGCGGCTCGGCCACGTCCATGTCCCGGACGGCGTCTATGGCCCACTCGACCACCGACTCGGTCTCCGGCCGGGGCACGAAGACGCCCGGGCCGACCTCCAGCTCCAGGTACCGGAAGAACGCGCGGCCGGTGATGTGCTGCAGCGGCTCGCGCGCCTCACGGCGCGAGATCGCCTCCCAGTAGCGGGCGTCGAAGTCGGCGTCCGGCACGGTGTGCAGCTGGCTGCGCTTGACGTTGTGGATGTGTGCGGCGAGCTCCTCCGCGTCGAAGCGCGGCGACGGCACGCCGGCCGCGGCCAACCGCTGGGTGGCCTGGGCCACCTCGGCGAGCAGCAGGTTCATCCGTACGCACCTCTGGTTTCTGCGAGCCGGCCTTCGGGCTCGGGTCAGTTCTCCTGGGCGGCGGCCAGCTTGGCAGCCGCGTCGGCGTCCACGCAGGACTGGATCACCGCATTGAGGTCGCCGTCCAGGACCTGGTCCAGGTTGTACGACTTGAAGCCCGTCCGGTGGTCCGAGAGGCGGTTCTCCGGGTAGTTGTACGTCCGGATCCGCTCCGAGCGGTCCACCGTGCGGACCTGGCTGCGACGCGCGTCCGAGGCCTCCTGCTCGGCGGCCTCCTGCGCGGCGGCCAGCAGCCGCGAACGCAGGATGCGCATCGCCTGCTCCTTGTTCTGCAGCTGGCTCTTCTCGTTCTGGCAGGACGCCACGATACCGGTCGGCAGGTGGGTGATCCGGACCGCCGAGTCGGTGGTGTTGACGGACTGCCCGCCGGGGCCCGAGGAGCGGTACACGTCGATCCGCAGGTCGTTCGCGTGGACCTCCACCTCGACCTCCTCGGCCTCCGGCGTGACCAGCACGCCCGCCGCCGAGGTGTGGATCCGGCCCTGCGACTCGGTGGCCGGCACACGCTGCACGCGGTGCACGCCGCCCTCGTACTTCAGCCGGGCCCAGACGCCCTGACCGGGCTCTATGGTGCCTCTGGTCTTCACGGCGACCGAGACGTCCTTGTAGCCGCCGAGGTCGGACTCGTTGGCGTCGATCAGCTCGGTCTTCCAACCGACCCGCTCGGCGAAGCGCAGGTACATCCGCAGCAGGTCGCCGGCGAACAGGGCGGACTCCTCGCCGCCCTCGCCGGCCTTGACCTCCAGGATGACGTCCTTCTCGTCGTTGGGGTCACGCGGGACGAGCAGCAGGCGCAGCTCCTCGGTCAGCTCGTCGCGCCGGGCCTCGGAGGACTTGACCTCGGCGATGAAGTCCGGGTCCTCGGTGGCGAATTCACGGGCCGCCTCGATGTCCTCGCCGGCCTGCTTCCAGGCGCGGTAGGTGGCGGTGATCGGCGTCAGCTCGGCATAGCGCTTGGAGAGCTTGCGGGCGTTCGCCTGGTCCGCGTGGACCGACGGGTCGGCCAGCCGCTCTTCGAGGGCTGCGTGCTCGACGAGGAGCTCTTCGACTGCCTCGAACATGGGGTGGGCCTACTTCCCGTGAAGAAATTGACTGAGGGGTGAGGAGACGCGAACGGCGCCGGCCCGGACGCCCCCGCCGAAAAGCGGGAACGCCAGAGACCGGCGCCGTGCGAGCGCTAGGCCTGCTTCGCGCTGTGGGTCTTGCCGAAGCGCGCCTCGAAGCGGGCCACGCGGCCACCGGTGTCGAGGATCTTCTGCTTGCCCGTGTAGAACGGGTGGCACTGCGAGCAGACCTCGGCGCGAATGACGCCGCTGGTCTCGGTCGAGCGGGTGGTGAACTCGTTGCCGCAGGTGCAGGTCACCGAGGTGACCACGTACTCGGGGTGAACGTTGGGCTTCAAGGGGTTCTCCTAGTGATCGGGAGGGCACCGGGTCGGCAGCTGACAGCCGCACGTGAACCGGGACCGACGGACCAGTCTGCCAGGACTGACCGCTTCTTCCCAAACCGGGTGACGGCCGCCGATATTCCGCAGGTCATCCGGCCTGGGCGGAGGCGCTCGCGGTCGGGTCGGCCGGGTTGGTCGGCTGCGAGCTCACGATGGCCTGCGGCACCGACCGGTCCGCCTTCAGCGCCGCCCACAGCTGGTCGGCCTGCGGCTTCTTCGCGACCACCCGGTTCGGGTCGGAGGGCGCCGTCACCACGGGCAGGGTGACCATGGTCAGCTCCTCGGGCCCAACCCCCTTGAGGGTGTCGGCCAGGCCCACCAGCGTACTGACCGAGGCCAGGTCGGAGTCGGTGGTGATGCTCCTGGTGAGCTTGTCACCCACCGACCAGAGCTTGGCCGGGTTGGACGTCAGCCCCATGTCGCCCACCTGCGACAGGATCGACTTCACCATCTGCTTCTGCAGCTCGATCCGGCCCAGGTCACTGCCGTCGCCGACACCGTGCCTGGTCCGTACGAAGGCGAGTGCCTGGTCGCCGCCCAGGTGGTGGGTGCCGGGGGCGAGGTTGAGGCCGCTGTCCTTGTCGTTGATGGCCACGGTGGTGGTCACGGTGACCCCGCCGATCGCGTTTATGAAGGACGCGAAGCCCGAGAAGTCGATCTCCACGAAGTGGTCCATCCGCAGACCGGTGAGCTGCTCGGTGGTCTTCACCGCACAGGCCGGGCCGCCCACCTCGAAGGCGCTGTTGTACATCGCGCTCCTCGCCGCCGCCACGCTCTTGCCGCCGGCACCGGTGCAATCCGGGCGGGACACCAGCGTGTCGCGCGGGATGCTCACCACGTCGGCGTGGTTGTGGGCCTGGTTGACGTGCACCACCATCGCGGTGTCGGAGCGCGCGGTGCCGTCGGTGTTGCCGCCGGCCAGACTGCCGTTGCTGCCGGCCCGCGAGTCCGAGCCCAGCACCAGGATGTTGAACGAGCCGTCGGTGGCGGCCGGCGGCCTGGCGGTGCCGAGCTGGGAGTTGATGTCCACGCTCTTGATGTTGCCGTTGAGCTTCCAGTACGCGTACCCGGCGGCCCCGGCGCCCGCCACCAGCAGGCCGGCCAGCGTCAGCAGGGCGATCCGCAGCCACCTGCCGCGTCTGCTGCGGACCCTTCGGTGATCGGTCATATCGTCTCGTCCTCGCACTGTGCGACATATGTCGCGTTTGCTCGTTCTGGTCGGTATGACCTCATATCGAGCATAAGCGAAGCCGATAGGCCTGGCCCGGGTCTTAAGCCGGCCTTGGAAAGCCGTGAGAACCCCGGGCGGGGAAGCCGTGAAGCCCCGGGCCGTCGAAACGGCCCGGGGCTTCACGGGATCAGCTGCCGATGCGGTGTCAGTCGCCGGAACCAGGGGTGGTCTTGGCGATCTGCATCAGGAACTCGGCGTTGCTCTTGGTCTGCTTCATCTTGTCCAGCAGCAGCTCGATCGCCTGCTGCGAGTCGAGCGCGTGCAGCACCCGGCGGAGCTTCCAGGTGATGGCCAACTCCTCGTTGCCCAGCAGGATCTCCTCCTTACGGGTGGAGGACGCATCGACGTCGACGGCCGGGAAGATGCGCTTGTCCGAGAGCTTGCGGTCGAGCTTGAGCTCCATGTTGCCGGTGCCCTTGAACTCCTCGAAGACGACCTCGTCGGCCCGGGAGCCAGTCTCCACCAGCGCGGTGGCGAGGATGGTCAGCGAGCCGCCGTTCTCGATGTTGCGCGCGGCACCGAAGAACTTCTTCGGCGGGTACAGCGCGGTCGAGTCGACACCACCGGACAGGATGCGGCCGGAGGCCGGCGCCGCCAGGTTGTAGGCGCGGCCAAGGCGGGTGATCGAGTCCAGCAGGATCACCACGTCGTGGCCCAGCTCCACCAGGCGCTTGGCGCGCTCGATGGCCAGCTCCGCGACCACGGTGTGGTCCTCGGCCGGGCGGTCGAAGGTCGAGGAGATGACCTCGCCCTTCACCGACCGCTGCATGTCGGTGACCTCTTCCGGACGCTCGTCGACCAGGACGACCATCAGGTGGCACTCGGGGTTGTTGTGGGTGATCGCGTTGGCGATCGCCTGCATGATCATCGTCTTGCCGGTCTTCGGCGGGGCGACGATCAGACCACGCTGGCCCTTACCGATCGGCGACACGAGGTCGATGATGCGGGTGGTCAGGATGCCCGGGTCGGTCTCCAGACGCAGGCGCTCCTGCGGGTACAGCGGGGTGAGCTTGCCGAACTCGGGGCGGTTGCGGCCGCTCTCCGGGTCCATGCCGTTGACGGAGTCCAGGCGCACCATGGCGTTGAACTTCTCGCGGCGCTCACCGTCACGCGGCTGGCGCACGGCGCCGGTGATGGCGTCGCCCTTGCGCAGGCCGTTCTTGCGGACCTGGGCGAGCGAGACGTAGACGTCGTTCTGGCCCGGCAGGTAGCCGGAGGTCCGGACGAACGCGTAGTTGTCGAGGATGTCCAGGATGCCCGCGACGGGGATCAGCACATCGTCGTCGCCGATCTGCGGCTCGGCCGGACCGGCCTCGAAGCCCTCGCGACGGCTGCCACGGCCACGGCGGTCGCGGTAGCGGCCACGGCGGCCGCGGCGACCGTCACCGAACTCGTCGTCCTCGAAGCCGCCGCCGGCCTGCTGCTGCCCGGCCGGCTGACGGCCCTGCTGGCCGCCGCCCTCCGGGGCACCCTGCTGGCCCTGCTGGCCGCCCTGGCGCTCACCGCGGTCGGTACGGTCGCGGCGGTTGCGCCGGTCGCGGCGCGACTCGCGGGACTCGCCGTCCTGCGCGGCCTGGCCCTCGCCGGCCTCCGGGCGCTCGCCCTCGCGGCGGTCCCGCCGGTCGCGGCGGTCACGGCGGGTCTCGGTACGGGCGTCGGCCTCGAGGCCACGGGCCTCGGCCGACTTGGTCTCGGTCTTGGCCTCGGCGACCACGGCCGCGGCCGGCTCGGCGGGGGCCTCGAGGGTCGGGGCACCGGCGGCCGAGGTGGCCCGACGGCGGGTGCGCTCGGCACGCGCCGGGGCACCGGCGGTCTCGGCGGCGGCCTGGACCGGGATCTCGATCTGTGCCTGCGCCTCGGCGGCAGCCGCGGCGGCGGCACGCGTACGGCGGGCCGGCTTCTCCTCCTCGGCAGCGGCCGGAGCCGGCTCTGCGGCGGCAGCGGCGGCCTTGGTGGCCCGCTTGGCGGCAGGCGCGGCCGGGGCGGCGCCGCCGGCGAGCAGCGGGTCCCCGCCGCTCTTCTCCTTGATGGCCTCGATCAGCTGGCTCTTGCGGAGGCGTCCGGTACCGCTGATACCGAGAGTCGAGGCGAGCTTCTGAAGCTCGGCCAGGACCAGGCCGTCCAGGCCCGCGGCGGCGGTGCGACGGCGCTTGGCCGGGGCCGCGGGGGCGGCGGCATCCGACGCCTCGGCGTCCGGGCGCGCGCCCATCAGATCGGTGGTGTCGCTCACTAAGGGTCCTTCCCTGGAGCGGACGTCGGCCTGTCTGGCACGGCGACCGGTTGTGCTGTCCTGACCAACGCTTGTCTGCGCTGGTCCGAGGCGGTGGTCCCCCGAACGGCGGAGCCAATCGGGAGAGAGCTGCGATGTGCGGTGCACTGTGGTGCGAAGTGGCGCGGCGGGTCGGTACTCGTGCCGACCCCGCTGCCTGCGATACCCGGGCCCCCGTCGCGTGGCGGTACCCCGGGCTCCGCCCGGCCGTGCCTCAGGTTGGAGGCCGCGGGAGCGAGTCAGGTGCCGTCACGGCTTCGGGATGCGGCCGCAATCGCGCAGGCAGGCTGCGTACGCGCTGTGGCGGGCTCCCGGAGAATCGTGGTCCCGTACTTCCGGAACCCGCGGGCGCGGGATGCTGGGATCGGGACGCGGCGCACCGGGCCCCGGAGGGCATCTGGTGCAGCAATGAGGTTAACACTACCGACCCCCTGACACATTCCCCAGCCCTGTTCTTGTCAATCGTTTCTGTCTCACCAATCGTGCCGGTGCGTTCCCGCTGCTCAGCGCGTCAGGCGTCACGCGTCGAGCGGCAGGACGGATGCCCCGGCACGGTCCAGCTTCAGCCGGTGCGCGGCGAAAGCCGGCCCGACGAACTGAAGCAGCTTGTCGGCGCCCGCCTCGTCGGAGAGGGCGAGCACGGTCGGCCCCGCGCCGGAGATGACCGCGGGGATGCCCTCGGCGCGCAGCGCGCCCACCAGGGCGGCGCTGTCGGGCATCGCGGAGGCGCGGTAGTCCTGGTGCAGGCGGTCCTCGGTGGCGGCCAGCAGCAGCTCGGGACGCCGGGTGAGGGCCTCGACCAGCAGCGCCGCACGGCCCGCGTTGGCGGCCGCGTCGGCGAGCGGGACGGTCCTCGGGAGCAGTCCGCGCGCGGTCTCGGTGAGCACCTCGGTGGCCGGGATGAAGACGACCGGGACGACCTGCTCGGCCGGCTCCAGGGTGACCGCCTTGGCCGACTCCTCGTCCGTCCACGCGACGGTGAATCCACCGCGCAGACAGGCGGCGACGTTGTCGGGGTGACCCTCCAGCTCGGAGGCGAGGGCCAGCAGTGCGGCGTCGTCCAGCGCGGACGGGCCGCCGATGGTGACGGCGCGGGCGGCCACGATGCCCGCACAGATCGCGGCCGAGGAGGAGCCCAGGCCACGGCCGTGCGGTATGCGGTTGGCACAGACCACCTCGAGGCCGCACGGCTGGCCGCCGAGCCGGTCGAAGGCGGCGCGCATCGAGCGGACCACCAGGTGGCGCTCGTCACGGGCCAGGGTGTCGGCGCCCTCGCCCGCGATGTCCACGGTCAGGCCGGAGTCGGCGACCCGGACGACCACGTCGTCGTAGAGACCCAGGGCGAGTCCGAAGGCGTCGAAACCGGGGCCGAGGTTGGCGCTGGTCGCGGGGACCCGGACCCGGACGGCGGCGGCACGGAACGCAGGACCGGCCATGTGCTTGGACTCTCCTGGGAAGTTGGGCGGTGGCACGCGGGGGTCGCGCACAGCGCGTCGTCGAAAGCTGCCCGATTGCGTACGGGCCTCGGTGGTGCATGGGCGGGGTCTGCACGACAAGCCCCGGCGAGGCGGGCGGTCACGGTCATGGCGCGGCCCGCTGGATCCAGACTATCGAAGAGAGGTTCCACAGCGGTACACCCCGCCACCCTCCGATCTGCCGTGTTGCCGGTTCTGGCCGGAATGTGCACGAAATCGGTGCCGCTTGCCGTCCGGAAATTGACACAAAAGGTGTCATCCGAAACCCGCAGTGGACCGACCCCCGAAAGAGTCGGCCCACTGTTGACACAATGTCAGTCGAGCGGAATCAGTCGAGCAGTCCGAGGCGCCTGGCCGCGGCCTCGGCGTCGATCGGCACGACGTGCGGCTGCGGCGCACCGGCCACCGCCCAGTCCGGGTCCTTGAGGCCGTTACCGGTCACCGTACAGACGATCCGCTGGCCCGGGTCGACCAGGCCCTGCTCGGCCTTGGCCAGCAGGCCGGCCACGCTCGCCGCCGAGGCGGGCTCCACGAAGACGCCCTCCTGGGAGGCCAACAGTCGGTAGGCTGCGAGGATCTGACGGTCGGTCACCTTGTCGATGAGGCCGCCGGACTCGTCCCGCGCGGCGATCGCGTAGTCCCAGGAGGCCGGGTTGCCGATCCGGATCGCGGTCGCGATGGTCTGCGGCTTGAGGATCGGGTGGCCGTCCACGATCGGCGCCGAACCGGCCGCCTGGAAGCCCCACATCCGCGGGTTCTGCGAGGCGAGCCCGTCCCGGGTGTACTCGCGATAACCCTTCCAGTACGCGGTGATGTTGCCCGCGTTGCCGACCGGGAGGACGTGGATGTCGGGCGCGTCACCGAGCATGTCCACGATCTCGAAGGCGGCGGTCTTCTGACCCTCGATCCGGACCGGGTTCACCGAGTTGACCAGCGCCACCGGGTACTTCTCGGACAGTTCACGCGCAAGGGTGAGGCAGTCGTCGAAGTTCCCGTCCACCTGCAGGATCTTCGCGCCGTGGATCAGCGCCTGGCCCATCTTGCCGAGCGCGATCTTGCCCTGCGGAACGAGCACGGCCGAGACCATGCCGGCCCGCACCGCGTACGCGGCGGCGGAGGCGGAGGTGTTGCCGGTGGAGGCGCAGATGACGGCCTGGGCGCCGTCCTCCTTGGCCTTGGAGATCGCCATCGTCATGCCGCGGTCCTTGAAGGACCCGGTCGGGTTGGCGCCCTCGACCTTGAGGTAGACCTCGCAGCCGAGCCGCTCGGAGAGCACCTGGGCGGGGACCAGGGGCGTGCCGCCCTCCAGCAGGGTGACCACGGGGGTGGTGTCGCTGACCGGCAGGCGGTCGCGGTACTCCTCGATGAGGCCGCGCCACTGGTGGGTGTGGGCGCCTCTGTCGATCACGGCGTTCATGGTGGTTCCTACTCCCCTTCAACCCGCATGATGCTGGCCACGTCACGCACGCTGTCCAGCGCGCGGAGCTTGTCGACCGTCGCCGACAGGGCGGCGTCGGTGGCGCGGTGGGTGACCACGACGAGCGAGGCGTCGCCGTCGCGGCCCTGCTGGCGCACGGTGTCGATGGACACGCCGTGCTCGGCGAAGGTGGACGCCACCTGGGCGAGCACCCCCGCGCGGTCGTCCACGTCCAGGCTGACGTGGTAGCGGGTGACGACCTCGTCCATCGGCTTGGCCGGCAGCTGGGTGTACACCGAGTCACCCGGGCCGGTCGCACCGGCGAGCTTGTTGCGGCAGACCGCCACCAGGTCGCCGAGGACGGCGGAGGCGGTCGGCGCGCCACCGGCGCCCGGGCCGTAGAACATCAGCCGGCCGGCCGCCTCGGCCTCCACGAAGACCGCGTTGTACGCCTCGCGCACGGAGGCCAGCGGGTGGCTGAGCGGGATCATCGCCGGGTGGACGCGGGCGGTCACGGACTCGCCGTCGGCCGAGCGCTCGCAGATCGCGAGCAGCTTGACCACGCAGCCCATCTGCTTGGCGGAGGCGATGTCGGCGGCGGTGACCTCGGTCAGGCCCTCGCGGTAGACGTCGGCCGCGGTCACCTTGGTGTGGAAGGCGATGCCCGCCAGGATGGCGGCCTTGGCGGCGGCATCGAAGCCCTCGACGTCGGCGGTCGGGTCGGCCTCGGCGTAGCCGAGCGCGGTGGCCTCCTCCAGCGCCTCCGAGTACCCGGCGCCGGTGGTGTCCATCTTGTCGAGGATGAAGTTGGTGGTGCCGTTGACGATGCCCAGCACCCGGTTGACCTTGTCGCCCGCGAGGGACTCGCGCAGCGGGCGGATCAGCGGGATGGCGCCGGCGACGGCGGCCTCGTAGTACAGGTCCACGCCCGCGTCGGCGGCCGCCTGGTGCAGCTCGGCGCCGTCCCTGGCCAGCAGCGCCTTGTTGGCGCTGACCACCGAGGCGCCCTGCTTGAAGGCCGAGAGGATCAGGTGTTTCGAGGGCTCGATGCCACCGACCACCTCGATGACGACGTCGATGTCACCGCGGCCCACCAGCGCCTCGGCATCGGTCGTGATCAGGTGATCGGGCACCCCCGGACGGGTGCGGCCGGCCCGGCGGACGGCGATGCCGGCGAGCTCGACCGGCGCGCCGATCCGCGCGGCGAGGTCGGCGGCGTCCGTCGTCATGATGCGCGCCACCTCGGAGCCCACCACACCACAGCCCAGCAACGCCACCTTCAGCGGGCGCGTACGCATCATCCGACTCCGCTCTGCATTCTTGGTATCCGGCGGGCGGTTTCTCGGCGCTTTCCGAGTGCCCGCGCGGGTTCGGTCTGTTCCAGTCTCCGGGACTTTCCGCACGAAACTACGGTCGTTCCAGAATCTGAGACAAGAATTTCGTCATCCGATATCGAGACGCAGGAGATCCTCTTCCGTCTCGCGCCGGACGATGACCCGGGCGCTGCCGTCCCTGACGGCGACGACCGGAGGCTTCAGGGCGTGGTTGTAGTTGCTGGCCATCGAGCGGCAGTACGCCCCGGTGGCCGGCACCGCGATCAGGTCACCGGCGGCCAGATCGGCGGGGAGGAACGCGTCCCGGACCACGATGTCGCCGGACTCGCAGTGCTTGCCGACCACGCGCACCAGCATCGGCTCGGCCCCACTGGTCCGGGAGACCAGCGCGACGGAGTACTCGGCGTCGTAGAGCGCGGTGCGGATGTTGTCGGACATGCCGCCGTCCACGCTGACGTACGTCCGCAGGTGCTCCAGCGGCTTGATGGTGCCGACCTCGTACAGCGTGAAGGCGGTCGGGCCGACGATGGCCCGGCCCGGCTCCACGCTCAGCCTCGGCGCCCGGAGGTTCGCGGCGGCGCACTCGCGCCGGACGATCTCGGCCAGCGAGGCGGCGATCTCGGCGGGCTCGCGCGGGTCGTCCTCGCTGGTGTACGCGATGCCGAGGCCGCCGCCGAGGTCGATCTCGGGGAGCTCGATGCCGTGCTCGTCACGGATCTCGGCCAGCAGGCCGACCACCCGGCGGGCGGCGACCTCGAAGCCGGCCGTGTCGAAGATCTGCGAGCCGATGTGGGAGTGGATGCCGCGCAGTTCGAGGCTGCCGTGCGCGAGGGTCCGGCGCACGGCCTCCGCCGCGGCGCCGCCGTTCAGCGAGAGGCCGAACTTCTGGTCCTCGTGGGCCGTGGCGATGAACTCGTGGGTGTGCGCCTCGACGCCGACCGTAACCCGGATCAGCACCGGCTGGCGCACGCCCTGGCTCTCGGCGATCGCGGCGAGCCGGTCGATCTCCTGGTACGAGTCGACCACGATGTGCCCGACGCCCGCCTTGACGGCCTGCTCCAGCTCGTACGGCGACTTGTTGTTGCCGTGCAGGGCGATGCGGTGGCCGGGCATGCCCGCCGCCAGCGCCACGGCGAGCTCGCCGCCGCTGCACACGTCGAGGCTGAGGCCCTCCTCGTGCAGCCAGCGGACGATCGCCTTCGAGAGGAACGCCTTGCCCGCGTAGTACACGTCGGCGTCGATGCCCTCGGAGCTGAAGGCCTCGTGCCAGGCGCGGGCGCGGGCGCGGAAGTCGTCCTCGTCCAGGAAGTAGGCCGGGGTGCCGAACTCCTCGGCGAGCGCCGCGACGTCCAGCCCGCCGACGGTGACCACACCGTCGGCGTTGCGCGCGACCGTCCGGGACCACACCTTGGGGTCGAGGGCGTTGAGATCGCTCGGCGGGGCCAGATAGTGGCCCTCGGGCAGCACGTCGCCGTGGCGGGGGCCTGCGGGGTGTGCGGAGCGGCTCATGTGCTTGGTCTCTTCCTCGGTCCTCGGTCATGGCGAGGGGCGGTGTTATGGCGAGGGGCGGTGACGATTCCTGATGGATCGTCACCGCCCCCGTGTGCTGCGGGGGCCGGCTACATCCGCTCGGGCGTCGAGACGCCGAGCAGACCGAGGCCGTTGGCGATGACCGTACGCGTCGCGTCGGCCAGCCAGAGCCGGGCGTGCGTGAGGTCGGTGACCGGCTCGTCGCCCTTGGGCAGGATCTGGCAGTGGTCGTAGAACCGGTGGTACTTGGCCGCCAGTTTCTCCAGGTACGTCGCCACCCGGTGCGGCTCACGCAGCTCGCCGGCGCCGGCCAGCACGCGCGGGAACTCCCCGAGGTGGCCCAGGAGGTCGGACTCCCACTCGGTGGCGAGCAGCTCCGGCTTGAAGTCCTCGGCCGCGCACTTGACGATGCCGCGCTCGTTCGCCTTGCGCTGGACGCCGCACATCCGGGTGTGCGCGTACTGGACGTAGAAGACCGGGTTCTCGTTGGTCTGGCTGGTCAGCACGTTGATGTCGAGCGTGATCGTGGAGTCGGTGGAGGACCGCGCCAGCGTGTACCGGGCCGCGTCCACGCCGATCCAGTCGATGACGTCGTCGATCGTGATGATGTTGCCGGCCCGCTTGGACATGCGGACCTCTTCGCCGTCGCGAAGCATCTTCACGAACTGGCCGATCTTCACCTCGATGTTCCGGTCCATGTCGTCGCCCGCACAGGCGGCGATGGCCTTGAGCCGGTTCACGTAGCCGTGGTGGTCGGCGCCGAGCATGTAGACCGAGACCTCGCTGCCCCGGTCCCGCTTGCTCAGGTAGTACGCGGCGTCGGCGGCGAAGTACGTCGTCTCACCGTCGGCCTTGATCAGCACCCGGTCCTTGTCGTCACCGAAGTCGGTGGTCCGCAGCCAGATCGCGCCGTCCTGGTCGAAGACGTGGCCCTGCTCGCGCAGCCGCTCGATCGCCTTCTCCACCGCACCGGAGTCGTGCAGCGACTTCTCCGAGAAGTAGGTGTCGAAGTGCGTACCGAACTCGTCCATCGACCGCTTGATCTCGGCGACCATGAGCTTGAGGCCCTCGGTCCGGAAGACCTCCAGCTGCTCGTCCTCGGGCAGGTCGAGCACACCCGGGACGCCGTCGGTGATCGCCTTGGCGATGTCGACGATGTACTCGCCGACATAGCCGTCCGACGGGACGGGCTTGCCGTTGGCGGCGGCCTGGAGCGAGGCGGCGAACTTGGTGATCTGCACGCCGGCGTCGTTCAGGTAGTACTCGGTGGTGACCTCGGCGCCGGTGGCCTTGAGGACACGCGCGAGCGAGTCGCCGACGGCCGCCCAGCGGACCCCGCCGATGTGGATCGGGCCGGTCGGGTTGGCCGACACGAACTCCAGGTTGATCTTCAGGCCCTTGAGGGCCTCGTTCCGGCCGTACGCGGCACCGGCCTCGACGATCGAGCGGGCCAGCTCGCCCTGGGTGGCGGCGTCGAGGGTGATGTTCAGGAAGCCCGGTCCCGCGATGTCGACCTTGGCGACGCCGGGCAGCTCTCGCAGGCGCGCGGCGACCAGTTCGGCCACGGCTCGCGGCGGCGTTCCGGCCGCCTTCGCGAGCTGGAGGGCCACATTGGTGGCGTAGTCGCCGTGGTCCCTGTTCTTGGGCCGTTCTACCGTCACGTGCTCGGGCACGGCGACGGTCAGCTCGCCCGCCTCTACGGCGGCGCTCACTGCGGCCTGGACTGCCTGGGAAAGCTCTGCGGGTGTCACGACGCCAAGCGTAGGCGAGAGGGGGGATGGGCCCGCCACTCGGTTTACCCGTTGAGACGTGCGTGCCGCCCGGAAATGTCGTCAGCCGCGCTCTGTTCGCTGAGAGCGGAACCCTCCGGGGTCGTCCCGCGAGCTCTCGCGTGAGCCGTCCCTTGAGCTGTCACCGAAGCCGTACGCGAAGCCGCCGGGCCGGCCGGAGCCGCCCTCCTCGCTCAGCACCATCAGGCGCCGGACCAGGGCCACCAGATCCGCCGGGTCGAAGGGCTTGCCGAGATAACCGTCCACGCCGACCGACTCACCGCGGTCGAGGTCGGCGGGGGTGCACGCGCTGACGATCGCGATCGGCAGCCGGCTTGTGGCGGGGGCGGCACGAAGGCGGGCCGCCGTCCTGAGCCCGTCCAGCCGCGGCATCACCACATCCAGCGTCACCACGTCGGGCCTCACCCGGCGGACGACCTCCAGACACTCCGCCCCGTCGGCAGCCGTCACCACCTGGAAGCCCTCGAGCTCCAGGTTGACTCTGATCAGCTGGCGGATCACCTCGCTGTCGTCCACCACGAGGACCCGCCCGGACGTTCCGGACACCTCACCGAGGGTAGCCGCGCACCCACCGGCCCGTCCGGCCTTTCCCGACTTCCACCACCCCGCCCACCAAAACCCGTGCACGGACAACGCCCCCGGCCTGGTAGTGTTCTCCACGTCGCAGCAAGCAGTACAGCGACACCAAGCAGGCCCCCGTAGCTCAGGGGATAGAGCACCGCCCTCCGGAGGCGGGTGCGCAGGTTCGAATCCTGCCGGGGGCACTTCGCAAGAAGTGCGCAATAGGCCCAGCCCAGCGGTTAGTTACCGCAGGACTGGGCCTTCGTTGCATCTCGGGCCAGATCCAGCCCGTACCACTCACGTGCCAGACGCGTTCCGCACGGAAGAATCAGAGGCGGGCCATAGTCTCCTGCCACCGTTTGGTCGGCCTGATGACCCCCCGTGGGCATCGCGACCCAAGGGGGGTGGCCCGATAGAGGTCCCCGGGCCCTCGTCTAGGGGTCTCGAACAGCATCAACCCCACCCCCCTCTCCACTACGAGTCGGCGACGGCCTGCTTGTAGAGGGTGCCGATGGTGGAGTCGAAGTAGGCACTGTAGGAGGTGTCGTCGGTGTTGCCGCCCTCCTGGTAGCCGCCGATGACGCCGATGACCTGGCCGGTGCCGGTGTCGATCCAGGGGCCGCCGCTGGTGCCGCCCGAGTAGGAGGGGCAGTCGATGCGGCGCTGGTTGGTGTCCTGGCGGGTGGTGACGTTGGTGCAGAGGATCGGGGACTCGCTGTCGTCGGGGACGCCGTAGAGGCGGACCACCGTGGTGTAACTCGCCTTCAGACCGAGGGTGTTGCCTCCGACCACGTCCTCGATGTCGCGGCCGTCGTCGCGGGCGACCTGGAGGATGGCGAAGTCCTCGTCCTCGTCGGTGTCCGTGCTCCAGCCGGTGGTCGTGTAGACCTTGGTGACCTGCCAACTGCCGTACGGGGCCTTGCCGTCGCGGTAGCCGGGGACGAACTTCACCCCGTCGGTGCCGGAGACGCAGTGTGCGGCGGTGAGGATGAGGTTCTTGGTGCTGCTGTGGAGCACGCTGGCGGTACAGAAGTGGTTGCCCGCCGAGATGCTGCCGGAGAAGAGTGCGCCGACCCGGTTCGACTCGGGGGTCGAGGGCGCGGTGGCCGTGGTGCCGAGCGCGGCCGGCGCGACCAGGACGGAGGTGTTGTCCGAGCTGCCGCCGGAGGACACGACCTCCTTGGAGTCCGTGGTGGGGGCGCTCGACGGAGAGGGGGATGCGGACGCGGAGGGAGCCGGGGAGGACGAGGGGGCGGCGGCGGACGCCGAGGTGTGGTCGTTGAAGGCCGTGGCCTCGCTGGTGAGCGTACTGACGCCCGCTATGGCGGCGGCCATGCCCAGGGCGAGGAGGGAGGTCAGCGCCACAGGTCGTCGGTACATCTGTCCGCGCGCCTTTCGATGACGGCTCATCAAGTACGTCACTCCTGCCCAGCAGATGGTTCAATCACGCGCCCGGTGCTGCGCGTACGTCCCGACTATGAGCTGATCAACTGGGATTCCTGTGATCCTATGCTGGGAGACACGTGAGAATCTCCCGTTCGGCCACGAAGATGACCGCTGAAGATGACCACTGAAGATGACCAAGAGAGGGATGGCCGGACAGCGGACAGGCGAAACCCCCCACGGGTGTGATTCCGCAGGGGGCTGCAGGTAGCGCAGATCAGGCCGCCACCTGGGCGGTGGACTCTGCGCTCTCCCCGGCTGCCTCGCCCGGCGCCGGTCTGTGACTGATCATCAGGAAGGCGATCAGGGCCGCGAGGAGCAGGATGCCCATCGCCACCGCCGTGGCCACGGCGTACCCGTGCACGGCGCCCTGAGCCTGGACCTGCGGGTCGGACGCGATCCGGGAGGCCAGATAGCTGGTGGTGACGCTGGCCGCGATGGTGTTGAGCAGCGCCGTGCCGAAGGAGCCGCCCACCTGCTGGGCGGAGTTGATGGTGGCGGAGGCTGCACCCGCCTCGTTCGGCGCCACGCCCAGGGTGGCCAGGCTCATCGCGGGCATGAACACCATGCCCATGCCGAAGCCGAGCAGGAGCTCGGCGGGCAGCACCATGGCCACGTACGGACTGTCCACCTTCATCTGGGTCAGCCAGGCCATGCCCCCGGCGGCCAGCAGCAGACCGGGCGTGATCAGGTTCCGGGACGGCACCCGGGTCATCAGCCGGGCGGCGATGCCGGTCGAGCTGATGACGATCGCGGCCGTCATCGGCAGGAACGAGACGCCGGTCCGGATCGGCGAGTAGCCCTTGATCACCTGCAGGTAGTAGGTGAGGAAGAGGAACAGGCCGAACATCCCGACCATGGCCAGGCCCACCGAGAGCGCCCCTCCGCCTCGGTTGCGCTCGGCGACGATGTGCATCGGCAGCAGGGCATGGGCGGTGCGCTTCTCCACCAGGACGAAGAGCGCCAGCAGAGCCACGCCGAGGGCGAGCGTGCCCAGCACGAGCCAGTCACCCCACCCGCGGGTCGTGGCCTCCGAGGTGCCGTACACGATGGCGAGCAGGCCGCCGCAGCCCAGGAACGCGCCGGGAAGATCCAGCTTCACCCGGCGGCCCTTGGCGATGTGGTCGGCCGTCAGCACGTAGTACGCGGCGAAGGCGGTGGCGATCGCGATCGGCGTGTTGACGAACAGGCACCAGCGCCAGTTCAGGTACTCGGTCAGCAGGCCGCCCATGATGAAGCCGATCGCGGCGCCGCCGGCGGCGATCGCTCCGAAGATGCCGAAGGCCGTGCTTCGTTCCTTCGGGTTGGAGAAGGTGGTGGAGAGCAGCCCCAGCGCCGACGGGGCCAGGAGCGCGCCGAAGGCGCCCTGCAGGGCGCGGGCCGCGAAGAGCATCGTCGGTCCGACGGCGCCGCCGCCGAGCGCGGAGGCCGCCGCGAAGCCGAGCAGGCCTATCACGAAGACCCGTTTTCGGCCGAAGAGGTCACCGAGTCGGCCGCCGAGAAGCAGGAGGCCGCCGAACGCCAGGGTGTAGGCGGTGATCACCCACTGGCGATCGGCGTCGGATATGCCCAGGTCGTGCTGGGCCGAGGGGAGCGCGATGTTCACGATGGTGATGTCGAGGACGATCATCAGTTGGGCGATCGCGATGACCGCCAGCGCCCACCAGCGACGGGATTCCGCCGCGGCATCACCAGGGGGAGGTTGTGAAGACACTGGGATCGCCTTCCGGGGGATCGGAGAGGACACGCAGCCGCCTTCCAGCCAAACTCGCGCGCGAGTGATTGGCAAGAAGATATGGGGTGTAACACCCCCAATCGGGACTAAAGTCCCAAGGCGCATCATTCTCCGGGCCCAGGCCGGATCCGGAACTGATCCAGGCCCGCCGGGTTGGGGTCCCCGCCCCCCTGTCCTGCCGGGGACCCCCGCGCGCACCGGCCTTACAGCGCGCTGAGCTCCGCGACCAGGTCGTCCAGGCCGAGCGACCCCTGGGAGAGGGCCGCCATGTGCCAGGACTTGAGGTCGAAGGTCTCGCCCCGCGTCTCGGCGGCCGCCTTGGCCTGGGCACGGCCCTGCAGCCAGGCGCGCTCGCCCAGCTTGTAACCGATCGCCTGGCCGGGCATGCCGAGGTAGCGGACCAGCTCGCTGTCCAGGAAGTCGGCGGAGAGCCCGCAGTACTGGCCGAAGAACTCCCGGGCGTCGTCCGGGACCATCAGCTCGCCCGGCTTGTACGGGGAGTCCGCCGGGAACTCCAGGCCGACGTGCATGCCGATGTCGACGATCACCCGAAGCGCCCGCATCATCTGGGCGTTGAGGTAGCCGAGGCGGTGGCCGGGGTCGGTCAGGTAGCCGAGCTCGTCCATCAGGCGCTCGGCATAGAGGGCCCAGCCCTCCAGGTTTGCACTGACCCCGCCGAGGGTGACCTGGTAGGTGGAGAGCCGGTCGGCGACGTACGTCCACTGCGCGAGCTGCAGGTGGTGGCCGGGAACGCCCTCGTGGTACCAGGTGGAGACCAGGTCCCAGACCGGGAAGCTCTCCCGGCCGAGGGTCGGCAGCCAGGTGCGGCCGGGGCGGGAGAAGTCCAGCGAGGGCGCGGTGTAGTACGGCGCGGCAGCGCTGCCGGAGGGGGCGAGCTTCGACTCGACGTTGAGCAGCGGGTCGGCGAGGTCGAAGTGGACGCCCTGCAGGTCGTTGATGGCCTGGTCCATCAGGCCCTGGAGGTACTCGCGGGCGTTCTCCTCGCCCTTGATCGCCGGGCCGTCGGTCTCGAGCCACTTCATGGCTTCCATGGGGGTGCTGCCCGGCAGCACCTTCTCGGCCTCGGCGCGCATCTGGGCGTCCAGGTCGTGGAACTGCTCCCAGGCCCAGCGGTACGCCTCGTCGAGGTCCAGGTCGGCGCCGGTCCAGTAGCGGACCCAGCGGGCGTAGCGCTCGCGGCCCGCGGTGTCGGGGGCCTCGGCGGCCGCGGGCCCGTAGACGTCCCGGAGCCAGTCGCGCAGCCCGGCCAGCGCATCGGAGGCGGCGACGGCGGTGGCGGTCAGGCCTTCGCGCTGAGCCTCGGGCGCGTCCTGGACGAAGGAGCCGAACCAGCCGCCCGGGGCCTCGCCCTCCAGCCACTCGCCGATCTGCCCGATCACGGTGGTGACCTGGCGGGGGCCGGACAGCAGACCCTTCTCGATGCCCTCGGCGAGCAGCGCGCGGTACTGCTCCACGGCGACCGGCACGCGGGCGAGCCGGCGGCCGACGACCTCCCACTGCTCGTCGGTGTCGGTGCTCATCAGGGTGAAGACCTCGCGCACGCCGTGGACGGGCGAGCCGAGGTTGCGTACGGCGCGGAAGCTCTCGCCGGCGTCGTGCACGGCGAGCTCGGCGGTGAGCCGCTCGCGGAGCAGGCGGGCGCAGCGGCGCTCGGCCTCGTCGTGCGCGGCGCCGGCCGCCTCGGCGGCGTCGAGGTCGGCGAGGGTGCGGCGGGCGAGCTCGGCGAGGGCCTCGTGACCTGCCGGGGAGAGGTCGGGGAGTCTGTCGTCCTCCGGGTTGAGCCCGAGATACACCGCGGTCAGCGGGTCGAGGTCGGCGAGAGCGTGGACGTAGGAGTCGGCGATGCGGCGAGGGGTGGTGCCGTCTGCGTGGGAGTTGATCAGTTCTTCAACCATTCGGCCATCTTTTCGCAGCTAGGCCGGTTTGCAAGCCCCTTTGGGGGAGCTTGACCTCGCTGATCCAACGCTCGGCCCGCCACTCGATCGGTCGAACGATCGGACGGTCGTCCGTCCGGACGGTCCGTCACCGGACGGCCCGCCGCCGGTCCCGCCAGGTCCGCCAGGCGGCGAGCGGGTCCCAGGTCGGCCGGCCGCGGGCGAAGCGGTAGAAGCTCAGGCCGATCAGGACGGAGCAGAAGTGCCCGAGGTCGGTGAAGGTGTGCGAGACGATCAGCGGGATCAGGTAGAAGAGGAGCAGGACACCGCCGTAGAGCCGGCGCCACCAGCCCGCGAAGCGGTACGTGAGCACGCCCTCGACACCGGCCAGCGCATACGAGACGCCGACGTCGACGGTGTCGGCCATGTTCGCGGGAAGGCGGCCGGCGTCGACGCCCCGGGCAACGATGCCCTCGCTGATGAGGGTGGCCAGGACGTGGGCGGTGAGCGCGACGGTGAGCCAGCGGCGGGTGCCCAGCCAACGCTCGGCGGGCACGTGGAAGATGGTGAAGATCAGGAAGTAGAAGGCGAAGTCGGCCTGCTCGGTCCAGATCGCGCTGGCGAGCAGGGCGTGCACGGGGTGGCTGCGCAACTGGTCGACGTTGGTGCTGCGTTTCGCGAGGAACCAGTGCAGGTTCGCCGGGTCCATCCGGGCCACGACGAAGCTGGTGACGGCCAGGAGCAGCAGCCAGACGTAGGTCCCGGGGGCGGCGCGGACCCAGGCCCACGCACGGCGCAGAATCCGGGCCGCGATTCCGTCCGCTCGTTCGCTCTCGACCGCCTGCTGCATGTCCCTCTCTCCCGCCGGGCCGCCCACGCTGACGCCTGGTCACATCATGGGGGCGGTGCGCCGCCCCTCGGAGGATGACCCGCCGGGCCTCCCCGAGGTGAGGAGAGCGGCTCCGACCAGGGGTAAATAGGTGCTGCGGCCATTACGCTGGCCGCCATGGCAGCCAGTTCAGCGATCTCCCCCGACTCCTCGTCCCTGGCAGGCACCGCGGGCACCGCGGCCTCCCAGGGCACCACGGAGCCCCGCGCGCGCCGCTCCGGCTACCGGCGGCTGCCGGTGCAGCAGCGGCGCGAGCAGCTGATCTCCGTCGCGCTGGAGCTGTTCAGCTCCCGTCCGCCGGAGGAGGTCAGCCTGGACGACGTGGCCGAGGCGGCCGGCGCCTCCCGCCCGCTGGTCTACCGCTACTTCGCGGGCGGCAAGCAGCAGCTGTACGAGGCCGCCCTGCGCAGTGCGGCCGAGGAGCTGACCAGCCGGTTCTCGGTGCCCGCCGAGGGCACGCCGACCGAGCAGCTGGCCGCCGTACTGGACCGCTACTTCGAGTTCGTCGCCGAGCACGACGCCGGTTACGGCGCACTGCTGCGCGGTGGCTCGGTGGTGGAGACGGCGCGGACCTCGGCGATCGTGGACGAGGTGCGGCGGGCCGCGCTGCGCCGGACGCTGCGTCACATGGGCGTGCGGGAGGCCGGGCCGCGGCTGACGCTGCTGGTGCGGTCGTGGATCTCGGTGGTCGAGGCATCGGCGCTGACCTGGCTGGACGAGGGCCGGCAGATCCCGCAGGCCTCGCTGCGCGACTGGTTGGTGGACGAGTTCGTGGCGATGAGCGTCGCGACCGCCGTGCACGACCCGCAGACCGCGGAGGTGCTGGCCGGGCTGCTCACGCTGGAGACGGCGGACGGGCCCGCGGCAGCGCTGGTGCAGCGGCTGCGCACCCTGCCGACGGTCCCCGAGTAGACCCGGGGTCATGGGCGCCCGACCCCCGTGCCAAGGGTCGGGAGCGCCGCGGGCGCTACGCCTTGCCGAGCACCTGCCGCTGTCGGCCGAGGCCCTCGACCTCCAGCTCGACCACGTCGGCCGGGCGCAGGAACGGCGTACCGGGGTGCCCCAGGGTCACGCCGGCCGGCGTACCGGTGACGATCACGTCGCCCGGCTCCAGCACCATGAACTGGCTGAGGTAGCGGACGATCTCCAGCACCGGGAAGATCATCTCTGCGGTGCTGCCGTTCTGCCGCAGGTCACCGTTGACCCAGAGCTTGAGGCCGAGCCGCTGCGGGTCGGCGACCTCGTCCGCGGTGACCAGCCAGGGGCCGAGCGGGGTGAAGGTCTCGGCCGACTTGCCCTTGTCCCACTGGCCGCCGCGCTCGAACTGGAAGGCGCGCTCGGTGACGTCGTTGACCGTCGCGTACCCCGCGATGACGGCCGCCGCCTCCTGCTCGCTCTCCAGGTAGCGGGCGGTACGGCCGATCACGATGGCGAGCTCGACCTCGTAGTCGGTCTTCTCGCTGCCGCGCGGCACCAGCACCTCGTCGTACGGGCCGACGACGGTGTTGCTGGGCTTGAGGAAGACCACCGGCTCGGCGGGGATCTGGGCCCCGGCCTCGGCGGCGTGGTCCCGGTAGTTCAGGCCGATCCCGACGACCTTGCCGGGCCGGACCACCGGGGCGCCGATCCGCTGCCCCGCGATGTCGGCGACCGGCAGTTCGCCGCTCTCGACGGCCCGGGCCAGCTCGGCCGGGTCGAGGCCGGCCAGGAACGCACCGTCGATGTCCGAGGTCCGGCCGGACAGGTCGTACGCGGCGCCGTCCCGGCCGAGTACCACCGGGCGCTCGGCGCCCGGGGGGCCTACACGGAGGAGCTTCACTGCCCATCACCACCTGGTTCGTCGCATGTCACCGGGGAGGCCGCACACCTCTCCCGTCATATGCATCCGAGGTATATCAAGGGCTTCCACCTGCGAACCAGGGGGTGCGACTCGGCGAATTCCTATCAATTCATCCAAGCTGCCGACCCGACGAATCAGGTGCCCACACGCTTGACAGGCGCACGCCGCCGGGCTTATGGGCGCGGGGCCCCGTCAGGTCTCCCGCTGCGGGTGGTAGTCGACCTCGGTCACGCCGAAGGTCCAGGCGACGCCGGCCCGGGCGGTCCGGGTGCCGGGCGGGACCCTCAGCCAGTAGGTGCGGAAGGTGCCGTCCGGCTCCGCGGTGGAGTTCACCACCTCCACCACCACCACCGGCTCGTCGTCGGGCAGCTGGATGCGCCAGAGGATGCCCGTCTCGTCGCGGTGCAGCGGCTCGGCGCCCGAGTCGGCCAGGTAGCGGTCGTAGCCGTAGTACTCGACCATCACGCGGCGCAGCTCGGCGTTCTCCTCCTCCCGGATCCGCTCGGCGGTGAGGCCGGCCAGGCCGGTGAGGAAGTCGGGCGGCACCGGCATGCCGCGCCAGGCGTGCAGGGCGAACCCGTCGGCGTACGCAAGGGCCGGCCCGTCGGCCCGGTCGAGCCGGCCCGCCTCGTCGCGGTGGAGCTCGGTGGGGCGCTCGCTGAGCAGCACCACCTGCTCGTACGGCCACCACCAGCCGGCACTGCGCGCCACCTCGGCCGGACCGCCGAGCCCGTCGAGCCCGTCCAGCTCGCCGGCCGCGTCGAAGGCGGCGAGCCAAGGCGCGTCGTGCTGGCCGAGGACGGCGTCGAGCAGGGCCAGCCGGACGGCGGACACCGCACGGGCCGTACGTTCCCGCAGGTCGCCGTCGGCGTCGTCCGCGAGCTCGGCGGAGCTCGTCAGCCGGTCCACCAGCGCGGTGCGGATGCGGGCGCTCAGCGCCTGCGTCTGCGGCCGGAGCTCGCCACCCGTCAGCGCCCACAGCTCGGCCCAGCCCCCGGCGCCCACCTGTTCGACCACCCTTCGGCGGCTCTGCTCCCAGGGCCGCGTCCGGACCGCCTCGCGGACGCTCGCGCCGCCCGCCCGCACTCCCGCCGCCGCCAGCCGGATCGCGGCCTGGTCGAGCAGCGGCTCCGCCGCCTCGCCGCCCGGACCGGCCCGGACCTCCTCCGCACCACCGCCGAGCAGCAGCGCCGCCGCTGCCGCCTGGAGCGGCGAGTCGAACCACAGCACGGCCGTCGGCTGAGCGAGCCCCGCCGCGCGATAGGCCGCCCGTACGCCCTGCTCCGCGCCCGCGCGGTCGGCCGGGGCGGTGGCCAGGGACGTGCGCCGCCACTGCGCGGCCACCTCGAGCGGCCTGGCCTGAATGCTCGTCATCGGTCGTCTCTCCTAGTCCGCCACGTACCGGACGGCGCCCGGCACGTACTCCCGCTGGCGCACCACGCGGTACCAGCCCCTGGGCAGCGGGATCACCGCGTGCTCCTCGTGCACCACCCGGCCGCCCTCCGGAAGGTGCAGCCACGCGGCGCCGAACGGGCCGGTCTCACGCCGCAGTTCGCCGGGGCCGACGACCGCGTGCGCATGGCCCGTCACCTCGCCGAGCGCGAGCACCAGGCGCCCCCGTACGTCGCGCTGCTGCGGCGGCAGCGCCGCGGCCGACGCGGGCACGGCGGCCTCCTCGACCGGCACGATCAGCACATCACCCTGGCGGTACATACGGCCCTCCCACCCTTGTTCCGGACGGGCCGTCAGGCCCACGTCGGGAACGCTAGGACGGGGGTCTGACAACGCCTCCCCCACTCCGCTCCTTGTCGGACCTGCCTGATAGACAAGGCGCGGCCCCACCACCACGAGGAGACGCGCGATGGCCATTGGCAAGCACATCGAGGAGTTCCACGGACTGCCGGTCTTCGACTTCTTCCCCGAGGAGGAGCCGGAGCAGGACCGCGAGCTGCCCGCGCCGGGCGCGGCGGCCTGGCGGGTGGGGCTCGACTACGACGCCGAGGAGTCCTTCGAGGAGCGCTGGACGGCCTTCCTCGACGCGGTGGAGTGCAGCGAGGTCCGGGCCGTCGTCATCGGCCCGTGGTGGGCGGAGGACTACGAACCCCTGACGGAGGCGCTGGCGGCGATCGTCCGCAGCGCCGGCCGGCTGCCCGCGCTGCGCGCGCTGTTCATCGGCGACGTGACGTACGAGGAGTGCGAGATCTCCTGGCTGCAGATGACGGACGTCACGCCCGTACTGGAGTCCTTCCCGCAGCTGGAGGAGCTGGTGGTGCGCGGCGCGTCCGGCGACTACGACGGGAAGAGCCGGCTGGCGCTGCGTCCGGTGCGGCACGACCACCTGCGCGCCCTGCGGTTCGAGGCCGGCGGGCTGCCCGGGGAGGTGGTGCGGGCGGTCGGCGAGTGCGAGCTGCCGGCGCTGGAGCGGCTGGAGCTGTGGCTCGGTCTGGACGAGTACGGCGGCGACGCGAGCATCTCCGACCTGGCACCGTTCCTGGCCGGCGCCCGCTTCCCGGCGCTGCGTCACCTGGGTCTGGAGAACAGCGAGATCCAGGACCAGATCGCCGAGGCCGTCAGCAACGCGCCGGTCGTGGCGCAGCTGGAGCGGCTCAGCCTGGCCCTGGGCACCCTCACCGACGAGGGCGCCATCGCGCTCCTGGCGGGTCAGCCGCTCACCCACCTGAAGTCCCTGGACCTGCACCACCACTTCCTGAGCGAGGAGCTCCAGCAGCGGCTGCGCGACACCCTCGGCGCCGCCGGGGTCGACCTCGACCTGTCGAAGCAGAAGGAGCCGGACGACGACTGGCGCTACGTGGCCAACGGCGAGTAGCAGCAGGCCATGACGCTCCCCCACCTCACCGTGCTCGGCCATCCGGGCCACCGGCGGGTCGCGCTGTTCGGCGCCGCCGCCCGGGCCGCCGGGCTGCCCGAGCCTGTCGTGCTGCCCTGGCTCTCGGTACTCCGCGGCGATTTCCGGATCACCCCCGGCACGCTGCTGCGGGTCGACTCGCCGGGTGAGGACGCGGCGGTCGACGAGCTGCTGCGCGGCGCGGCGCTCGGCCCGGGGTACGCGCCGACGAGGGTGGAGGGCACCGCCGCTTGGTACGCGGGGGTGACGGCCGCGCTCGGGCGGGTGGCGGAGAGCGTCCGGCAGACCCCGGGCGCCCGGCTGCTCGGCGATCCCGGGGAGATCGCGGTGATGTTCGACAAGCGCCGTACGCACCGGGCGCTCTCGGCCGCCGGCGTACCGGTGCCTCGCGCGCTCGAGCAGGAGGTCACCGGCTGGGAGGGGCTCAGGGAGCGGCTCGGCGCGGCCGGGCTGCGGCGGGTCTTCGTGAAGCCCGCGCACGCCTCCTCCGCGTCCGGCGTGCTGGCGCTGGAGTTCGGGCCGCGCGGGCAGGTGCGGGCCACCACCTCCGTGGAGCTGGTGGCGGGCGAGCTGCACAACTCGCTGCGGGTACGCCGGTACTCGGACGAGCGCGAGATCGCCGCCGTCGTGGACGGGCTCGCGCCGGACGGGCTGCACGTCGAGCAGTGGATCCCGAAGGCCGCTCAGCGGGGCCGCTCGGCCGACCTGCGGGTGGTGGTCGTGGCGGGGCGGGTCACCCACGCGGTGGTGCGGACCAGCGCCGGCCCGCTGACCAACCTCCACCTGGGCGGCGCACGGGGCGACCTTGCGCTCGTACGCGAGGCGGCTGGGCGCGGCTGGCCCGTGCTGCTGGAGCTCTGCGAGCGCGTCGCCGCCTGCTTCCCGCGCTCCCCCATGGTCGGCATCGACGTACTCCCCGGCGCGGGCTGGCGGCGCTGGTACGTCGGCGAGGTGAACGCCTTCGGCGACCTGCTGCCCCGTCTCACCGGCCTGCCCGACGGCCCCGCCGAAGGCCTGGACGCGTACGGCGCCCAGGTCGCCGCCCTGCTCGAAACGGCCCTGCTCGAAACGGAACTGCCATGAAGCACCACCAGATACCCGACATGAACGCCGTGGTCGGCAGCCACGACCTGCTCCTGGTCACCCTCGACACGCTTCGCTTCGATGTCGCCGAGGAGCTGGCCGAGGCCGGGCGGATCCCGAATCTCGCGGCCGTGCTGCCCCGCGGCCGCTGGGAGCGCCGGCACTCCCCCGGCAGCTTCACCTACGCCGCCCACCAGGCGATGCTGGCCGGGTTCCTGCCCACCCCGGCGAGCCCGGACGGGCCGCATCCGCGCCTGTTCGCGGCCCGCTTCGCCGGTTCGGAGACCACCGAGCCGCGCACCTGGGTCTTCGACACCCCCGACCTCCCCTCCGCCCTGGCCGCCGCCGGGTACCGGACGGTCTGCATCGGCGGTGTCGGCTTCTTCAACAAGCAGGGGCCGCTCGGCTCGGTGCTGCCCGGCCTGTTCCAGGAGAGCCACTGGGAGCCGGAGTTCGGCGTCCCCTCGCCCACCTCCTTCGAGGCGCAGGTCGCCCGGGCCGAGCGGGTGGCCGCCGAACAGCGGCCCGAGCAGCCGCTGTTCCTCTTCGTGAACGTCCCGGCGCTGCACCAGCCGAACTGGTTCCACCTGCCGGGCGCCACCCGGGAGCACGGCGACACCCGGGCCAGCCACGCCGCCGCCCTGGAGTACGTGGACGCCCACATCGCCCGGCTCTTCGCGGCGATGAGCCGCCGCCGTCCGTGCTTCGCGATCGTCTGCTCCGACCACGGCACCGCGTACGGCGAGGACGGCTACACCGGCCACCGGATCGGCCACGAGGTGGTCTGGACGGTCCCGTACGCGCACTTCACGATCCCTGCAGCCGAAAAGAGCTCATGAGCGAGTCGCCGTACCAGTCGTACGTCTACGCCTACCCGCACAAGACCGCCTACCGCCCGCTGCGCCCCCGCCCGGCGCTGAGCGAGCTGTGGGCGGGCGAGCCGCAGCATGCGCTCTCGCTCTACCTGCACATCCCGTTCTGCGAGGTGCGCTGCGGCTTCTGCAACCTGTTCACCAGGATCGGCAGCCCCGACGGCCTGACGACGGCCTACCTGGACGCGCTGGAGCGGCAGGCCGGTGCCGTCCGGGCGGCGCTGGCCGAGGACGCCCACTTCGCACTGGCGGCCTTCGGCGGCGGCACCCCCACCTATCTGACCCCCGCCGAGCTGGAGCGGCTCTGCGACATCACCGAGCAGCGGATGGGCGCCGACCTGCGCGCGATACCCCTCTCCGTCGAGGCCTCGCCCGACACCGCGACGGCCGACCGGCTGGAGGTCCTCGCCGCCCGCGGCACCACCCGGCTCAGCCTGGGCGTGCAGTCCTTCCTGGACGAGGAGGCCAGGTCGGCCGTCCGCCCGCAGAAGCGCGCCGCGGTCGAGGCCGCACTCGGGCGGATCCGGGCGGCGGGCATCCCGGTGCTGAACATCGACCTGATCTACGGCATCGACGGCCAGACCGAGGCGAGCTGGCTGCGCTCGCTGGACGCCGCGCTCGCCTGGCAGCCGGAGGAGCTCTATCTCTACCCGCTGTACGTCCGGCCGTTGACCGGCCTCGGCCGGCGGGCCGCCGACGAGTCGCCCGCCGGTTGGGACGCTCAGCGCCTGGCGCTGTACCGGGCCGGCCGGGACCACCTGCTGGCCAACGGCTACCAGCAGGTCTCGATGCGGATGTTCCGTCGTTTCGGCTCCCCCGAGGCCGGCAGCAGCGAGTACAGCTGCCAGACCGACGGCATGGTCGGCCTGGGCTGCGGCGCCCGCTCGTACACCTCGGGGCTGCACTACTCCTTCGACTACGCGGTCAGCGCGTCGGAGGTCCGCGGCATCATCGACGACTACGTGGCCACCGAGGACTTCGGCCATGCGGAGGTGGGCCGGGTGATCGTGCCGGAGGAGGCCCGGCGGCGGCACCTGATCCAGTCGCTGCTGCAGGCCGAGGGCCTCGAACCGGCCGACTACCGCCGAAGGTTCGGCTCCGACGTGGCCGAGGACTTCGGCGCCGAGCTGGCCGCCCTGACTGATCAGGGCCGGCTCGAGGAGTCCCGGGGCAGGCTCGTCCTCACCCCCGAGGGCCTGGCGCACTCGGACTCCGTCGGGCCGGCCCTGTTCTCCTCGGCGGTCCGCACCGCCATGGCCTCGTACGAGCTGAAATGACCTACCTCGGCCTGCCGGGCCTGCGCCCGGCCCAGGACACGCCACTGGATCTGACGATCCTCTACCGCGGCCCGCTGGCCTCCTGCGACTACGACTGCCCGTACTGTCCGTTCGCCAAGCGCCGGGACTCCCCGGCGCAGCTGCGCACCGACCGGGCGGCGTTGGAGCGGTTCGCGGGCTGGGCCGCCGGGCAGACCTCGGACACCCTGTCACTGCTGTTCACCCCGTGGGGCGAGGGCCTGGTCCGCTCCTGGTACCGCAGCGCGCTGGCCGAACTGAGCCACCTGCCGCACATCCGCCGGGTCGCGATCCAGACCAACCTGAGCTTCCGTACCGACTGGCTCGCCGAGGCCGACCTGGGCACCCTCGCCCTCTGGACGACCTACCACCCGGGGCAGGTGACCCACGAGCGGTTCCTCACCAAGTGCGGCGAGCTCGACGCGCTCGGCGCACGGTACAGCGTCGGCGTGGTCGGCGAGCCCGAACACCTGGGCGCGGCACGGCGCCTGCGCGCCGAGCTGCCGCCGGAGATCTATCTCTGGGTGAACGCCGCCGAAGGCCGCAGCTACACCGACGCGGAGGCCGAGGACTGGACGGCGCTCGACCCGCTGTTCGGCTACAGCCGCCACCCGCACCCGAGCGCCGGGCTGCCCTGCCGTACCGGGGAGTCGGTGATCTCCGTGGACGGCGACGGCGCGGTGCAGCGCTGCCACTTCGTCCGGGCCCCACTGGGCAACCTCTACGACGGCTCGTACCGGGCCGCACTGGGCCCGCGCCCCTGCCCGCTGGACGTCTGCGACTGCCACATCGGCTATGTGCACCTGGAGTCGCTGCCGCTGTACGACGTCTTCGCCGGCGGGGTGCTGGAGCGGATCCCGGCGGGCTTCAGCTTCTGAGCAGCGGGGCGAGCTCGCCGGTGGGGACGGCGGCGCGGCGCGGAAGGGCCCGTTCGAAGCGGGCGAGGTCGACGGCGGCGGCCGCGGCGATCTCGCCGGAGATGCCGGTGCCGAGGATCTCGCGGAGCAGGCCGACCGCGGCGGCCGGGTGGCCGTCGGCGGCGAGCCAGAGGGCGAGGTCGTGGCAGGTCCGCAGGGTGCGGGGGTCGTCCGGGCCGCACTCGCGGGCGAACTCGGCGATCAACGGCTGCAGTTGGCGTACGGCGGCGCCCGGGTCGCCGGCTGCGCCGAGGGCCCAGGCGGCGTCGGCGCGCGCCTTGAGCTCGGCGGCGCGGTCGAAGCGCACCTCGCCGAGCCGTCGGCGCACCTCGGCGGCGTCCGCCGGGCGGTCGGCGGAGGCCTTGGCGAGCAGGTCGAGCATCAGCTCCTCCAGCTCGGCGGGCAGCGACGGCACCAGCGAGCGAGGCGGCACCGGCGCCACGTCGAGGTGCCGGTACATCAGCTCGGCGACGGAGTCGGCGTCGAACGCCCTTCGGCCGGTGCAGAGTTCGTACAGGATGCAGCCGACCGCGTAGAGGTCCGCCCGCCCGTCGACCGCGCCGCCGGACCACCGTTCGGGGGCCAGGTAGAGCGGACTGCCGATGACCGTGCCGGTGCTGGTGAGGCCGATACTGCGGCCCTCCAGGCGGGCGATGCCGAAGTCCAGCACCTTCACCTGACCGGTGTCGGTGAGCATGATGTTCTCGGGCTTGATGTCCCGGTGCACGATCCCGGCCCGGTGGGCGGCGTCCAGGGCGGAGCACACCTGCCCGATCCAGTCGAGCGCGAGCCCTGCTTCGGGACGGCCGTCCTTGAGCACGGCGGCCAGCGAGCGTCCGGTGATCAGTTCCATCACCAGGTAGTGCCCGGACGGCGCCTCGGCGAGATCGTGCAGCGTCACGATGTTCGGGTGGTTGAGCCTGGCCACCGCTCGCGCCTCGTCGTCGAAGCGCCGGACGTCACGGGGGTCGGCCACGTACCGGTCCGAGATGACCTTCACCGCGACCTCGCGGTCCAGCCGGGTGTCCTCCGCCCGCCAGACCACGCCGAACCCGCCCCGGCCCAGCTCACCGACCAGGAGGTACCGACCGTGCAGCATGTCCCCGGATTTCATCGCGCCCCCGCACCCAAGTGCCGCCGAATCGAACAGACTTCACGATAGCGGCGGCACCGGGCTCGGGCGGGCTTGGACCGGCCGGCAATTGGGGGGCGGTCTTACTTGTCGGTCTTCGGCAGCCCCGGCGGGTTGATCTCGGAGGTCTGGACGGCCTCGTTGTCCAGGCCCCAGCGCTTCAGCACCTGGCCGTAGGTGCCGTTCCTGATGACGGTGTTGAGGGCCTCGTTCAGCGCCTTGACCAGGCCGTTGTCCTTCCTGGTGGTGGCCCCGATCTTGCCGAGCACCTCGGCGCCGGCGCCGGAGTAGGTGCCGATCACCTCGGTCTCGCCGGTCTGGCCCGCGTGGAAGGCCAGGCTGGGGTTCGGGCCGAGGTAGGCGTCGATCCGGCCGGAGGAGAGCGCCAGGTAGTAGTCGGAGGAGTTCTGGAAGTACTTGATGTCGACGGGCTTCAGGCCGGCCTTGACGTTCTGCTCGTTCCAGGCGATCAGCAGCTTCTCCTGGTTGGTGCCGGAGGAGACGGCGATGGTGTGCCCGGCCACGTCCTTGGGCCCGGCGACCTTCCAGCCGGAGCCCTTCTTCGCCTCGAAGCCGAGGATGTCGAGGCGGTACGTGGTGAAGTCGTACTTCTCCTTGCGGGCCTCCGTCACCGTGATGTTGGTGAGGCCGACGTCGTACTTGCCGCTGTCCAGCCCGACGAAGACGTTCTCCCACGAGACCGGGTTGAGTTCGACCTTCAGGCCGAGCACGTCGCCGATCAGGTACGCGATGTCGGGCTCGACGCCGATGATGGTCCTGTCGTCGGTGGCGTGGAAGTCCAGCGGCGGCACGGTGCCGAGCGAGTCCACGACCTGCAGGGTGCCTCTCCTGCGGATCTCCTCCGGTACGAGCGCGGCCACCGCGTCCACCTTGGCGGTGGTGACCCTCTTCTGGTCGGCCGTCAGGTTCACCGTGACCCCGTTGGGTGCGACGCTGCCCTTCGTGCCTCCCGGATCGGCCGAGGCGGTGGAGGAGGAGCCGCAGGCGGTCAGCACCAGGGTGGCCGAGAGACCGGCAGCGGCGGCGATGAGGGCACGACGGGGTAGGGACATGGCACAACTCCTGAGCCGAAGGGGAAGGTCAGAGGACCTTGGAGAGGAAGGCGCGGGTGCGCTCGTGCTGCGGGTCGTCCAGGACGGCGGCGGGCGGGCCCTGTTCGACCACCACCCCGCCGTCCATGAAGACCACGGTGTCCGCCGCCTCGCGGGCGAACCCGATCTCATGGGTGACGACGATCATGGTGGTGCCGGTGCGGGCCAGGTCCTTGATGACGTCCAGGACCTCGCCGACCAGCTCGGGGTCGAGCGCCGAGGTGGGCTCGTCGAAGAGCAGCACCTTGGGCTCCAGGGCCAGCGCGCGGGCGATCGCCACCCGCTGCTGCTGGCCGCCGGAGAGCTGGCGCGGGTAGGCGTCCGCCTTGTCGGCGAGACCGACCCGGGCGAGCAGTTCGAGGGCGTGGGCCCGCGCCTCGGCCTTGGGCCTGCGCAGCGCGCTGACCGGCGCTTCCACGATGTTCTCCACCACCGTGAGGTGCGGGAAGAGGTTGAAGTTCTGGAACACGAACCCGATGTGGGTGCGCTGGCGCAGCACCTCGCGTTCCTTGAGTTCGTGCAGCTTGCCGCCCGCGCGACGGTAGCCGATCAGCTCACCGTCGATGGAGACGTAACCCCGGTTGAGCTTCTCCAGGTGGTTGATGGCGCGCAGCAGGGTCGACTTGCCCGAGCCGGAGGGCCCGAGGATGACGGTGACCGAGCCCGCCTCGACCTGGAGGTCGACGCCGCGCAGCACTTCGAGCCGGCCGAAGCTCTTGTGGACGCCTCGGACGTCCACCATGGTCGCGGTCATGTGAGGCCTCCAGGGGCGATCAGGCGCGTGGCCCGGATGTGGCGGACGAGTGCTCGGGCCCGCTGCAGCGGGGTCGGCGGCGGGTTGCGGTCGGCGCCCCGGGCGAAGTACCGCTCGACGTAGTACTGACCGATCGACAGCAGCGTGGTGAGCAGCACGTACCAGACGGTGGCCACCATCAGCAGCGGCACCACCCGGCCGGTGCGGCCGTAGATGACCTGCACCTGGTAGAAGAGCTCGCCGATCGCCATCACATAGACGATCGAGGTGCCCTTGAAGAGCGAGACGACCTCGTTGGCGGCGTTCGGCAGGATGGCCCGCATCGCCTGCGGCAGCACGATCCGCCGGATCTGCCGCAGCCGGGGGATGCCGAGCGCGGCGGCCGCCTCCAGCTGCCCGCCGTCGACCGAGATGACCCCGGCCCGGATGATCTCGGCGGCGTACGCGGCCTGGTGCAGCGCCAGCCCCAGCACGGCCGCACCGAGCGCGCCGAGCACGTCGACGGTGCTGAAGGACCACACGGTGGGGCCGAACGGGATGCCGATGCCGAGCCGCTTGTAGAGGTACGAGAGGTTGAACCAGAAGACCAGCTGGACGATCAGCGGGATCGACCGGAACGCCCAGACGTACGTCCAGGCGATGGTCTGGAGGATCGGGCTGGGCGAGAGCCGCAGGAAGGCGACGACGGCACCCAGCGCGAAGCCCAGGACCGTGCCGTAGAAGGTGAGTTGGAGGGTGACCCAGACCGCCCGGAGGATGGTCTCGGTGGTCAGGAAGGCGTTGAAGGTCTGCCAGTCCCAGCCGGGGTTCGTCGCCAGGCCGTGCAGGAACTGGGCGACCACGACGACGGCGACGGCCCCGGCCACCCACCGCCAGGGGTGCCGGGCGGGGACGACCGGGAGGTCGGCGAGGTCATCGGGTCTGGCACTCACCGGTTTCTCGGTGGTGGCTGTGCTGCTGCTCATGGGGGTATTCCTTCGCGGGGCGAGGGCCGACACGGGGTCACGGGTGCTCGGGCGGGCTGATCCTGGACTCCGTGATCGCGGAGCGGAGAGCGGGGAGGGTCGTCTCGAAGGAGGCGTCCTCGCGCTGGATGGTGATGCCCAGCACTTTGGCCACCGCGTCCGCGAAGTCGACGTCCAGGCCGGCCGCCTTCTTGGTGGCCGGGTCCGGGTAGAAGGCGGTGGGCGGGCTGCCGACGGCGGCGCCGAGCCTGAGACTGCCGGCCTTGCGCACGTCCTCCGGCAGCAGCGCGGCGACGGCGTCGACCTTCCGCTCCCCCGAGACCACGTCCTGGCTCGCCGCCGCGATGGCCGAACTCCCGGCCGGGGCTGCCGTCTTGGTGGTGGCCGGGTCGGAGCTGCAGGCCGCGAGCGCGAGCGTCGGCAGCAGAGCCGCGGTGGCGAGAAGGGTACGTCTCACGGGGTTGGCGCCTTCCAGGAGTGGTCGGACCGGTGGTTCTCGGACCGGTGGTTCTCGGACCGGGGCCTCTCGAACAGGGGCTTCGCGGGCAGGTGCTTCTCGAACGGCAGCGGCCGGAACTCCGCCGGCACGTCCGCGACGTCGAAGAGCGGGGTGTAGCCGGTGGCCAGGTAGAGGCCCTTGGCCTCGGGCTGTCGCGGCCCGGTGGTGAGGTGGATCCGCCGGTAGCCCGCGGCCTCGGCCGCCCGCTCCAGCTCCACCAGGACCCGGCGGGCCAGGCCCCGACGGCGGTGCCCGGAGTGCGTCCACATCCGCTTGAGCTCGGCCGTGCTCGCGTCGTAGCGGCGGTACGCTCCGCCCGCCACGGGTACGCCGTCCTCCAGCAGGAGCAGCAGCACCCCGTCCGGCGGCTCGAACTCCGCCGACGGATAGCGGCTCATCTCCTGGTGCGCCTGGGGCCCGTAGCGGCTGACGTACTCATGGGTGAGCTCGCGCACCAGCGGCTCGGTCAGCGGGTCGTCCAGGGTGACCCGGCGTACCTCCACCAGCAGGGTCATGCCTGCACCGCGATCAGCTGGTGCCGGTCGCGCTCGCGCGCGGCGGCCTTCGCGGCGTCCCGCTTGGCGACCTCCTCGCGGACGATCGGGATCACGTACCGGCCGAAGTCGATCGCGTCGCCGAGCAGGTCGTAGCCACGGGCGGAGAGGATGTCGACGCCGAGGTCGTAGTAGTCCAGCAGCGCCTGGGCGACGGTCTCCGGCGTGCCGACCAGGGCGTTGGAGTTGCCGGCCCCGCCGGTGGCGGCGGCGGTCGGGGTCCACAGCGCGCGGTCGTAGCGCTCGCCGGCCTCGGCGATCTCGATCAGGCGCTGGGAACCGGTGTTCTCGGGCGTGCCCGCGTACCGGCGGATCAGCCCGCCACCCGCCCGCCGGGTCTTGATGGCGTCGACGGTCCGGTAGGCCTTCTCCCAGGCCAGCTCCTCGGTCGGGGCGATGATGGGCCGGAAGGCCACCTGGATGCGCGGGGTGTCGGTCCGGCCCGCCGCCTTCGCGGCCGCCCTGACCGTCTCGATCTGCTCGGCGGTCTGCGCCAGCGGCTCGCCCCAGAGGCAGTAGATGTCCGCCTCGGCACCTCCGGCCGCGTACGCCGCCGGCGAGGAGCCGCCGAAGGAGACGCCGGGCCGGGGCTGCTGGACGGGGAGGACGTCGGAGACGAAGTCGTTGAAGCGGTAGTACTCGCCCTCGTGGTCGAAGGGCTCCTTGCTCGTCCAGGCCTTCTTCACGATTCGGATGTACTCGCGGGTGCGGTCGTAGCGCTGGTCCTTCGTCAGGAAATCGCCCTCGCGCTGCTGTTCGTGATCGTTGCCACCGGTGATGAAGTGCACCGTGAGGCGGCCGTTGCTGATCTGGTCGAGGGTGGCGAAGGTCTTGGCTGCGAAGGTGGGGTACGACACGTTCGGCCGGTGGGCCAGCAGGATCTGCAGCCGGTCCAGCTTGGACGCGATGTACGCGGCGGCGGGCGCCGGATCGGGGGAGCCGGCCCCGTAGGCGAAGAGGACACGGTCCCAGCCGTGGTCCTCATGGGCACGGGCCAGGCGCAGGGTGTAGTCGCGGTCGAAGGCGGCCGTGGTGCGGGGCGTGGTCTCCGAGCCGTCACCGGTGGCGGCGATACCGAGGAACTCGACGGGCATGGGGGATGGGCCTTTCGGTCGTGCCGCCGCGGCGGTGCGCGGGCAGGCCGGAGCGAGCCCCGGCGCGCGGCGGCTGAACTGGACAAGCTGGGACTGAACAGGCTTGGGAGGAGGTGCGCGTGACGGCTGGAGTGAGAGATGGCGGCAGCGTGCGCCCGTGTTCCGTCAGGGCAGACGGCATCCCGGCCCGCGAACGGGGAAAACCGAGGGAGGGTCTCCGAAGGAGAGAAAGGGCCGGTCAGACGGCCCGCTGCCGGGTCAGCCGCAACACGCCGCCGACCACACTCGACCGAAGTCGATGTGGCAGCGCGTGACGAGGGGCTGCTCGGCGTTCATGCCGTAAGTTGAGCAGCGAACCTTGGAGTTCGTCAACCACTGTCCATTTCCAGGACCGGTCACCCCGACGGTTCTTGACAGTGCCCGATCGGGCATGCGTACGATCCCGTACGGAGTGAGTGCAACCAGGAGCCCCGCCAAGTGCCGGCGGCTCCGGCCGCGTTGAGGGACGTGGCCCATCGCGTGTGACGGCCGGCCGATTCTCGCCTGCCCATTCCCGCCCTGGAGCACCCTCATGGCCACGACGCACGACGTCCTGCCCGCCTCCTCGCCGCCTCTGGCCAAGACCGCCGACGCCCCGATCGTCTCCCGCCGACGCCCCGGCCGGCTGCTCGCCTCGGCCGCCGCGCTGCTGCTCCCGGCCATGGTGCTCAACTCCGTGGTACGCAACCGGGCCTTCCAGTGGGACGTGGTCGGCCAGTACTTCACCACGACCTCGATCGTGAACGGCCTGCTGCTCACGCTCTGGCTCACCACCGCCGTCATGGTGCTCGGCTTCGCGCTCGGCACGCTCCTCGCGGTGCTCCGCCTCTCCGACAACCCCGTACTGCGGACGCTCAGTTGGGGCTACGTCTGGATCTTCCGCTCCACCCCGATCCTGGTGCAGCTGCTGTTCTGGTTCAACATCGGCGCGCTCTACCCGACGCTGAGCCTGGGAATCCCGTTCGGCCCGGAGTTCCTCACCGTCAGGACCGTCAACCTGCTCGGCCCGACCCTCACCGCCGTCATCGGACTCACCCTGCACGAGGCCGCGTACGCCGCCGAGGTGGTCCGCGGCGGGATCATCTCCGTCGACCAGGGCCAGCTGGAGGCCGCCCAGTCGCTCGGCCTCGGCCGGGCCCGCGTGCTGCGCCGGATCGTCATCCCGCAGGCGATGCGCTCGATCGTGCCGACCGCCGGGAACATGCTGATCGGCACCCTGAAGGGCACCAGCATCGTCAGCGTGCTGGCCGTCCAGGACCTGCTGTACTCGGCTCAGGTGATCTACAACCAGACGTACCAGGTCATCCCGCTGCTGCTGGTCGCCACGGTCTGGTACATCGCCGTGACCAGCGTGCTCTCCGTCGGCCAGTACTACCTGGAGCGCCACTACGCGCGCGGCTCCACCAGCGGTGAGCTGCCGCCGACCCCGTTGCAGCGCGCCCGCGCCTTCTTCGCCGCTCTCGACGCGAAGGCAGGTGCCCGGAGTTGAGCACTCTCGTGATCATCGGCGCCGGCCCGCGCGGCACCGGCCTGCTGGAGCGGCTGGCCGCGAACGCCGCCGAACTGCTGCCCGCCGACCGGCCCCTGCACATCCACCTGGCCGACCCGTACCCGCCCGGCGGCGGCCGGATCTGGCGGTACGAGCAGTCCCCGCTGCTGCGGATGAACTCGATGGCCGAGGACGTCACCATGTTCACCGACGAGTCCTCGACCATCGAGGGCCCCGTCCGCCCCGGCCCCTCCCTGGCCGAATGGGCCCGCCACACCGAGGAGTTCGAGCCGTACGAGCCGATCGCCGACCCGGCCGTACGGGAGGAGCTGCGCACCCTGGCGCCGACCGACTTCCCGACCCGGCGGGCCCAGAGCGCGTACCTGGCCTGGGTGTTCCGCCGCGCGGTCGCCGACCTGCCCGAACACGTCACCGTCACCGTGCACCGGGACACCGCCCGCTCGGTCACCGGGCCGGCCGACGGACCGCAGCTGGTGCAGCTGACCGACGGCGTCCTGGTGGCCGACCAGGTGGTGCTGGCCCTCGGCCATCTCGGCTCGGCGCCCGACCCCCGGCACGACGCGCTCGCCGCCTTCGCGGCCCGCCACGGCCGCTTCCACCTGCCGCCCGCCTTCTCCTCGGACGTCGACCTCTCCGGGATCGCACCCGGCGAGCAGCTGGTCCTGCGCGGCTTCGGACTGGCCTTCGTGGACCTGGTGGCGCTGCTCACCGAGGGCCGGGGCGGCCGCTTCGAGCAGACCGCCGAGGGGCTGGTCTACCACCCGTCCGGCCGGGAGCCGGTGATCCACGTCGGCTCACGGCGCGGCGTCCCGTACCACTCGAAGACCGGCTACCGGCTCCAGGGCCCGCCCGCACCGCTGCCCCGCTACTTCGACGCCACCGCCGTGGACGCCCTGCTGGCCGGGCACGGCCCGCTCGAACTGCGCCGCGACGTCTGGCCGTTGATGGCCAAGGACATCGGCTTCGGCTACTACCACGAGCTGTTCCACGCCCACCCGGAGCGCACCGCCCTGCCCTGGGCGGAGTTCCTGGCCGGGTACGACCGGTGGGACTGGTACTCCCCCGAGCTCACCCGCCTGGTCGGGACGGCCGTCCCGGACCCCGCCGACCGGCTGGACTTCGAGGCCCTGGACCACCCGCTGGCCGGACTGCGGCTGGACGATGCCGAGCAGCTCCAGCAGCACCTGCGCGACTACATCACCACCGACGCCGACCGCCGGGCCGACCTCTCGTACAGCGCCGATCTCGGCGCCTTCCTGGCGCTGCTCTCGCTCTTCGCCCAGCTGCCCCGGGTGATGGAGTCCGGGCGGCTGACGGCCCGCTCGGTGGCGGCCGAGCTGGACGAGTGGTGGTTCGGGTTCTTCAGCTTCCTGGCCTCCGGGCCGCCCGGCTTCCGGCTCCGCCAACTGCTCGCGCTCTCCGAGGCCGGCGTGGTGCGCTTCCTGGGCGCAGACCTCCGGGTGGAGGCCGACGAGGCCACCGGCACCTTCCTCGCCACCAGCCCGACCGTCCCCGGCCACACCGTACGGGCCACCGCGCTGATCGAGGGCTACCTGCCCAAGCATGTGCTGGACCGCACCGACGACCCGGTGCTGCGCAGGCTGCACCGGGCCGGGGAGATCGTCGAGGAGGTGGTCGACGACGCCACCCACACCCACCGCTCCGGTCTGCTCACCGTCTCACCGGCCGACGGCCGGATCATCGACCCCACCCTCGGCGACGTCCCGCACCCGCGCCGCACGGCGCTCGGCCCGCACACCAACGGCCGGGCGTACGCGGCCTTCTCCCGCCCGCGCACCGATTCCCCCGCCTTCCGCCAGAACGACGCCACCGCCCGGGCCCTGCTGCGCGCCCTGGCCGGCCGACGGGCCGCCGAGAGCATCGTGGCGGCCGCCCGCTGACCGGTCCGTCCGCAGGTGACAGGATTGGGCGCAGGGCCGGCAACGGCGCGTGGCCCCGAGAAGCAGGAGGTGGGCGGTCATGGCCAAGCAGGCCCCGCAGAGTGACCCGGCGCAGGACGCGCCCCGGGTGGGAGAGCCCCAGCACGCGGCGGCCGGTCTGCCCGCCATCGGGCACAGCCTGCGGATGGCCGGGGAGCAGATGGGGGCCCGGCGGACGCTGTCCACCCTGCTCAAGGTCAACCAGCCGGACGGCTTCGACTGTCCGGGGTGCGCCTGGCCGGAGCCCGGCAAGACGCACACCGCCGAGTTCTGCGAAAACGGCGCCAAGGCCGTCGCCGAGGAGGCCACCGAGCGCCGGATCACCGCCGAGTTCTTCGCCGCCCACCCGGTGGCCGAGCTGGCCGAGCGCTCCGGGTACTGGCTCGGCCAGCAGGGCCGGCTGACCGAGCCGATGCTGCTGGACGAGGGTGCCTCCCACTACGTCCCGGTCTCCTGGGACCGCGCCTTCGCGATCGTCGCCGATGAGCTCACGGCGCTGGACACCCCCGACGGCGCCGCCTTCTACACCTCGGGCCGGACCAGCAACGAGGCCGCCTTCGCGTACCAGCTGTTCGCCCGGCAGCTCGGCACCAACAACCTCCCCGACTGCTCGAACATGTGCCACGAGTCCTCCGGCTCCGCGCTGGTGGAGACCCTGGGCGTGGGCAAGGGCAGCGTCAGCCTCAAGGACCTGTACCAGGCCGACCTGATCATCGTGGCCGGCCAGAACCCGGGCACCAACCACCCCCGGATGCTCTCCGCCCTGGAGCGCGCCAAGCGGGCCGGCGCGAAGATCGTCAGCGTCAACCCGCTGCCGGAGGCCGGGCTCGAACGGTTCAAGAACCCGCAGAACGCCCGCGGCCTGGTGGGCCACGGCACCAAGCTCACCGACCTCTTCCTGCAGATCCGGCTCGGCGGCGACCTCGCGCTGTTCCGCGCGCTGAACCAGCTGATCCTGCAGGCCGAGGACGGCGTCGACCGCGCCTTCATCGACGAGCACTGCCTGGGCTTCGAGGAGTTCGCCGCCGAGGCCGGTTCCACCGACCGCGAGGCCGTGCTGGCGGCCACCGGCCTGCCGTACGAGCAGATCGAGGAGCTGGCGCGGCTCGTCCTGGCCTCGGACAAGATCATCGTCTGCTGGGCGATGGGCCTGACCCAGCACAAGCACGCTGTCCCGACCATCCGCGAGGTCGTCAACTTCCTGCTGCTGCGCGGCAACGTGGGCCGGCCGGGCGCCGGCGTCTGCCCGGTGCGCGGGCACAGCAACGTGCAGGGCGACCGCACGATGGGGATCTTCGAGCGCCCGAGCGCGGCCTTCCTGGACGCGCTGGCCAAGGAGTTCGACTTCGAGCCGCCGCGCGAGCACGGCTACGACTCGGTGGACACCATCCGGGCGATGCGCGACGGCAAGGTCAAGGTCTTCTTCGCGATGGGCGGCAACTTCGTCGCGGCCACCCCGGACACCGAGGTCACCGAGGCCGCGATGCGCCGCTGCCGGCTCACCGTGCACGTCTCCACCAAGCTCAACCGCTCGCACGTGATCACCGGCGCCCGGGCGCTGATCCTGCCGACACTGGGCCGTACCGACAAGGACCGGACGGCCAAGGGCGACCAGTTCGTCAGCGTCGAGGACTCGATGGGCATGGTGCACTCCTCGCGCGGCGGGCTGCGGCCGCCGAGCCGGGAGCTGCTCTCCGAGGTGGCGATCGTCTGCCGGCTGGCCCGGGCCTCGCTGGGGCCCGAGAACACCGTGCCGTGGGAGGAGTTCGCCGACTCCTACGACAGCATCCGCGACCGGATCGCCCGGGTGGTGCCGGGCTTCGAGGACTTCAACACCAAGGTGCGCAAGCCCGGCGGCTTCGCCCTGCCGCACGGCCCGCGCGACAGCCGCACCTTCCCGACCGCCACCGGGAAGGCCAACTTCACCGTCAACCCGCTGACCGCCCCCGAGGTCCCGGCGGGCCGGCTGCTGCTGCAGACGCTGCGCTCGCACGACCAGTACAACACCACCATCTACGGCCTGGACGACCGCTACCGCGGCATCACCGGCGGCCGGCGGGTGGTCCTGGTGAACCCGGCCGACGCCGCGGAGCTCGGGCTCGCCGAGGACTCGTACGTCGACCTGGTGAGCGAGTGGCGGGACGGCGTGGAGCGCCGGGCGCCGCACTTCAAGGTGGTGCACTACCCGGTGGCCCGGGGCGGCGCGGCCGCGTACTACCCGGAGACCAACGTGCTGGTGCCGCTGGACTCCACGGCGGACGTCAGCAACACGCCGACCTCCAAGGCCGTCGTGGTGCGCTTCGAGGCCGACAGCGGGGTGTGAAGGTAGGGCAGCGGGCCAACCACAAGGGGCGCGGGGAATGCGCGAGGCGGCAGGCCGGTGCCTTCCGACCTCGCGCAGTTCCCCGCGCCCCCTGGGGTGCCCCTACCTGCAGGCGAACCGGCTCCGGCCCGGTCCTGCTGGGGGTCAGCCCCGGCCGGAGCGGTCCGGGTCCGAGGAGGCGGAGACCGAGGCCGAGCTTGAGGTGGAAGCCGAGCTCGACGTGGAGGCCGACGTGGAGGCCGAGGCGGACGGCGACCCCGTGCCGGTGGGCGTGCCCGGGGTGCTGGGCGTACCCGGCGCGGTCGGGGTGACCGGCGGCGCGGTGGTCGGCGGCTGAGTGGTCGGCGGCGCCGTCGGCGTGGGCGGGTTGGTGGGCGCGGGAGGCGTCGGCAGCGTGGTCGGCTTCGAGGGCTGGATCGGGGTCGCTCCGTCCGACCCCTTGGGGATCTCCGGCACCTTCCAGCTACCGCCCTTGTCGTCCGCACCCGACTCCGGGTCCGGGCGGACGGCGCCGAGGATCGGCAGGGCCCCGATCGGCGCGACCTTCACCACCGCGCCGGTGTGCGGCGCGACCACCACCAGACCGCCGCCGATGTACATCGCGATGTGCGTGGCACCGCCGAAGTAGACCACCAGGTCGCCCGGGCGCAGCTGGTTCAGCGGGACGTGCTTGAGCTCCGCCCACTGCTCCTGGCTGGTGCGCGGGATCGGCTTCCCCGCGTGCAGCCAGGCCTGGGAGGTGAGCCCGGAGCAGTCGAAGACGTCCGGCCCGGCGCCGCCCCAGACGTAGTCCTTGCCGAGCTGCGCCAGCGCGTACGCGACCGCCTTGCGCCCGGCCTGCGAGGGCGTGCGCTCGCCCTTGCCGAGGGCGCCCGAGGCGAGGAAGGCCAGCTGCGCCTCGTCGGCCTGCTGCTTCTCCAGCTGCTCGAGCTCGCTGCGCTGGGCTCCGGTGAGCGAGCCGACCATGTCCTCGACCGCCGCCAGCCGCTTGGCCACGTCGGTCTTGGCCAGCTCCTGCTGGGCGGCCAGGGCCTGGGCCTGGGCGAGGGCCTGCTCGGCCTGCTGCTTCAGGCCGGTCAGCGACTCCCGGTCGGCCTTGAGCCGGTCCAGGAAGGCCGACTGCGAGCGCCCGGCGGCGGCCAGGAGCTCGGCGATGGTGACGGCCTCGTAGGGGTCCTTGGCGAGCAGCAGGTCGGCGTACTCGGAGGCGTTGCCGTTGCGGTACTGCGCGGCGGCCAGCTGGGAGGCGAGGTCGGTGCCCGCCTCGACGGCGGCCTGCTGGCGGGCGAGCCGGCCGCGAAGCTCGGTGACGGCGGCCTGCTGCTGGGCGAGCCTGGCGACCGTCGCGTTGTACTGCTCGGTGGCGGCCTCGGCCTCCTGGTAGAGCTGGTGCAGGCGGTCGAGCATCGGGCCGAGGGTGGCCTTGGCGTCGGCGAGCGGGTCGGCGCCGGGAGCGACCTTGATGGTGGGCTCGGGCGTGGAAGGGGCGGCGTACGCGGCGCCCGCGAACGGGAGCGAGAGGGCGGCCACCGCCAGCACCGCTCCGCAGCGCAGAGCAGCCCGCACCCATGGCCTCACGCCGCTCGCCTCGACCCGCTGTGCAGCCCCCATCGGCCCGCCCTCCCCTGTGCCGGCGCTGCCGGAGGTCTCACTGCCGGCCCCGCCGGATTGCTTCAATGCCTGGCGTTACCGCTTGATCCTGCCATGGCGGGCCGGGCTCCAGACAGGGGGTATCCCCCAGGGCTGACGAATTCTCAGCCCGGTCTCAGACGCACTGTGAGACAGGTCTCAACAAACCAGCACCAAAGCGGACCATAGCGGACAAACAGCCAGCTCAAGGGCTCAATCTCCACGGTTTCACAGTTTCCACGCAACCCTCACGACACCATCCGAACCGCGAATCCCGATCCAGTTCACCTTCCGTTCACCAACCGTCCCTACGGTCGCCCGTGACACCAACGTCAGTCCGACAACTACGACGATTGTTTGGGTATGGAACACATCACGTTCCTGGTGGCCGTTGTGATCATCACGGCGCTCGCCTTCGACTTCACCAACGGGTTCCACGACACCGCCAACGCGATGGCCACCTCCATCGCCACGGGGGCCTTCAAGCCCAAGGTCGCGGTCACCGTCGCCGCAGTCCTCAACTTCGCGGGCGCCTTCCTCTCCGTGAAGGTCGCCACCACCATCTCGGGCGGCATCGTCAACGAGAAGGCGGGCCTCCAACCGTCGATCATCTTCGCGGCGTTGGCCGGCGCCATCCTCTGGAACCTGCTCACCTGGCTCCGGGGTCTGCCCTCCAGCTCCTCGCACGCGCTGTACGGCGGCCTGATCGGTGCCACCGTCGTCGGCGTCGGACTGCACGGCGTGAACTTCGCCGTCGTGCTCTCCAAGATCCTCATCCCGGCCGTCGCCTCCCCGATCGTGGCCGGCCTGGCCGCCTGGGGCGCCACCAAGCTGGCGTACCGGCTCACCCGCAACGGGCGCGAGGCGACCACCAACAAGGGCTTCAAGACCGGCCAGGTCTTCTCGGCCTCGCTGATCTCGCTCGCCCACGGCACCAACGACGCGCAGAAGACCATGGGCATCATCACCCTGACCCTGGTCTCGGTCGGCGCCCTGCCCAAGCATGCGCTGCCCCCCACCTGGGTCATCGTCAGCGCCGGTGCGGCGATCGCGCTCGGCACCTACATGGGCGGCTGGCGGATCATCCGCTCCATGGGCAAGGGCCTGGTCGACATCCAGCCGCCGCAGGGCTTCTCCTCGGAGACCGCGGCCGCGACGGTCATCCTGACCTCCTCGCACATGGGCTACGGCCTGTCGACCACCCAGGTCTGCTCGGGCGGCATCATGGGCGCCGGCCTCGGCGGCCCCAAGAAGCAGGTGCAGTGGAGCCTGGCCCGCCGCATGGTCTACACCTGGGGCCTGACCCTGCCCGCCGCCGCCACGGTGGCCGGCGCGGCCGCCTTCCTGGCGGACCAGGGTGCCTGGGGTGTCGCACTGGTCGGCGCCGCGCTGGTGATCGGCTCGGGCGCGATGTGGGTCATCTCCCGCCGCCAGCCGGTGCACGCGGGCAACGTCAACGAGGTCACCCCGGTCGAGGTCACCCCCGTCCCGGCCCCGCTGACCCCCACCCCCGCCTCGACCACCGTCGCGGCCTGAGCCCGGAAGGATCACCCATGACCATCAAGTGGAACGCCCTGGCCCAGACCGCCGGCTTCAGCTTCGTCATCACCGTCGCCACCGTCGCGGTCTTCGCCCTCGGCATCCTGGCCCTCTCCCGCCGCGAGGCGGCGCTGGAGGCCAACAAGGCCGGCATCGACGGCGCGGGCAAGGGCAACCTGGCCCTGGCCGGCGCGTCCGTCTGCTTCGCCGCCTGCGCGGGCGTCGTGCTGTACGGGCTCTCGCTCATCGCGGGCTGACCCCGCACCTACGCCGAGAGGGCCGTGAAGCGCTGAGCTTCACGGCCCTCTCGGCGTAGCCGTACGTCAGTCCTTGACCAGCTCCGGCGACCGCTCCGCCGGCACGTCCTGGACGGTGCGCAGCGGCACCTCGCGGATCAGCAGCACCACCAGGAAGGCCAGCAGCGCGAAGGGCGCGGCCACCAGGAACACCGTCGCCACCCCGTGCCCGAAGGCGTCGGTGACCAGTGGGACGAGCGGCGCGGGCAGCTTGTGCAGGTCCGGGATCTCGCCCCCGCCGAGGCTCCCGCCCGTGGCCGGGAGGCGGGCGGCCGCCAGGTTCTCGGTCAGGTAGCGGGTGACCCGGTCGGACAGCAGGGCGCCGAGCGCCGAGACGCCCATCGCCCCGCCCATGGTGCGGAAGAAGGTGACCGTCGAGCTGGCGGCGCCGAGCTCGTGGCGGGGCACGGTGTTCTGCACCGCGAGCACCAGGTTCTGCATGGTCAGCCCGAGGCCGATGCCGGTCGCCGCCATGTAGAGCGCCAGCAGCCCGTACGAGGTGTCGTCCCGCACCGCGCCGAGCAGGCCGAAGCCGAGCGCGAGCATGAAGGTGCCCGCCACCAGGTAGCCCTTCCAGCGGCCGTACTTGGTGATCAGCTTCCCGGCCACGGTGGAGGAAACGGCCAGGCCCAGGATCATCGGCAGCGTCAGGATGCCCGCCATGGTCGGCGACTTCTCCCGGGCCAGCTGGAAGTACTGGCTGAGGAAGGTGGTCGCGCCGTACATCCCGACGCCGATCAGCACGCTGGCGATGGCGGCGAGGGTCACGGTGCGGTGGCGGAAGAGGGCCGGCGGGACGATCGGCTCGGCGGCCCGGCGCTCGGCGAGCACGAAGAGCGCGGCCAGCGCGAGGCCGCCGCCGACCATGGCGCCGGTCTGCCAGGAGAGCCAGTCGTAGTTCTTGCCGGCCAGACTGATCCAGATCATCAGCAGGCTGACGGAGGCGGTGATCAGCAGCGCGCCGAGGTAGTCGATCTTCGCCTTCCGCTTCACCACGGGCAGGTGGAGGGTGCGCTGCAGGACGGCGATGGCGATCAGCGAGAACGGGATCCCGACGTAGAAGCACCAGCGCCAGCCGAGCCAGCTCGTGTCCACGATGACGCCGCCGATCAGCGGGCCGCCGATGGTGGCCAGCGCGAAGACCGCGCCGAAGTAGCCGCTGTACCGTCCGCGTTCGCGCGGCGGGACCATCGCGGCCAGGCAGATCTGGGCGAGCGCGGTCACCCCGCCGGCGCCGATGCCCTGCAGAACGCGGCAGGCGATCAGCTGCCCGGCGTTCTGCGAGAGGCCGGCCAGCGCGGACGAGGCGATGTAGATCACCAGCGCGATCTGGACCAGCAGCTTCTTGCTGACCAGGTCGGAGAGCTTGCCCCAGATCGGGGTGGACGCGGTGAGCGAGAGCAGCGCGGCGGTGATCACCCAGGTGTACGCCGACTCGCCGCCGTGCAGGTCGGTGAGGATGCGGGGCAGGGCGTTGGAGACGACGGTCGAGGAGAGCACCGCCACGAACAGGCCGAGGAGCAGACCGGACAGGGCTTCGAGTACTTGACGATGGGTCATGGGGGCGGTCGGCGTGTCGGTCATCTGGGTCCTTCGGCTTGAATTTCGTTGCCTTGGGCAACCATAAAACGAGATAGTTGACTTAGGCAACATTCTTCAAGTCGAAGTAAAGCCTGGGCTGCAGGCCTCGCTCAGGCGTCGACGGGCTCGCCGGTCAGCTCGTTGAAGCGCTGCAGCAGGTCGGCGAACTGCTCCACGTCCGCCGTCTCCCAGGTGGCCATCAGCGCACGGAACCGCGCCATCCGCCCGTCCCGGGCGCGCAGGAACCGCGCCGCGCCGTCCGGGGTGAGCGAGACCAGCGAGGAGCGGCGGTCCAGCGGGTCCACCTCGCGGGCCACCAGACCCAGCCCCTCCAGCACCTTGATCTGCCGGCTGATGGTGGCCTTGCCCACACCGAAGTGCAGGCCGATGTCGGTCGACCGCACCCGGCCGGACTCCTCGATGAACCCGAGCATGCTGTACGCGACACCCTCCAGCTGCGGGTGCACCCGCCGGGACATGTCACCGGCCCGCGCCCGCCCCCGCCGGAACAGCAGCGCGACCTCGCGCTCCACAGCCAGGAAGGCCTCCTCGGCCGCAGTCTCGTCGCTCATGGCGTCAGTATCCCGCAGCCCGCTGCTTCATCGAACGGAAACTGTTTCATGATATGAAGTATCCGTTCTGCCCCTAAATCTGAGGAGATGTTGGATGGCCGGCCAGGGTCAGGGACTCATCGCAGAACTGAAGGACGCCGTGACACCACGCGCCGCGATGCTGGTGATCGCCGTCCTGCTGCTGCAGCTCGGCTTCATCACCTCGTACGTCGGCGCCCTGCACCACCCCACCCCGCACCAGCTCTCCATCGCCGTCGTGGCCCCGCCACAGGTCAGCCCGAAGCTGGTGGCCGCGCTGGAGTCCGTACCGGACGACGCGGTCAAGGCCGTCACCGCCACCGACCGGGCGGACGCCCTCGCGCGGATGAACGACCAGAAGATCTACGCGGCGCTGGTCGTCGACCCGGCGGGCACCGAGGACACCCTGCTGGTCGCCGAGGCGCGCGGGCCGGCGGCGGCGACGGCGGCCGAGAGGATCGTCACCGCGCTGGACAAGTCGCAGGGACGGACGGTCAAGGTCGAGGACGTCATCCCGCTGGCCAAGGGCGATGCGGAGGGGCTCTCCTCCTTCTACCTCGTGGTCGGCTGGTGCGTCGGTGGCTATCTGGTCGCCTCGATCCTCGGCATCAGCGCCGGCGCCCGGCCCGCCAACCGTGACCGGGCGCTGATCCGGCTGGGCACACTGGCGCTGTACTCCGTCGCGGCGGGCATCGGCGGTGCGCTGATCATCGGGCCGATCCTGGGCGCGCTGCCCGGCTCCATCTGGGGGCTGATCGGTCTGGGCAGCCTGGTGGTGTTCGCGGTCGGGACGATCACCATGGCGCTGGAATGCCTCTTCGACATCGTCGGCATCGGGCTGGCTGTACTGATCTTCGTGGTGCTCGGCAATCCGAGTGCGGGTGGCGTCTTCCCGCCACCGATGATGCCGCCGTTCTGGCGGGCGATCGGCGCCTGGATCCCGAACGGCGCGGGCACCGACGTCGCCCGGTCGATCGCCTACTTCGGCGGCACCAACATCGCCGTGCCCCTGCTGGTGCTGGCCGCGTGGGCCGCGGTCGGCATCGCCGTCACCATGGCCGCCGTGATCCGCAGGCCGCGCAGCGGCCGCGAGGCGGTCCCCGTCGAGGCCCCGGCTCTGCGGGTCGGCCAGGCAGCCGAGTAACCACCGTTGGGGCGCGAGGAACTGCGCGAGATCGGAAGGTGACGACCCGTGCCCTGCCGTTTCGCGCAGGTCCCCGCGCCCCTGGGGATACCCAAACCTGATCGGCCGCCCACCGCCTCCCATAGGCAACCGGACAACCACAACAGGGGCGCGAGGAACTGCGCGAAACGGAAGACCGCAGGCCCCAGCCTTCCGAACCCGCGCAGTTCCCCGCGCCCCTGGGGATGCCCTACTGGTCGGCCGTGGCGAAGCGTCCCGGGTCGGCGATGATGGCCCGGACCACGCCGACCGCCGCGCCCAGCAGCGGCCCCCGCCGTCCGAGCCGCGACACGGTCAGCCACTCGTCCGACCACGGCCGCACCGTCACGCGCCCACGCAGCTCCGCCCGCATCGCCGGCAGCAGCCACTCCCCCAGCTCCGCGTACCCCCCGCCCAGGACGAGCTCCGCCGGGTCCAGCAGGTTGACCGCCCCGGCCGCCGCGATGCCGAGCGCCGCCCCGGCCTCGGCCAGCGCCTCCCGTACGGCCGCGTCCCCGGCCGCCGCCCGCTCGGCGAGCAGCGCGACCCAGTCGCCGCGTACGCCCTCCAGGCCCGCCGCCCGCAGCACCGCCGACTCGCCCGCGTACTGCTCCAGGCAGCCGCGTGCCCCACAGGCGCACTCGGGTCCGTCCGGGCGCACGGGAACGTGACCCAGCTCGCCCGCGAAGCCGCGCGCCCCTCGCAGCAGCCGCCCGCCGACCACGATCGCCGAGCCGATGCCCGCCTCGGCCGAGAGGTGGATGAAGTCGGCGGGTCTGCCACCCAGCCAGAGCTCGGCGAGGCCGCCCAGGTTGGCCTCGTTGTCCACCTCGATCGGCAGCGCTGCGAGTTCGCCCGCGCCGGCCGCCCGCAGCGCCAGTCTCAGTTCGGCAGCGGCCGGCACGCCCGACCACCCCAGGTTGGCGGCCCGTTCCACCACTCCCTCGGCCGCCCCGACCAGTCCGGGAACGGCCAGCGTCAGCCCTGCCGTTCGCAGGCCCGCGTCCTCGGCGGCGCGGCGCAGCAGCCCGGCGAGCTCGGCCAGGACGGCGGCCGACGCGCGGCCCCGGTTGCAGACCTCGACCCGGTGCCAGCTCCGCACCTCCCCGCGCAGGTCCACCACGCAGGCCGCCAGGTGCTCCACCCCGACCTCGGCTCCCACACCGCCGGGCCCCTCCGGATTGAGCGCCAGCGCGGTGCCCGGCCGACCCACCCGGCCGCTCGGCACCGCAGGGCCGGGTTCGGTGAGCAGCCCGGCCGCCAGCAGCTCCTCCACCAGGGAGGAGACCGCCGCCCGGGTGAGCCCGGTGGCCGCCGCGACCTCGGCCCGGGAGCGCGGTTCGGCCGCGATCTCCCCCAGGACGAGGGCCAGGTTGGCCCAGCGCATGCCCTGCTGGCTCGCGGGCCCGGCCCGCCGCACGTCCGTCTCCCGCATGTTCGTCACCCCGACTCTGGACCGGTCGAACAGCCGGTCGGACGCTTGCAGCGTAGCCGTCGTCTGTTCCGGCGGCCTTTCCGCGCCGCGTCGCGCCGACGAACCGTCAGCCCCGCCCCAGCAGCCCCGCGCCCTCCGCGAGCGTCGACGCGATCCGCGCGAGCGCCGCCTCGTCCCGGGCCACCGGCTCGAGCACCGGCCCGGCCGCCGTGCCCCAGCGTCGGGCGACGGCCGCCGGGTCCTCTCCGGTCAGAAGCCCCGCGGCCTGCGCCGCCGCCCCCAGCGCCACCAGCTCGCCCGCCGCCGGCACCTGCACCGCCCGCCCGGACAGCCGGCGGACCGTCTCCCGCCAGGCCCGCCCCTTCGCCCCGCCGCCGATCAGCAGCAGCGGCGCGTCCGACGCTTCCTCAGCTCCGGCGCGCAGCACCTCGTCCAGTGCCCCCAGCAGTGCGTAGGCCGCGCCGTCGTACGCCGCCTGCAGCAGCTGGCCCGCGGTGGTGTCGTGCCGCAGGCCGTGCACCAGCCCGGAGGCGTACGGCAGGTCGGGGGTGCGCTCGCCGTCCAGGAACGGCAGCATCACCGCGCTGCCACCCGGCTCGACGGCCTCCCGGTCGCGGCCGAGCAGGGCGGCCACCCGGTCGACGGCGAGCGTGCAGTTGAGCGTGCAGGCCAGTGGCAGCCAGCCGCCATGAGCCGCCGCGAACCCGGCCACCACCCCGCTCGGGTCGGCCGGCCGACCGCGCGTGACGGCGTACGCGGTGCCCGAGGTCCCCAGCGAGACGACCGGCTGACCGTACGTCAGCCCGAGCCCGAGCGCCGCCGCCGCGTTGTCCCCTGCCCCCACCGCGACGGGCGTGCCCGGCCGCAGCCCGCCGGCCTCGCCGCGCACCTCGCCCGCCGCCGCTCCCGGCGCCACGACCTCCGGCAGGTACGAGCGTTCGAGCCCGACCAGCTCGAGGATCTCCTCGTCGTAGCCGCCCTCGCCCCACCAGCCGGTGCCCGAGACGTCGCTGCGCTCGGTGACCGGACGGCCCGTCAGCCGTTCGGTGAGGTAGTCGTGCGGCAGCCGTACCGCCGTCACCGCGTCCGCGAGCCCGTGCTCGCGCAGCCAGGCCCACTTGGTGACGGTGAACGAGGCGCCCGGCACGCTGCCCGTCCGGCGCGCCCACTCCTCCCGGCCGAGCGCCCCGACCAGCGCCGCCGCCTGCCCGGCGGAACGGGTGTCGTTCCACAGCAGCGCCGGGTGCACCGGGCTGCCGCCGGCGTCCAGGGCGACCAGTCCGTGCTGTTGGCCGGCGACCGAGACCGCCTCGGCCGCCGCCGCGTGGCCGGTGGCGGCCACGGCGTCCAGCAGGGCCCGCCACCATGCCTCCGGGTCGCTCTCGCGGGCCCCGCCGACCCCGCTCACCAGGTGCGCGGCCCGTCCCTCGCCCAGCACCTCGCCGGTGTCCGCGTCGACCGCGAGGGCCTTGGTGGCCTGGGTCGAGCTGTCCACCCCGATGACGATCCGCCGCGCTGCAGCCATGCCGCACCCTCCTTCGCCTCGCACCGGGCCTTCCCAACGGTGCGGACGGATATTAGTTTGTTTTCTGCCATGACGAATAGAGGAGCTGCCCATGCCCACCCCCGTCCCCTCCGACAAGTTCACCTTCGGCCTGTGGACCGTCGGCTGGCAGGGCCGCGATCCCTTCGGTGACGCCACCCGTCCGGCCCTGGACCCGGTCGAGACCGTCACCCGGCTGGCCGATCTGGGCGCGTACGGCGTCACCTTCCACGACGACGACCTGATCCCCTTCGGCGCCTCCGAGGCCGAGCGCGAGACGGCGGTCAAGCGCTTCCGGCAGGCGCTGGACGTCACCGGCCTCAAGGTGCCGATGGCCACCACCAACCTCTTCACCCACCCGGTCTTCAAGGACGGCGCCTTCACCGCCAACGACCGCGACGTCCGCCGGTACGCGCTGCGCAAGACCATCCGCAACATCGACCTCGCCGTCGAGCTGGGCGCGACCACCTACGTCGCCTGGGGCGGCCGCGAGGGCTCGGAACACGGCGCGTCCAAGGACGTCCGGGTGGCGCTGGACCGGCTGAAGGAGGCCTTCGACCTGCTCGGCGAGTACGTCGAGAGCCAGGGCTACGACCTGCGCTTCGCGATCGAGCCCAAGCCCAACGAGCCGCGCGGCGACATCCTGCTGCCGACCGTCGGCCACGCGCTGGCCTTCATCAACTCGCTCGAGCGCCCCGACCGGGTGGGCCTCAACCCCGAGGTGGGCCATGAGCAGATGGCGGGCCTGAACTTCACCCACGGCATCGCGCAGGCCCTGTGGCACGGCAAGCTCTTCCACATCGACCTGAACGGCCAGTCGGGCATCAAGTACGACCAGGACCTGCGCTTCGGCGCCGGCGACCTGCGCAGCGCGTTCTGGCTGGTGGACCTGCTGGAGAGCGCCGGCTACGACGGCCCGCGCCACTTCGACTTCAAGCCGCCGCGCACCGAGGACATCGACGGCGTCTGGGCCTCGGCGGCGGCCTGCATGCACAACTATCTGGTGCTCAAGCAGAAGGCGCTGGCCTTCCGCGCCGACCCGGCCGTCCAGGAGGCGCTGCGGGCGGCCAGGCTGGACGAGCTGGCACTGCCCACCGCACAGGACGGCCTCGCTGCACTGCTCACCGACCGCTGCGCCTTCGAGGAGTTCGACATCGAGGCGGCGGCCCGTCGGGGTATGGCCTTCGAGCAGCTCGACCAGTTGGCGATGGACCACCTGCTGGGCGTCTGAAGCAAGGGCGTCCGCACAAGAAAGGGGTGGGCCCTGGAAGGCCCACCCCGGTCACACGTGCTCGGGCTGCGGCTGCTCGACCGGTGCCTCGCGGTGGACGAAGACCCAGCGCTGCATGGCCCAGTACCGGAAGACCATGGCGAGCAGTGTCCCGATGATCATCCCGCTGAGGAAGTCGGCGACCTCCTGGGTGAACGAGCTGACGTCGGGCTCGCGCAGGTCCAGGACGTACCGCGAGACCACCAGCGGCGCGTCGTTCACCAGCACCGCCAGCGCGCTGACCACGGCGAACAGCACCGCCTCGCGGTGTCTGCCGTTGGTCCGGAACGACCACTGCCGGTTCAGGATGTACGACACGACGGTCGCGATCACGGTGGCGATGGTCAGCGCGACCACCGGCTTGGCGTGCAGGACCGTGAGCTTGAGGCCGAAGTTGATGGCCATGGTCAGCAGGAAGCAGGTGCCGCCAACCAGGAGGAACTTCACCAGCTTGCGGTGCTGCACCAGGAACGGACGCAGTCGGCCCGGGACTCGGGCCAGCGCCTTCTGAGTAGGTGACGGCATTCCGGCAGTGTGGCATGCGAAGGTTTCGCGGTGGTATTCGGGAGACCCCCGCGGGGGGTACTACCGAACGCTTATCCGCGCGCCCTCGGTGGCCGTGCCCTGGAGCACCACTCCGCCGCTCTCCCGTTCGACCTCGGCATAGTAATAGAGGTAGAGGATGGCACCCATGGTGGCGTGCTGACGAATATTCTCACAAGAGCGTCTCGCACTGCGAGAGGCGCCGACCCCAGGGGCGCGGGGGGTGCCCTCCGCGCCCCTGATGGGTTCACGCGGCCACCAGGACCTCCGCCGGCTCCAGGGCCAGCCTCAGCACCTCCCGTACGTCGGCCACCGGGTGCACCGTCAGCCGCTCCAGCACCTCGGCCGGGACGTCGTCCAGGTCGGGCTCGTTGCGCTTGGGGATGACCACCGTGGTGATCCCGGCCCGGTCGGCGGCGAGCAGCTTCTGCTTCACCCCGCCGATCGGCAGGACCCGCCCGGTCAGCGAGACCTCGCCCGTCATCGCCACGTCCGTACGGACCTTGCGCCCCGAGAGCAGCGAGGCCAGCGCGGTGGTCATGGTGATGCCGGCGCTCGGCCCGTCCTTGGGGACGGCTCCGGCGGGGACGTGCAGGTGGATGCCGCGGTCCCGCAGGCCGGTGACCGGCAGCTCCAGCTCGGCGCCGCGCGAGCGCAGGTAGGAGAGCGCGATGTGCGCGGACTCCTTCATCACGTCGCCCAGCTGCCCGGTGAGGGTGAGCCCGGTGGAGCCGGTCTCGGCGTCCGCCAGCGAGGCCTCGATGTAGAGGACGTCGCCGCCCGCGCCGGTGACCGCCAGCCCGGTGGCCACGCCGGGGACGGCGGTGCGCCGCTCGGCCGGCTCCTGCGCCGACTCGGGGACGTGGTGCGGCCGCCCGATCAGCGCCCGCAGCTCGTCCGGGCCGATCGCGGCGGGCAGCTCCCGCTCGCCCAGCTCGTTCTGCGCGGCGATCTTCCGCAGGATGCGGGCGATCGAGCGCTCCAGGTTCCGGACGCCCGCCTCGCGGGTGTACTCGCCGGCGAGCCTGCGCAGCGCGAGCTCGTCCACCGCGACCTCGTCGGCCTTCAGGCCTGCCCGCTCCAGCTGTCGCGGCAGCAGGTGGTCGCGGGCGATGACGACCTTCTCGTCCTCGGTGTAGCCGTCGAGGCGGACCAGCTCCATCCGGTCGAGCAGCGGCTCGGGGATGGCCTCCAGCACGTTCGCCGTCGCCAGGAAGACCACGTCGGAGAGGTCGAGCTCGACCTCCAGGTAATGGTCTCGGAAGGTGTGGTTCTGCGCCGGGTCCAGCACCTCGAGCAGGGCCGCCGCCGGGTCGCCCCGGTAGTCCGAGCCGACCTTGTCGATCTCGTCGAGCAGCACCACCGGGTTCATCGACCCGGCCTCCTTGATGGCGCGAACGATCCGGCCGGGGAGTGCGCCGACGTACGTGCGCCGGTGGCCGCGGATCTCCGCCTCGTCACGTACGCCGCCGAGCGCCACCCGGACGAACGTGCGCCCCATCGCGCGCGCCACCGACTCGCCGAGCGAGGTCTTGCCGACCCCGGGCGGGCCGACCAGGGCCAGCACCGCACCGCCACGGCGCCCGCCGACCTGCCCGAGCCCCTGCTCCTCGCGCCGCTTGCGCACCGCGAGGTACTCGACGATCCGGTCCTTCACGTCGGCGAGGCCCGAGTGGTCGGCGTCCAGCACCGCACGGGCACCGGTGATGTCGTAGGAGTCCTCGGTCCGCTCGTTCCAGGGCAGCTCGAGGACGGTGTCCAGCCAGGTGCGGATCCAGGAGCCCTCGGGCGACTGGTCCGAGGAGCGCTCGAGCTTGTCGACCTCCTTGAGCGCGGCCTCCCGCACCTTCTCCGGGAGGTCGGCGGCCTCGACCCGGGCCCGGTAGTCGCCCTCCTCGTCGGCCGGCTCGCCGTTCAGCTCGGCGAGCTCCTTGCGGACCGCCTCCAGCTGGCGGCGGAGCAGGAACTCCTTCTGCTGCTTGGCCACGCCCTCCTCGACGTCCTTGCGGATGGTGTCGTTGACCTCCTCCTCGGCGAGGTGGTCGCGGAGCAGCTGCAGGGCGTACTCGAGCCGGGCCGACTGGTCGGCCTCCAGCAGCACCTTGAGCTTCTGCTCGGCGGTGGCGAACGGGGCGTAGCCGATGTTGTCGGCGAGTTCGCCGACGCCCTCGATCTGGGCCACCCGGTCGACGATCTGCCAGGCGCCGCGCTTGCGCAGCCACTGGGTGGAGAGCGCCTTGTACTCCTTGACCAGCTCCAGCGCCCGGCCGGCCACCGGCAGGCCCACCGAGGACTCGCGGAACGCGCTGGTCTCGACCCAGAGCGCGGCGCCCGGTCCGGTGGTGCCGGCGCCGATCCGGACCCGGCGGACGGCCCGGACCAGGGCCGCCGGGTCGCCGTCCGCGAGCCGGCCGACCTGCTCCACGGTGGCCAGGGTGCCGACGGCGGCGTACGAGCCGTCCAGCCGCGGCACCAGCAGGACCTGGGGCTTGGCCGCACCGGAGGCGGCCGCCCTGGCTGCCTCGACGGCGGCGCGCACCTCGGTGTCGGACAGGTCCAGCGGCACCACCATGCCCGGCAGCACCACCTCGTCGTCGAGCGGCAGCACGGGCAGGGTGAGCGGTGTGGACGTCGATGCCATGATCTCTCCCCAGTCAGTGAAGTTGAGTTGACCTGACTAAGGATTGGGAGGCGCCGGTTGTTCCCCCGGTCACGTTCGCCCTGAGCGATCAGCCCTGAGAGGCTCCGCCGCAGAACCAGCGGCGCGAGGAACTGCGCGAGATCGGAAGGCGACGACCTGTGCCCTACCGCCTCGCGCAGTTCCCCGCGCCCCTGGGATGCCCATTCCTGATCGGCTGCTCACCTGCCGGCGGCGCCTCTCAGGGGACCCGGATCACACCTCCGACGGTGCCATCCGGCGCACGGCCGGCCTGCGCAGCCGCAGCGGACGCCCGGGCCCGCGCCGCAGCCAGCGCCACAGCGAGACGCCTATCAGCAGCGCCGCCGGGTGGCCGACACTGGTGACCAGGTCCTGGTCGGTCAGGAGCTGGTGCCCGATCAGCCCGCCCGCCCCGGCCAGGGCCAGCAGCCGCCCCCGGGGGCGCAGCAGGCCGGCGAGCGCGCCCAGACTGGCGAGCACGCCGTAGCTGACGCCGATGTCCAGGTTGTCCAGGGCTTCAGGGCCGAGCCGCCCGGCCGCCACGGTGACCGCGACGACGAGCTGCGAGAGCAGGGTGGCCAGCACGTGCCCGGCGGCGAACACCGCGGCCGCCCGCCATCCGCCGACCCGGCGCTCCAGCGGCGCCACGGTGAGCGCAAAGGCCCACAGGTACGGCATCCAGACCGGCCCGGCCACCCAGAGCCCGCTGAACAGCAGGGCCGGGAGAGGGCAGTGCAGCAGGTTGTGGACGTCCGTGCTGGACAGGGACTGCAGCCGGTGCACCAGCTCCGGATCGGCGAAGCGCGAGAACAGCGTGGTGCCGAGCAGCACCGCGAGATAGCCGAGCGCGAAGGGGTTCCGGCGCGGGGTCGGGACCAGCCCCAGCAGCCGGCCGAGCACGCCGACCCGGAGCCCGTGTCTGAGCCCGCCGTAGGGCGGCGCCGGCACGGGCCGCGTCATGAGGCCACCTCGCTGCGTGTCCGACATTCCGCCTCCGCTCCCAGCCGCACTGCTCCCCCGGGACTTGTCGTGCCCACGGTACGTCGAGGTCCTGAGAACCGGCTGAGGAAGACCTGTGAAGATCGGACCCCCGCCAGGCGCGACCGGCTCTCATATTTGGTCCGGACCAACCCTTTGTTTACGGACAAGTAGCCTCCCCGCTGAGGAGTCTGTCATCACATCGGCCGCATACGCACAGATACAGTCGATATTTTTGCCGGGTAAGGTATCGCCCCGTGCCCCGTCCCCAACGGGATCGGCACCGGCCGCCAGGCCGGATATGTCCGGTTCACCTGCCGGGATGCTCGCGGTGTCCGTACGCTGCGATGAGAGCGGAACGGTACGCAGACCCACACCTGCGCACCCTCCGGTGCCGACGGCGGACGGCACCCCGCAGAGACTGCGGGCCGGGCACAGCCCACGACGGAACAAGACGACTACGAGCGGAGCCCGCTGTCCCCACAGGCAGCCGGCCCGCAGCCCTGGGGGCGGTGGCGTGACCGTGACAGAGATTCAGCAAGAGACCATCAGCAGCAACGCGGTGAGCACACAGCGACGCGTACTCGTCGTCGAGGACGAGCCCACCATCGCCGAGTCCATCGCGGCCCGGCTGGGCGCGGAGGGCTTCAAGGTCGCCGTGGCCCATGACGGCCCGGGAGCGGTGGACGGCTTCCACACCTGGCAGCCGGATCTCGTCGTGCTCGACGTGATGCTCCCCGGCTTCGACGGCCTGGAGGTGTGCCGCCGGATCCAGGCACAGCGCCCGGTGCCGGTCCTGATGCTGACCGCCCGCGACGACGAGACGGACCTGCTGGTCGGCCTCGGGGTCGGCGCGGACGACTACATGACCAAGCCGTTCTCCATGCGCGAGCTCGCGGCCCGGGTCAACGTCCTGCTGCGCCGCGTCGAGCGCGCCCAGCAGGCGGCCAGGACACCCGCCCTCGGCTCGCTGCGCTTCGGCGAGCTGGAGATCGACCACGTCCAGCGCCGGGTGCGGCTCGGTGCGGGCGACGTCCACCTGACGCCGACCGAGTTCGACCTGCTGGCCTGCCTGGCCGCCCAGCCGCGCGCGGTGCTCACCCGTGAGCAGCTGCTCGCCGAGGTCTGGGACTGGACCGACGCCTCGGGCACCCGCACGGTCGACAGCCACGTGAAGGCGCTGCGCCGGAAGATCGGCGCGAGCTGGATCCGTACGGTGCACGGCGTCGGGTACGCCCTGGAGGCACCGCTCTCCTAGTGGCACCGAGGGCTTGGGCCTCCGGGGGGCCCAACGCCTTGACGTGTCACGTCGCAGCACCGTCGGGGGACGACTCAGAGGCGACATGACCTTTCCACAGCAACGCAACGGGGACACCGCGGGCGAGCGCCCGCGCCGAGGCCTGGCCAAGCGCGCCGCGAGCCGCGTCTGGGCCGACATCCGCCCGCTCGATCCGGTCCGGTCGATCAAGGGCAAGCTCACCCTGCTGGTGATCGTCTCGGTCTTCCTCGCCACCGGCATGGTGGTGGTCGCGATCCGGTCCGAGACCCAGATCCGGATCATCATGATCTTCTCGATGATCGCCTCGCTGCTCTTCATGCAGTTCCTGGCGCACGGGCTGACCGCCCCGCTGCGCGACATGACCGCCGCCGCCCGCGCGATGGCCGGTGGCGACTACAGCCGCCGGGTGGAGGTCTCCTCCCGCGACGAGATCGGCGAGCTGGCCGCGACCTTCAACCGGATGGCCGCCGACCTGGAAGCCTCCGACCGGCACCGCCGGGAACTGGTGGCCAACGTCTCGCACGAGCTGCGCACGCCGATCGCCGCGCTGCGCGCCGTGCTCGAGAACGTGGTGGACGGCGTCGTCCAGCCCAACCCCAGGACCCTCGGCGCCGCCCTGGAGCAGACCGAGCGGCTCGGCCGCCTGGTCACCCACCTGCTCGACCTCTCCAAGCTGGACGACGGCGTCGTCCCGCTGGACGCCCGGCCCTTCGAGGTGCGGCCCTTCCTGGACGGCGTGCTGCGCGGCGTCAGCGTGGACGGCGCGACGGCCGGCGGCGCGTACGGGCGGCGCGGCGACGTGCACCTGCAGCTGGAGGTCCGCCCGGCCGGCCTGACCGGCGTCGCGGACCCCGAGCGGCTGCACCAGGTGGTCGCCAACCTGGTCGACAACGCCTGCAAGCACTCCCCCGCCGGCGGCACCGTGACGGTGCGCGCGCGTCCCGGCGACGAGCCGGGCGCCCTGCTGCTGGAGGTCGAGGACCAGGGCCCGGGCATCCCCGTGCAGGACCGCAGCCGGGTGTTCGAACGCTTCGGCCGCAGCGGTACGGCGACCGCCCAGGGCCCGGGCAGCGACGGCGGCACTGGCCTCGGTCTGGCCATCGCCCGCTGGGCCGTCGACCTGCACGGCGGCGAGATCCGGGTCGCGGAGTCGGCACACGGCTGCCGGATCGAAGTGGTACTCCCGGGCGAGACTCCTGTGCGCGTGTAGTTGTCACACAACTGGGACATAGCGAGCGTCAGGACTCCGTCAGGTGTTCGACAGCGACCTCAACCTGCGATATTGTCCGAAATTGTAGGGATTTGCCCCCACAGTGGAGTCGATCGCTTCCCCGCCGGTCGAGCTTTCTAACGCTTGTTTTCGGCCATATTGCAGGTCAGGACTGTGATCTGGACGACGCCTGACCCCCGGGGACTGCGCGATCACTGGTCAGAGGCGTAGCCTTAATCCCCGCTGTCCACCATCCCAAAAGGAAGCGGAAGAGGGCGGTTGCCCCGTGTCGCCACACCCTGAAACCCCCGTCAGCTCGGCAAGCTCCACTGGCTTCGGCCCCAACGAGTGGCTCGTCGACGAGATCTACCAGCAGTACCTCCAGGATCCCAACTCGGTTGACCGAGCCTGGTGGGACTTTTTCGCCGACTACAAGCCCGGTACCGAGGTGACTCCAGTGACCCAGGCCGCGACCCAGGCCGGCCCCACGCCGACCGCCGTTGCCGCCCCTGCCCCTGCTGCTGTTCAGGCGGCGCCCGCCCCCGCTGCTCCGGTCGCCGCCCCCGTGGCCGCACCGGCTCAGCCGGCGCCCGCGCCGCTCGCCGCAGCTCCGGCCGCGCCGCCGGCGCCGAAGGCGGCCGCCCCGGCCGCTGCCGCGCCCGCCGCCGCCGAGGGCCCTGAGCTCGTCCCGCTGCGTGGCCCGGCCAAGGCCGTCGCGACCAACATGGACGCCTCGCTGGAGGTGCCGACCGCGACCTCGGTCCGCGCCGTCCCGGCCAAGTTGCTGATCGACAACCGCATCGTCATCAACAACCACCTGCAGCGCGCCCGTGGTGGCAAGGTCTCCTTCACCCACCTGATCGGGTACGCGCTGGTGCAGGCCATCAAGGCCAGCCCGGGCATGAACCACAGCTACCAGGTGAAGGACGGCAAGTCCTTCCTGGTGAAGCCCGAGCACGTGAACCTCGGTCTGGCCATCGACCTGGTCAAGCCGAACGGCGACCGCCAGCTGGTCGTCGCGGCCATCAAGAAGGCCGAGACCCTCGACTTCTTCGGCTTCTGGCAGGCCTACGAGGACATCGTCCGCCGGGCCCGCGCCAACAAGCTGACCATGGACGACTTCACCGGCGTCACGGTCTCGCTGACCAACCCGGGCGGCATCGGCACCGTGCACTCCGTGCCCCGCCTGATGCAGAACCAGGGCACCATCGTAGGCGTCGGCGCGATGGAGTACCCGGCCGAGTTCCAGGGCTCGTCCCCGGACACCCTGGCCAAGCTGGGCATCTCCAAGATCATGACCCTGACCTCGACCTACGACCACCGGGTCATCCAGGGCGCGGCGTCGGGCGAGTTCCTGCGCACGATCCACCAGCTGCTGCTGGGCGAGCACAACTTCTACGACGAGATCTTCGAGTCCCTGCGGATCCCGTACGAGCCGGTCCGCTGGGCGACGGACGTCGCGACCACCCACGACGACGAGGTCAACAAGACCGCCCGCGTCATGGAGCTGATCCACGCCTACCGGGTGCGCGGTCACCTGATGGCGGACACCGACCCGCTCGAGTACAAGCAGCGTCGCCACCCCGACCTGGACGTCGTCGAGCACGGCCTCACCCTGTGGGACCTGGAGCGCGAGTTCGCGGTCGGCGGCTTCGGCGGCCAGAAGATGATGAAGCTCCGCGACATCCTCGGCCTGCTGCGCAACACGTACTGCCGCACCGTCGGCATCGAGTACATGCACATCCAGGACCCCAAGCAGCGCAAGTGGCTGCAGGAGCGCCTGGAGAAGCCGTACACCAAGCCGGAGCGCGAGGAGCAGCTGCGCATCCTGCGCCGCCTGAACTCCGCCGAGGCCTTCGAGACCTTCCTGCAGACGAAGTACGTCGGCCAGAAGCGCTTCTCGCTGGAGGGCGGCGAGTCCCTCATCCCGCTGCTGGACGCGACCATCGACTCGGCGGCCGAGCACCGCCTGGACGAGGCCGTGATCGGCATGGCCCACCGCGGCCGCCTGAACGTGCTGGCCAACATCGTCGGCAAGCCGTACGGCAAGATCTTCGGCGAGTTCGAGGGCAACCTCGACCCGAAGTCCATGCACGGCTCCGGCGACGTCAAGTACCACCTGGGCGCCGAGGGCACCTTCACCGGCCTGGACGGCGAGACCATCAAGGTCTCGCTCGCCGCGAACCCCTCCCACCTGGAGGCCGTGGACCCGGTCGTCGAGGGCATCGTCCGCGCCAAGCAGGACGTCCTGGACCAGGGCGGCACCTCGTTCCCGGTGCTGCCGATCCAGATCCACGGCGACGCGGCCTTCGCGGGCCAGGGCGTGGTCGCGGAGACCCTGAACATGTCGCAGCTGCGCGGCTACCGCACCGGCGGCACGATCCACCTGGTGGTCAACAACCAGGTCGGCTTCACCGCCGCCCCGGCCAGCAGCCGCTCGTCGATGTACTGCACCGACGTGGCCCGCATGATCGAGGCGCCGATCTTCCACGTGAACGGCGACGACCCAGAGGCCGTGGTCCGCGTCGCGCGGCTCGCCTTCGAGTTCCGCCAGGCGTTCCACAAGGACGTCGTGATCGACCTCATCTGCTACCGCCGCCGCGGTCACAACGAGGCCGACAACCCGTCGTTCACCCAGCCGCTGATGTACGACCTGATCGACAAGAAGCGCTCGGTGCGCAAGCTGTACACCGAGGGTCTGATCGGCCGTGGCGACATCACCATGGAAGAGGCGGAGCAGGCGCTCCAGGACTTCCAGGGCCAGTTGGAGAAGGTCTTCTCCGAGGTCCGCGACGCCGCCTCCGCGCAGGTCGCGCACACCAACGGCAAGCCGGTCGCCGACTTCCCGGTCAACATCCAGACCGGCATCTCCGAGGAGATGGTCAAGCGGATCGCCGCCTCGCAGGTCAACCTGCCGGACTGGCTGACCGTCCACCCGCGTCTGCTGCCGCAGCTGCAGCGCCGCGCGGCCTCCGTCGAGGACAACACCATCGACTGGGCCATGGGCGAGACGCTCGCCATCGGCTCGCTGCTGATGGAGGGTCACCCCGTCCGCCTGGCCGGCCAGGACAGCCGCCGCGGCACCTTCGGCCAGCGCCACGCGGTGCTGATCGACCGGGCCACCGGCGAGGACTACACCCCGCTGCTGTACCTGACCGAGGACCAGGCCCGCTACACCGTCTACGACTCGCTGCTCAGCGAGTACGCGGCGATGGGCTTCGAGTACGGCTACTCGCTGACCCGCCCGAACGCGCTGGTCATGTGGGAGGCGCAGTTCGGTGACTTCGTCAACGGCGCGCAGACCATGGTGGACGAGTACATCGCCTCCGCCGAGCAGAAGTGGGGCCAGCACTCCGGCGTCACCCTGCTCCTGCCGCACGGCTACGAGGGCCAGGGACCGGACCACTCGTCCGCCCGCCCGGAGCGCTTCCTGCAGCTGTGCGCGCAGAACAACATGACGGTCGCGATGCCGACCCTGCCGTCGAACTACTTCCACCTGCTGCGCTGGCAGGCGCACAACCCGCACCACAAGCCGCTGGTCGTCTTCACCCCGAAGTCGATGCTGCGTCTGAAGGCTGCGGCGTCGTCCACCTCGGAGTTCCTCGCCGGCTCGTTCCGTCCGGTCATCGGTGACACCACCGTCGACCCGGCGAACGTGCGCAAGGTGGTCATCACGGCGGGCAAGTTCTACTACGACGTCGAGGCGGCCCGTGCCGAGCGCGGGATCACCGACACGGCGATCGTCCGCGTCGAGCGGCTCTACCCGCTGCCGGTGGCCGAGCTCCAGGAGGAGCTGGCCAAGTACGGCGAGAACGTCCAGTTCGTCTGGGCGCAGGAGGAGCCGGCCAACCAGGGTTCCTGGCCGTTCATCGCGATGAACCTGGTCGACCACCTGCAGGTCGTCATCGGCCGCAGCGCCAACGGCTCCCGCCTGCGTCGCGTCGCCCGTACGGCCTCGTCCGCCCCGGCGGTCGGCTCGGCCAAGCGTCACGCCGCCGAGCAGCAGGCGCTGCTGGAGGAGATCTTCACCATCTGACGCACAGTCGGTTCACGAAGGCCCGGTTCCCGCTTCGGCGGGGGCCGGGCCTTCGTGTCGACCGAGCCCCCGGTCTATCCTGACCTGGTCGAACCCCCATCCGGACCGGAGCACACCGTGTACTTCACCGACCGCGGCATCGAGGAGCTGGAGAGCCGGCGCGGCGACGAGGAGGTCACCTTCGAGTGGCTGGCCGAGCGCCTGCGCGAGTTCGTCGACCTCAACCCGGACTTCGAGATCCCGGTCGAGCGGCTGGCCACCTGGCTGGCCAGGCTCGACGACGAGGACGAGGACTGAGCACAGCTCACAGCTCACAGCTCACAGCTCACAGCTGCAGCCGTCAGGGCCCGGGAGGCGACACCGCCTCCCGGGCCCTCGGCGTTTTCCGTACCGGCTTCCGCGAGGCGCTTGACTTCCGCATCACGCGATATATCGTGTTCTTCAGGGAGACGCGATACATCGCGATTCGCAACGGGAGGAAGCACCATGAGCCAGTGGACGGTCAGCGAACCTGACAAGATCACCATCGACGAGCCGGTCGGCACGCTGCACGTGCGGATCATCAGCGGTGCGGTGAACGTCGTCGCCGCCGAGGGCCCGGCCCGGCTGGAGGTCACCGAGCTGGAGGGCGAGCCGCTGCAGGTCACCCTGGAGAACGGTGTGCTGACGGTCGCCTACAAGGACCTCAGCTGGGGCGAGCTCTCCGAGACCGTGAAGTCGGTGCAGTCCGTCAAGGGCTTCTTCGCCTCGCTGCGCCGCAAGCGCAGGGCCGTGGTCTCGCTGGCCGTCCCGGCCGGTGCGGAGGTCAAGGTGGGCACGGCCTCCGCCGACGTCACGGTCTCCGGCGTCTCGGGCCATGTCGCGGTGCACGGCGCGAGCGGCGAGACCACCCTGGTCGGCCTCTCCGGCCGTACCGAGGCCAACACCGTCTCGGGCAACGTGGACGCCCAGTCGGTCTCCGGGGAGCTGCGCGTCAACACCGTCTCCGGCCACCTGACCGTGGTCGCCGGTACGGCCGACAAGGTGCTCGCCAAGTCCGTCAGCGGCGCCGTCACCCTCGACCTCGACGTCGAGACCGCGGCCGACATCACCGTCACCACCGTCAGCGGCCCGGTCGGCGTCCGGCTGCCCTCGCTCGCCGACACCAAGGTCGAGGCCGGCACCACCACCGGCGACCTCACCAGCACCTTCGACGAGCTCAAGATCGGCGGCTCCTGGGGTGCCAAGCGGCTCTCCGGCGAGCTCGGCTCGGGCTCCGGCAAGCTCCAGGTCACCACCGTCTCCGGCGCCGTGACGGTACTCCGTCGGCCGGACGCCGAGGACGACAAGCCGAGCCTCGTCAAGGAGCTCCCGGGCAGCTCCACCGGCACCGAGGAGGCCTGACATGACCCCCGTCTTCGGCCACGGCCGCCTGCGCCTCTACCTGCTGAAGCTGCTCGACGAGGCCCCGCGCCACGGCTACGAGGTGATCCGACTGCTGGAGGAGCGCTTCCAGGGCCTGTACGCGCCCTCGGCCGGCACCGTGTACCCGCGGCTGGCGAAGCTGGAGAAGGAGGGCCTGGTCGCGCACAGCACCGAGGGCGGCCGCAAGGTCTACCGGCTCACCGCCGCCGGCCGCACCGAGCTGGCCGCCCGTCAGGGCGAGCTGGCCGAGCTGGAGGTCGAGATCCGCGAGTCGGTCGCCCAGCTGGCCGGGGCGATCCGCGAGGACGTCCGGGACAGCGCCAAGGACCTGCGCGAGGAGCTCTGGGGGGAGGCCAAGCAGGCGCCGAGGCCGAAGTCCGAGCCCGGCGGCGACCCGTGGGCCGGGCCGTGGGGGGACAAGGAGTCCTGGCAGCGTGCCAAGGAGGAGTTCGCCCAGTTCAAGACGCAGGCCAAGGAGCAGGCGAAGCGGGCCAAGGAGCAGGAGCGGGCAGCCAAGGCGCAGGCCAAGGCCGCCGAGGAGGAGGCCCGCAGGCTCCGCGAGCAGGCCCGGGCGTCCCGCACCGCCGCCCAGCAGGAGGCCCTGCGGATCAAGCGCCGGGTGGAGCAGCAGGTCCGCGAGCACGCCTCGCGCGGCGACTGGTCCACCGGACTGTCCGAAGGGCTCTCCGAGCTGACCCGGAGTCTGGCGGGCCTGGCGGACGCCGCCAAGTGGGGCCAGCCGCACAGCCCGGAGGAGGAGGCCACCGTCACCCGGATCGACCTCGACAAGGAGGAGGCCACCCCGGCCGACCTCCCCGCCTGGGCCGAGACCGACCCCACCGCCGACCCGGCCCGCGAGCTGGAGCGCCTGCTGGACCGCTTCCGCGACCAGGTCAGGGACGCCGCCCGCGACAGCGGCGTGACGGCTGATCAGCTCACCCAGTCCCGGGCGGCCCTGGCCACCGTGGCCGACCGCATCCGCCGGATTCTGGGCTGAACCTTTACCCCGTGGTGGCGCGGATCATTGTTCGCTCGCAGCAAGGCTGCCAGGCAGCAGCTGTACGGTGAGTACTCCTCCTACCGCAGTGACGGCTTCCGAGGGTGGCTCCGGTGATGCCTGGGAAGAACCCGGCCGAGTGGTGTGAAGAGAAGCTCACCCGTGTCGTGTCCGGCGAGGCCCCGCGTCATTCGGTGGAGCCGGATCAGGGCGTCAGGACGAGCTTGCCGAAGACGTCGCCCTTGGCGAGGCGGGCGAAGGCGTCGCGGGCCTCGGTGAGGGGGAGGGTGGAGTCGATCACCGGGCGGATGCCGGTGTTGGCGCAGAGGGCGAGGAGGCCGGCCAGTTCCTCCTTGGTGCCCATGGTGGAGCCGACGACCTTGAGCTCGAGGAAGAAGATGCGGTTGAGCTCGGTCGCCGGGGGGTTGTGGCCGGAGGTGGCGCCGGAGATGACGATGGTGCCGCCGGGCTTGAGCGACTTGACGGAGTGGGACCAGGTGGCGGCACCGACGGTCTCCATGACGGCGTCGACGCGCTCGGGGAGGCGGGCGCCGCTCTCGAATGCGGCGTCGGCGCCGAGCTCGACGGCCCGGGCGCGCTTGGCCTCGTCCCGGCCGGTGATCCAGACGCGCAGGCCGGCCGCCTTGGCGAGGACGACCAGGGCGGTGGAGACTCCGCCGCCGGCACCCTGGACGAGGATGGTGTTGCCGGGCTTCACGTCCGCCTTGGTGAAGAGCATCCGATAGGCCGTCAGCCAGGCGGTGGGGAGGCAGGCGGCCTCGGCGAAGGAGAGTTCGGCGGGCTTCGGCAGCAGGTTCCAGGTCGGGACGGCGACGCGTTCGGCGAAGGTGCCCTGGTAACGCTCGGTCAGGATCGAACGTGGCTCGTCCGGGCCGACGCCGTGGCCGCTCTGGCCGATCACGGAGTGGATGACCACCTCGTTGCCGTGCTCGTCGACACCGGCGGCATCGCAGCCCAGGATCATCGGCAGCCGCTCGGCGGGCAGGCCGACCCCGCGCAGCGACCACAGGTCGTGATGGTTCAGGGTGGCGGCCTTGACCGTCACCACACTCCAGCCCGGACGGACCTCCGGCTCGGGCCGGTCCCCCAACTCCAGGGCACTCAGCGGGTCGTCGGCGTCGATACGTGCGGCGTAGGCGGCGAACATGCCCCGGACGATAGCGGTGAACGCCCGTGAACCGGAACCACGCACGGGTGTGACCTCCAGCGCGTCGGGCTCGCCGCCGCAAGGAGCGCGGGGTTCACGTACGCAGCCGGGTACCCACAAGGGGCGCGGGGAACTGCGCGCGGCGTCCGGGCCGAAGCCTTCCGCCGCGCGCAGTTCCCCGCGCCCCTGGGGTAAACGCTCCCGCAAGGTTGCCCGTGCCTACCGGCGGGCGACGCCCTCCGCGCGGGCGGCCTCGGCCACGGCCTTGGTGACCGCCGGGGCGACGCGCTCGTCGAACGGGGAGGGGATGACCTTCTGCGCCGTCAGCTCGTCGGCGACCACCGCGGCCAGCGCCTGGGCGGCGGCCAGCTTCATGCCCTCGGTGATCCGGGTCGCCCGGACCTGCAGGGCGCCGGCGAAGATGCCGGGGAAAGCCAGCACGTTGTTGATCTGGTTCGGGAAGTCCGAGCGACCGGTGGCCACCACGGCCGCGTACTTGTGCGCGACCTCGGGGTGGATCTCCGGGTTGGGGTTGGCCATCGCGAAGATGAAGCAGTCCTTCGCCATGGTGGCCACCGCCTCCTCCGGCACGGTGCCGCCGGAGACGCCGATGAAGACGTCCGCGCCGTTCAGCGCGTCGGCCAGCGAGCCCTTGAGCCCGGCCTTGTTGGTGATCCCGGCGATCTCGGCCTTGACGTCCGTCAGGTCGCCCCGGCCCTCGTACACCACGCCGCGCCGGTCGCAGACCGAGACGTCGCCGATGCCGGCCGCGACCAGCATCTTGGCGATCGCGATGCCGGCCGCGCCCGCGCCGGAGATGACGGCGCGCAGCTCGCCGATCTCCCGGCCGGTCACCTTGGCGGCGTTCCACAGCGCGGCCGTGGTCACGATCGCGGTGCCGTGCTGGTCGTCGTGGAAGATCGGGATGTCCAGCGCGTCCTGCAGGCGGCGCTCGATCTCGAAGCAGCGCGGGGCGGAGATGTCCTCCAGGTTGACGCCGCCGAAGGACGGGGCCAGCCGGACGACGGTCTCGACGATCTCGTCCACCTCGGTGCAGGCCAGCGCGATCGGGACGGCGTCCACCCCGCCGAACTGCTTGAACAGGATCGCCTTGCCCTCCATGACGGGCAGGGAGGCCTCCGGGCCGATGTCGCCCAGGCCCAGCACCGCGGTGCCGTCGGTGACGACCGCGACCACGTTGGACTTCCAGGTGTAGTCGTTGACCAGCTCGGGCTGCTCGGCGATCGCGGTGCAGACCCGGGCCACGCCCGGCGTGTAGGCAAGGGACAGGTCGTCCGCGTCGCGCACCGGCACCGTGGCACGCACCTCCATCTTGCCGCCGCGGTGAAGCGCGAAAACGGCGTCGACGGGGTCGTCGGTGTCCTGAGTGCTGGGGTGGATGATCTCCGCTGCCACGATGACCTCTTCAGTCATGATCAGCGAGAGCGCACGGCCGACGGGCGTACGACCCGGCCCGCCGATGCGGGAAACCGGGTACGCCTGGGCGTACCCGGAGCCGGGTCGGGGCGCTGCCGTCGAACGGGCGCCCTCGGGTGAGGGTATGGGGTGTTGTCTGCGCTGTGCTTCCGGTCTGCCAGGGCATCATCCGGTCGGTGCCGGATCTTGAGCCTAGGTCGGACTAAGGCATCGCACCTATGCCTTTTTGTCCTCTTAACGTGCGCGTCATCCCTTGATTGCCACTTGACGACCCCTGGTTTCGGAAGCACCGAGGGGCCTGTGACGGCAATGGCGACTGAGCACGCACACCCGCAGGAGTGAACCAGACACGGAGGGGAGCTGGTGCACCGGATCCAGAGTCGGCGTCTTCGACTTCCGGTCCTGTGCACCCCGAGCCTGTCGCGACTCGGCGGTCTGGTTCGGTTCGGGGGTCACCCGATACCAGATTCTGACACACCCGCCGCCCGGCCCAGCAGAGTGGGATGGCAGGATCCGCTCTCAGCCACCGGTACCCGGCCTGTCGTGCCTCCACGCGAGCGCGGCAGCCGGCCCATCCGCACACCCGCGCGCCTGGTGGCAGACAGCACCACCTCTCCCACAGGAGGAGCACCACCATGCACAGACCGACCCAGCTCAGACCCACCCAGCTCAGACCGGCCCGGCACATGTCCACCCTGGCAGCCGGCCGGGCCGGCGCCGCTCTGGCGGCCGGTTCACTGCTGCTCACCGCCTGCGGCAGCACCGCGGTCACGAAGAACTCCGCGGACGAACTGCGCGGCAGGCTCCCCGCCGCCGTGAAGGCGGCCGGCGTCCTGAAGGTCGGCTCGGACCTCAACTACGCGCCGGTCGAGTTCAAGGACCAGAACTCCGAGGCCGCCGGAATCGACCCGGAGATCGCCGAGGCCATCGGCAAGCAGCTGGGTCTGAAGGTCGAGATCGTCGACACCTCGTTCGACAAGCTCATCCCCGGCCTGCTGGCCAAGCAGTACGACATGGTGATGTCCGCGATGAGCGACAACCGCCAGCGCCGCGAGGGCACGGACGACAGCGGCAAGCAGACCTCCCCCGGCGTCGACTTCGTCGACTACTTCATCGCCGGCACCTCGCTCCTGGTCCAGAAGGGCAACCCCAAGGGCGTCAAGAGCCTCGACGACCTCTGCGGCCACACCATCGCCCTGCAGCGCGGCACCACCCAGGCCGCCATCGCCGACCGGCAGATCGGAGCCTGCGGCAAGACCGGCAAGCCGCTGGTCGTCCATCTCTTCGACACCGACGACCAGGCGCTGGCCGAGGTCGCCACCGGCAGGGCGGTCGCCGACCTGAACGACTACCCGGTGGCCGCGTACGTCGCGCAGCGCAACCAGGCCGGCAAGCAGTTCGAGGTCGCCAGCTCCCAGCTGCAGCCCGGCCCGTACGGGATCGCGCTGACCAAGGAGAACACCGAGCTTCGGGACGTTCTGGCCAAGGCGCTCGACCAGGTCATCCGCAGCGGCGAGTACGACAAGATCCTCGCCAAGTGGAACGTCGGCGCCGGCGCGGCGCAGAACGCGGTCGTCAACGGAGGCTTCTGACGCCCGTTCGCCTCGGCCGGGCCTCCCGGGCTGAGCGACCTCTGGTCCGCATACTTATACACAGGGTGACAGGGGCACGGAATTGCTCCGAATAGCGGACAGTCCGGGCCCCCGTTATCCGATTTTGATCTGAATATGGGTCCGTTCACCGGCACCGGATGGCAGGATTCCCCCAACTCGGATCGCGACAGCCACTTGGTCGAGTCAGTTCGATCGCTCGTCCACCTCGGCGGAGGGTGGCGACGGCACCACCAGGAATGACCTGCACAGACGAACGACCGGCACGGCTCCGTACGACGTTGTGCGGGCCGGTTGGACCCGGTGTGCCGCTCCCCCGCGGCGCGCTTCGCCCGACCTCTCCCACAGGAGGAGATCCCCCCATGACCGCCCGCACCTCGCGCTCCCGCCTCCTCGCGGCCGGCGCCGTACTCGCGTCCGCCTCGCTGGCCCTCACCGCCTGTAGCAGCAGCAAGAGCACCGGCTCCGCGAGCCCGAGCACCACGGTCGCCGCCGTCACCGCCGATCCTTCGCTGGCCGCGCTGGTCCCCGCCGACCTCAAGTCGAGCGGCAAGCTGGTCGTCGGCGCCGACGCCTCGTACGCGCCGAACGAGTTCAAGGACGACAAGGGCAACATCGTCGGCATGGACGTCGACCTGGCCAACGCGATCGCGCAGAAGCTGGGCCTGACGGCCAACGTCCAGAACGCCGACTTCACGTCGATCATCCCCGGTATCACCTCGAACAAGTACCAGCTCGGGATGAGCTCCTTCACCGACACCAAGGAGCGCGAGGCCACGGTCGACATGGTGACCTACTTCTCCGCCGGCACCGCCGCAGCGGTCAAGTCCGGCAACCCGGACAAGATCACCGACGACCTCTGCGGCAAGAAGGTCGCCGTCCAGACCGGCACCACCCAGGCCGACTCGATCAAGGACGTCATCAACCCGGCCTGCGTCAAGGCCGGCAAGCCGACCATCCCGAACGACGGAGACAAGTTCGCCCTGCAGACGGACGTCACCACCGCTGTGGTGTCCGGCCGCGACCAGGTCATGTTGGCGGACTCGCCGGTCATCGACTACGCGATCAAGCAGACCAACGGCCAGCTGCAGAAGCTCGGCGCGACCACCGACACTGCCCCGTACGGCGTCGTGGTGGCCAAGGGCTCGCCCCTGTCCAAGGCCGTCCAGGGCGCCATCACCGCCCTGATGGCAGACGGCACCTACAAGCAGATCCTGTCGAAGTGGGGCGTCGAGGCGGGTGCGATCAACAGCTCCACGATCAACGGCGCCACCAGCTGACCGTCTTTCTGAACCCACCCCCTGAGGTCACACTGTGAACCCTTCCGATCAGGGGGCGACCCCGGGACGGCCTGACTACATCAAGGCCGTCCCGGTGCGCCACCCCGGACGTTGGGCCGGAGCCGTCGTCATCGCGGTCCTCGCGGCGATGCTGTTCCACGCCCTGAAGTACAACCCCGCCTTCCACTGGGACATCGTCGGGAACTACCTCTTCGACTCGAGCATCCTGCACGGCCTCGGGGTCACCCTGGAGCTGACCGCGCTGTCCATGCTCATCGGCGTGGTCGGCGGCGTCGTCCTCGCGGTGATGCGGCTGTCGCCCAACCCACTGCTCTCCGGCAGCGCCTGGGTCTACATCTGGGTGTTCCGCGGCACGCCTGTCCTGGTCCAGCTGCTGTTCTGGAACTTCCTCGGCGCCCTGTGGGCGAAGATCTCGATCGGTGTCCCGTTCGGCCCGGCCTTCTGGTCCGAGAACACCAACTCGCTGATCCCGGTTTTCACGGCAGCCCTGCTCGGCCTCGGCCTCAACGAGGCCGCCTACATGGCGGAGATCGTCCGTGGTGGCATCCAGTCCGTCCCCGAGGGACAGACCGAGGCCTCGCACGCGCTCGGTATGAGCCAGTTCGCCACGATGCGGCGCATCATCCTGCCGCAGGCGATGCGGGTGATCATCCCGCCGACCGGCAACGAGACCATCTCGATGCTGAAGACCACCTCGCTGGTGTCGGTGATCTCGCTGGAGGAGCTGCTGCGAGCCGGTCAGAACATCTACTCGCGCACCTTCCAGACCATCCCACTGCTGATCACGGTCAGCCTCTGGTACCTGTTCCTGACGTCTATCCTGACAGTGGGCCAGTACTACATCGAGCGGTACTACGCGCGCGGGGCCAACCGGGTCCTGCCGCCCACCCCGCTCCAGCGCCTGCGCGGTCTCTTCACGCGCAAGCCCACGCCGCACGCCGAGCACGACGTCGTCACCGGCGTCGAGGGAGGTGGCCACCTGTGAGCGACCTGACGAAGGCAACGGCCGATTCTGCGGCCCCCATGGTCAAGGCCGAGGGCGTGCACAAGTCGTACGGCCTGATCGAGGTACTCAAGGGCATCAACCTGGAGGTCAGGAAGGGCGAGGTGTTCTGCCTGGTCGGCCCCTCCGGCTCCGGCAAGTCGACCTTCCTGCGGTGCATCAACCACCTGGAGAAGATCAACGCCGGCCGGCTCTCGGTCGACGGCGAGCTTGTCGGGTACCGCGAGAAGGGCGACCGGCTCTACGAGCTCAGGGACCGCGAGGTGTCGCTCAAGCGCCGCGACATCGGCATGGTCTTCCAGCACTTCAACCTCTTCCCGCACATGACCGCCCTCGACAACGTGATCGAGGCTCCGGTACAGGTCAGGGGCGAGAGCAAGTCCGCCGCCAAGGAGCGGGGGATGCAGCTCATGGAGCGGGTGGGCCTGGCCGACAAGGCCCGCAACTACCCCTCACAGCTCTCCGGCGGCCAGCAGCAGCGGGTCGCGATCGCCCGTGCACTGGCGATGCAGCCGAAGCTGATGCTCTTCGACGAGCCCACCTCGGCGCTCGACCCCGAGCTGGTCGGCGAGGTCCTCGACGTCATGCGCGGTCTCGCCGAGGAGGGCATGACGATGATCGTCGTCACCCACGAGATGGGCTTCGCCCGCGAGGTCGGCGACGCGTTGGTCTTCATGGACGACGGCGTGGTGGTCGAGTCCGGCAGTCCGCGCGACGTGCTCACCAACCCGCAGGAGGAACGGACCAGGGCCTTCCTGTCCAAGGTCCTCTGACACCGTTGTCGTTTCGGCGCCTGCCGCACCCGTGGCAGGCGCCGCCGCGCGTCCGCCATTGGTAATACCCTGGGGGCAGCTCACCCGTTACCGCCCCTGGAAGGACCACCGTGGAGCTCGCCTCGTACGCCGACTACGCCGTCCGGCTGGTGAACAGCGAGGAGCCCGAGCGCGGCACCGACGCGCTGACCTCGGTGGACGCCGTACGGGCCCTCTTCGGTACCCCCTCCCGGGCCGCCGCCATCGCCGACGAGGCCGACCTGCCGCGGCTGCGGGCCGTCCGGACCAGGCTGCGCGGGGTCTTCGAGGCCGCCGCGGAGGGCGACGAGGTCCGTGGGGTGGACCTGCTCAACAGCCTGATGGTGGAGTACCCCGTCAGCCCGCTGGTCTCCGGCCACGACTACCTGGACGAGGCCGGCCGGCCCCGCTGGCACCTGCACCTGGCCGACAACGCGCCCACCGCCGCCGCCAACTACACCGCGGTGGCCTGCATGGGCCTGGCCATCCACCTCACCGAGCTCGGCGCCGACCGGCTCGGCATCTGCCAGGCCGCGCCCTGCCGCAACGCCTACCTGGACACCTCCACCAACCGCTCGCGCCGCTACTGCTCCGACCGCTGCGCGACCCGCGCCAACGTCGCCGCGTACCGGGCCCGCAAGCGGGAAGAGGCCAAGCGGGCCACGCTCACAGCTCAAGGCTGAGCGGCCGGTGCACCCCCAGCCGGGCCGCCAGCCAGGGCGCCCGGGCCAGCGGTCCGCTGGTCAGTGCACGCTCCAGCCAGACCGTCGGGGCCAGCCAGGCCGGGCGGGGCCGGATCCGCAGCAGCACGCGTCCGAGCACCAGTTCGTCCGGTACCGGCCCGTACTCCCGGCTGTCGGTGTGCACGCCCTGGTTGTCGGACAGCAGCCACCACCCGCGCGGACGGCGCTCGGCGGCCCGCTTCACCACCAGCAGGTCCTGCCGCAGCGGGTGCCGGAACAGCACCACGGCACCCGGCCTGATCCGCGCGCCGTACCGGACCAGGACGTGGTCCCCGTCGTGCAGTGACGGGCGCATCGACGGGCCCACCACGTCGATCACCCCGAACGGCAGCAACCCGCTGCTCTCCTGCCTCGTTGTCATCCGATCACCCCTGACTCCGCGTCCAGTGTCCAGCATGGCCCGGGCCGCGGACCCGTCCGAAATCTACCGGTTCGGGCTCCGCCTTTTGCCCTAGGCACCCGGCCCTGCGGCGAAACGGACGGGGCGGAGGGGTAATCTCAGCGCGGGAAGACGATCTAAGGAAGGACTCCCATGTTCTCTCGTCTGTTTGCACCGCGCGCCACTGCGCACGCCCACTGCGACCTGCCCTGCGGTGTGTACGACCCGGCCCAGGCCCGCATCGAGGCCGAGTCCGTGAAGGCCACTCAGGAGAAGTACCAGGCCAACGAGGACTCGCACTTCCGGGCCCGCGCCATCGTCATCAAGGAGGAGCGCGCCGAGCTGGTCAAGCACCACCTCTCCGTGCTGCACACGGACTACTTCAAGGCCCCGCACTTCGAGGCGTACCCGCAGCTGCACGAGCTCTTCAACAACGCCGGCAAGGCCGCCTCGGCCGCCAAGGCGTCCACCGACCCGGCCACCGGCCAGGCGCTGCTCGACCTCATCGCCCAGATCGACGCGATCTTCTGGGAGACCAAGAAGGCTGCCTGAGCCACCGGCTCGCCGCATCCGGCACCAGCACCGACCGCACCCGGTCCGCGGGGCTCCACCTCGGAGCGCCGAAGGCCGGGTGCGGTCGTGTTCCCGGCACAGACCTGATGACGCGGACCTGATGAGGCCGACCTGATGGCGCAGGCCCGATGACCGCACCCCCCGTCCGGCGGGGAGCTCCCCCCGCCGGACGGGGGTGCCGTTCCCGGATCTCCGCGTGTGAGTATTCGCATGCCCTCGGGGGGTGGGCCCAGATCTGACGCTTGATCAGCGCACGGCGCTCTGCGACGCCGCCGCCGCCTCCTGGGGCGAAGTGATCCCCACTCAGGAGAACGGCGACACAATGCACAGGAAAGTCCCGATAAGGGCAGGCCGGGTACGTCGTGCCCTGGCCCGGGCGATGACCGTCACCGCCCTCGCGACGGCCACGTCGCTGGTGATGTCGGTGGCCCACGCCGTCCCCCAGCAGGTCGCGCCGAAGGCGGCCGATCCGGCCCCGGGCCACGCGGTCAACGGCGAGCTGGCCCACTACGACTTCGAGTGGAGCGAGCCGGACTACACCCCGAACACCATCGAGGGCGGCCCCCGGGCAGCTCACCACAACGGCGTGTTCGCCGGTGCGCGGACCGACAACGAGGCGATCTGGGGCAACCTGGGCTCCGGCGGCCGGACGCTGCGCCTCGACGGTGTGGACGACTACCTGTCCGTCCCGGTCACGCTGCCCACCGACCAGTCCTTCACGGTCTCGGCCTGGGTGCAGCTCGGCAAGGCTCCCGGCCAGTCGTACTCGGTGATCACCCAGCCGGGCAGCCGGGTGTCCGGCTTCTACCTGAAGGTGAATCCGGACGGCAAGCCGGTGTTCGGAATGCCGCGGGCCGACTCGGAGACGACCGGCTGGGACGCGGCGAACGGCACCGCGGTGGTGGCCGGCGCGAACGACTGGACCCATCTCACCGGCGTCTACGACTCGGCCGCCGCCCAGATCCGGCTGTACGTGAACGGCGCCCTGGCGTCGACCGCCGCGCACACCGCGACCTGGCAGGCCGCTGGTGAGGTCCAGGTCGGCCGGGGTCTCCGGGCCGGCACGCCCGGCGACTACTTCCCGGGCCGGATGGACGAGGTCCGGCTCTGGCAGCGCGCGCTGCCGGACATCGAGGCCTCGGCGGTGGCGATCCCGGACGCCCAGATGCGCAGCGACCGGTGCGTCACCGGGAACTGGCTGCACGCGGGCGGTCCGAAGGTGAAGGCGGTGGCGGCGCAGAGCCTGGCCGCCGGCCGAGCCGTGGACACCCGCCAGGCGGTGTTCACCTGGGGCATGGGCACGCTGGGCAACGCCCGGATGGACGACCAGAACGACCAGCGGGCCGCCAACCAGGCGCAGACCGCGCGGCAGGACGTCTGGGCCAAGGTGACCACGCCCTACGCGGTCCACACCTCCGACTACATGACGTTCCTGCACGCGCCGGAGTACGGCAAGGCGATGCGGGACTTCCTGCTGGACAGCGGGGAGAAGAACTTCGACGGCCCGCCGCCGCCCAAGCCGACGCAGGCCGCGCTCGACCGGGCGATCGCGATCCTGAAGGAGCGCAGGGCCGCCACCGCGGACCAGCCCTGGGGCGGCATCTACGGCTTCTACGCCTCCGAGGACTGGCTGAAGTCGCTGTCCTCGTACCAGATCGCACGCTGGATCCGCCTGGGCGGGTTCCCGTCCGCGGCTCCGGCGAAGGACTCGGTCGAGTTCCGGATGGAGGTCGAGGACCTCAAGATCCAGTGGGCCGGGTGCGACACCACCGAGCCGCTGGACCCGCTGCACCTGTTCGACGAGGTGGTCGCCACCGCGAACGCCGAGTGGCAGGCCGAGCAGGCCGCGCAGGCCAAGCAGCGCGCCGACATCGCGGCCGCCGACATCCAGGCCAACAAGGACGTCCGGACGGCGTCGAACGCGATGGTCGAGGCCCAGGGCCAGGCGTACATCGTGAGCCGGATGCTGGTCTTCCAGAAGTACTGGCAGGGCAGGCCGAAGACGGACTCGGACTACCCGAAGCCGGCCCAGTTCACCCAGGCCACCACAGAGATGGCCAACGCGAAGAAGGCGATCTCCGCCCAGCTGGCCGTCGCGCAGAAGGCCGCCGCCTCGGCGAAGACCCAGGCCGACCGGGCGAGCGCCGCGCAGACCGAGGCCGGGAAGATCGCGGCCGCCAACGGCACGCCGTACGGACGCGGTCTGACCTACGCGCTGCAGTCGGCGCAGGTGACCAAGGCCGAGGCCGCCGCCGCGCAGTCCGCCGCCAAGGCGGTCGAGGCGACCCTGAACGCCGTCTCGGCCACCCAGGCCGACAGCAAGGCGCTCTACTCCCTCGGTGACACCCAGTCGCACGCGGCCAAGGCCGAGTTCCAGCGCGCGGCCGCACAGGAGGCCGCCGACCAGGCCCACGCCGCCGCCGCGGCCGCCGCCACCCAGGCGGACCGGGCCGCCCAGGCCGCCGCCCGCGCCAAGGCGGACAAGGAGAAGGCCCAGCAGGCCGAGCAGACCGCGAAGGCCGCTGCCGCCGATGCCCACGAGAAGCGGGCCGTCGCGGACCAGGAGCGCGCCAACGCCGCCGACGCCCGCGCGCGGGCGGACGCCGAACGGACCAAGGCCGCCCAGGCCGAAGCCACCGCCCAGAGCCAGCGGGCCAGTGCCGCAACCGCGCTGAGTGCCGCTCAGACCGCCGGTCAGACCGCCGCCGACAAGGCGGCGGCGGCCGAGGCCGCCGAGAGCAGGGCCTCCGTGGCCCGGGACGCCGCGCTGGCCGCCGAGGCCAACCGGAACTCCACCGCTGCCCGGCAGAAGGCGCTGGAGGCCGCGGCGGCCGCCGCCGAGGGCACCGCCGACGCGCAGGAGACCCGCCAGGCGGCGAACGACGCCAAGACCGCCGCCGGCCAGGCCACCAGTGCCGCGTCCGGCGCCCGGTCGGCCGCGAACGACGCGAGCGCCGCCGCGGTCGCCGCCCGTACCGCCGCGACCCAGGCCGAGGGTGCGGCCTCCCGCGCCAGGGCCGCATCCGAGGCGGCACAGGCGGACGCCGCCATCACCGCAGCCGCGGCCGCGACCTCGCACGCCGCCGCCGCCGACGCCATCGCGGCCTCCGAGCAGGCCGCGCAGAACGTCAAGAACGCGAACGAGCAGGTCCAGAAGGCGGGCGCGGCCGCCGCGCAGGCCCGGGTCGCCGCGGCCGCCTCCCGCAAGGAGGCCGACCAGGCCGCCGTCGACAGTGCCCGTACGGCCGGTCAGGCCTTCGCGGCGGCTCAGGCCGCGGCGGCGGCGCGCGATGCGGCGTCGTCCGCGATCCGCGCCGGCAACGACGCCATCGCGCTCGGCACCCCGTTCCGGGAGACCGACTCCTCGGCGGCGCTCGCCGTCCTGGTCGGTCAGAGCGGCAAGACCCTGGCGCAGCAGCAGGCGGACGTGGCCAAGGCCCGCGCCGACGAGGCGGCGAAGGCCGCCAAGGACGCTGCCGCTCTGGCGGCCAAGGCCGACGCCGACGCCAAGGCGGCGGCCCAGGCCAGTGCCAACGCCGCGGCCGACGCCGCGAGTGCCGCGAAGTCGCTGCAGAGGGCACGCGAGTCCGCCGCCCAGGCGGCGAGCGACGCCGAGGCGACCAAGCTGGCCGACGCCAACACCGGCAAGTACGACATGCAGGCGCAGACCGATGCGTTCTACGCCTCGATCTCCGCCCGCGACGCGACCACCGACGCGACCGCCGCCCGCTCCTCGGCCACCGCCGCCGAGCAGGACGCCGCAAGTGCCCGCAGGGCCGCGAGCGCGGCCGAGAGCGACGCGGCCACCGCACGCTCCACGGCGACCCGGGCCGACCAGGACGCCGTCGCGGCCGAGAAGGCCGCCGCCAACGCCCGCAGCGACGCCGAACAGGCGGATCAGGCGGCCACGCGTACCGAGGAGAAGGAACGGGCCGACGAACTGGCGGCCCGCCAGGCGGCGATGGCCTCCGACGGCAGCAGCCCGGGCCCGGAGCTGACCGCCGACGAGGAGAAGATCCTGCTGGCCCAGTGCGGCCAGAGCTGCGTGGACGCCTACCGCAAGGCCCGTGCCGAGGCCTCGCAGGACGTCCTCGACTGGGTCAAGGAGAACGGCGGTCAGATCCTCCTCGACGTGCTGGGCGTCACCGATGCCAAGAAGTGCTTCGCGGACGGGGACGTCGAGGGCTGCCTCTGGACGCTGGTCAACGTGGGCAGCCTGATCGTCGTGATCGGCAAGCTGCCGGCGGTCAGCAAGGCCATCGTCAGGATCAGCGGCGGCATCGCGAAGTTCTTCGAGGAGACCGAGGCCGCCAAGCGGGTCCTCGACCGGGCCCGCAAGCTCATCGAGCGGGCCAGGAAGGCGCCGGGCTGCCCGGTCAAGGCGGTGACGAAGGCCGCGTCGGCGAAGTCCGCGCACACCGCCGTCGCGCCGCGCGCCGCCACCTGCGGGTTCATCGCCGGTGAGATCCCGGACGCGGCCGCGATCGACCGTGGTTCGCTGGTCAAGATCAAGGAGAAGCAGCTGGAGAAGGCACTCGCCTCGCTCGGCGAGGACCCGCACGGCTTCAAGGAGGACTGGGTCGGCAAGGCCGTCTCCCGGTTCGACGCGGTGCGCGACGGCGCGGGCCGCATCATCCTGATGAGCAAGGACGGAAAGATCCTGGTGCCGACGAACTACAGGTACATCCCGTGAGCGCGTTCCAGATGTACGTCCGGGTCGTCAGCTCCTCGCTCCAGCCGTCGGACATCACCGCGCGGCTGAACGCGGAGCCTGACGAGTCGTCGGCGATCGGCAGCCGCCGCCGTCCCGAGCTTCCTCCGCGCGGTCACACCAGCTGGATCCGACGCGCCGTCGCTCCCGAGGCCGGTGCCAGGCCGGAGGATCTCGAACCGTCCGTCCTGGCCTGGGGTACGGAGTTCGCCGCCGCGCTGGGCGCCCTCGCCGAGAGCGGGGCGGCCGACGTCTCGCTGGTGATCGTCCAGCGGATCCAGGACCCGGACGGTACCGCGGAGAAGGGCATCTTTCTCGGCGCGGAGCTGATCAGGTGGCTGGCCACGGCCGGAGCGTCGCTCGACGTGGACCAGTACGTGCTCCACGAGTGCGAGCAGTCGCAGGACTGACACCCGCCTCGCACAGGCCCGGTCGTCGGCGGCGCCGACGGCCGGGCCTTCCCCGGGTGCCGCTCCTGCGGTGCGGCGTACGCTCATGGGTACGGGTCGAATCGCCCGGGTCCGGCTCGTCCGAACGAGCGAAGGAGACCATCATGAGCAGCATGGCGGCACCCACCGCCTTCGACACCGAGGCCCTGCGCCGGGGCATCGAGGGGCCCGACGCCTCGGCCCTGCTGACCCTGTACTCGGACGACGCCGAGATCCGCATGGTGGACCACCAGACCCAGCCCAGCCACCCCAAGGTGATGCACGGGCGCTCCGCGATCTCCGAGATGCTGAGCGACGTGTACGGCCGGGAAATGACGCACAAGCTGGAGAGCGTGCTGGTCGACGGCGATCACGTGGCGTTCATGGAGTCCTGCGAGTACCCCGACGGCACCCGGGTGCTGGTCACCTCGGTGGCGGACCTCCGGGACGGCCGGATCGTCGACCAGACCTCCGTCCAGGCCTGGGACGAGTAGCCGCACCCCGTGCCGGCCCGGTGCTCCGCACGACCGTCGCGAGGACAGTCCCGCCAGGTCGGTGCCGCCGAGTACGCTCGCCGTATGATCCGCACCGCCGAAATCACCGACGTCCCCGTCATCCACTCGATGATCCGCGAGCTCGCGGAGTACGAGAAGGCCCTGCACGAGGCCCAGGCCACCGAGGAGCAGCTGCGCGAGGCGCTGTTCGGGGACGACCCGGCCGTCTTCGGCCTGATCGCCGAGGACGACGCGAGCGGCGAGCCGGTGGGCTTCGCGCTCTGGTTCCGCAACTTCTCGACCTGGCGCGGCACCCACGGCATCTACCTGGAGGACCTCTACGTCCGGCCGAGCGAGCGCGGTGGCGGCCACGGCAAGGCCCTGCTGACGGAGCTGGCCCGGATCTGCGTGGAGCGCGGGTACTCGCGGCTGGAGTGGTCGGTGCTCGACTGGAACGAGCCGTCCATCGGCTTCTACAGGTCGCTGGACGCGGTCCCGATGGACGACTGGACGGTCTTCCGGCTCACCGGCGAGGCACTCGACGCGCTCGGCGCGGGGCAGTAGAAACGGGTCCGGGTTCGCTCGTTCCCGTGACGGTGGTCGGAGATCGCGACATACGCCCATGGATCGCGGTAACGTCTCGGGCGGATGCGCGGCGTTCCGGCCTCTCCCGGGTGGGTATGACCGCTACGTACCGCACCACCCCTCTGGACAGTTGGGGCGAAGCAGTTGAGCCAAGCAACAGGAAGTGCCGCGGCCGCCGAGCCGCAAGCACCGCGCGTCACCCAGGAGGTGAGGGTGTCCCAGATCGACGGCGAGCCCGGAGTGAAGGACTTCGTAGAGGTCCGGCTGCCCGCGGCCGGGGCGTACCTCTCGGTGCTGCGAACGGCCACGGCCGGCCTCGCGGCCCGGCTGGACTTCACTCTCGACGAGATCGAGGATCTCCGGATCGCGGTGGACGAAGCCTGCGCCATCCTGCTTCAGCAGGCGGTGCCGGGTTCCGTTCTGAGCTGCGAGTTCCGGCTGGTCGGGGACTCGCTCAGAGTCACCGTCTCGGCACCGACCACCGACGGCCGGGCCCCCGAGCGGGACACCTTCGCCTGGACGGTGCTCTCCGCACTGGCCGGCGAGGTGGAGTCCTCGGTCGGCGCGGACAACACGGTGAGCATCAGCCTGCACAAGAAGCGCGGCGGAGCACCTGCCCAGCTGTGAGGGCCGGCCGTGAAGCCGTACGTTCGGCGCCACCCGCGCCGCGCGTACGGCTCCCCCGTACCGCCTTGCGGTACAACCCAAGTGAAGTGCTCCCGGAACGGAACGGGTGATCGCCGTGAGTGATCTGGACCGCACAGGTGCAGCCGGGAGCCCGGCCGCCACCGCCGACGTGGCCGTGCCGCCCCAGGCGAGCGCCGCCGCCCCGTACGACGCCCGAACCGCCGTAGACGACGTGCACCCGAAGGACGCCCATCGGATGAGCCAGCCGACCGATCCGACGCCGGAGCAGGAGCAGGAGCAACCGGCCGAGGAGGTGCCGACCGACGAGGACCTGCAGGCCGCCGCCGAGGTGGTCCGCGGTGCGGTCCCCGCACAGGCCCACCGCTCCGGTGCGCCGGACCGGGAGGCCGCGCGGGCGCTGTTCGTCCGGCTGTCGGCGCTCCCTGAGGGATCGCCCGAGCGGGTCGAGCTGCGCAACCAGCTGGTCCGGATGCACATCCCGCTGGTCGAGCACCTGGCCAGGCGGTTCCGCAACCGCGGCGAGCCGCTGGACGACCTGACCCAGGTCGCCACCATCGGCCTGATCAAGTCGGTGGACCGCTTCGACCACGAGCGCGGGGTGGAGTTCTCCACGTACGCCACCCCGACCATCGTCGGCGAGATCAAGCGGCACTTCCGGGACAAGGGCTGGGCGGTCCGGGTCCCGAGACGGCTGCAGGAGCTCCGGCTCTCGCTGACCACGGCGACCAGCGAACTCTCCCAGCGGCACGGACGCTCGCCCACGGTGCACGAGCTGGCGGAGCACCTCGGGATCTCCGAGGAGGACGTGCTGGAGGGCCTGGAGTCCGCCAACGCGTACAGCACGCTCTCGCTGGACGTACCGGACAGCGACGACGAGTCGCCCGCGGTGGCGGACACCCTGGGGGCGACGGACGAGGCCCTGGAGGGCGTCGAGTACCGCGAGTCGCTCAAGCCTCTGCTGGCTCAGCTGCCCCCGCGGGAGCAGAAGATCCTGGTGCTGCGGTTCTTCAGGAACATGACGCAGTCTCAGATCGCGGCCGAGGTGGGCATCTCACAGATGCACGTGTCCCGACTGCTGGCCCGCACCCTGGCGCAGCTGCGGGAGAAGCTCCTCGTCGAGGAGTGAGGGCTCACTGACAGGGGCGCGGGGAACCGCGCGCAGCGGAAGGCTCAGGACCGGACCTTCCGTCTCGCGCGGTTCCCCGCGCCCCTGTCGGTGCGCTAGCGATCGCCGTAGAGGGCCTGGGTGACCTTCGGGTTGAGCAGCGACACGATGCCGGCCAGGCCGAGCAGGGCGACGACCACCGCGACGACGGCCACCGCGCCCCCGGGCTGCCACATGTAGTAGGCGACCGGCAGGCAGATCGAGTTGGTCAGCACGGCCGGGCTGCGCCCCCAGCGGCGGAGCTTCAGCAGGGACCAGCCGGCCAGCAGCGGCAGCAGCCCCATCAGCAGCAGCACCACACCGCCGGCCTCGCTGCGGCCGAGCGCCACCGGGTCGCCGAGCAGCCCGGTGATCATGTCGTAGATCCCCCAGCCGGCCAGCGCGGCCCCCTCCAGCGCGGTGATGACGGCGCCGACGAGCAGCGGGGTGGGCCTGGCGGGGCTCTGGGCGATGGTTTCTGCGGTCACTCCAGCAGGGTAACCGCCGGTCCTCCCGTACCGACCCGTAGGCTGACGCCATGCGCGCTCTCCTGGTCGTGAACCCGAAGGCGACCACCACCAGTGGACGCACCCGCGACGTGCTCACCCACGCCCTGCGCAGCGATCTCAAGATGGAGGTCGCACACACCGAGTACCGCGGCCATGCGCGTGATCTGGCCCGCCAGGCGGCCTCCGAGGGCGCTGTGGACCTGGTGGTGGCCCTGGGCGGCGACGGCACCGTGAACGAGGTCGTCAACGGCCTGCTGGCCCACGGCCCCTCCGAGCGGGTCCCCCGGTTGGCGGTCGTCCCCGGTGGCAGTACCAATGTCTTCGCCCGCGCGCTCGGCCTGCCGAACGACCCGGTGGAGGCGACGGGCGCCCTGCTCGACGCGCTGGAGCACGGGCGCGAGCGGGCCATCGGCCTGGGCAAGGCGATGTCCGAGGGGCTGCCGGACCGCTGGTTCACGTTCACCGCGGGCCTGGGCTTCGACGCCGGCGTGGTGGGCCGGGTCGAGGAGCAGCGCAGAGCCGGCCGGAGATCCACCCACGCGCTCTACATCAACCAGGCACTCCGCCACTACGTCACTGAGCGTGAACATCGCAAGAACGGCCCGATCTCCCTGCAGATCAACGGGCACGAGGCCGTGCCGGGCCTGGTGATGGCCATAGCGTCCAACACCTCACCGTGGACCTTCCTGGGCAACCGCCCGGTCCTTCCTTCGCCCGCCGCCTCCTTCGACACGGACCTCGACGTCTTCGGCATCACTCGAATGACCGCGTTCGGCACGGCTCGAACGGTCCGTCAGATTCTGCGCTCGCACACGCCTGCGAATGGCGGCAAGGAGCCCCTCGGGCCGAGCGGCAAGCATGTCGTCTCCTACCACGACGTCAGACACTTCACCTTGGTTTCACAGGAACCGGCCCCGTTTCAGGTCGACGGGGACCACCTTGGAGACAGGAGTCGCGTCAGTTTCACAGGCGTTCGGCGGGCACTGCGTGTGATTGTGTGACCAGAAGGGGGTCTGACCCTTCTTCTCGAACGCACAAGCCCCCTTCACCCCATAGAAGTACGGCCTGTGAGGTAGGCGACACCGAAGAATCAAAAATTCCTACCCGAAGGGGGTTGTATCCCGGCCCGAGGTTTGCGAACCTCTACATGGCGATCGGGACACGTCGCAAAGCGGGACACCGCGACACATCCCTTGATAGCCCGAACCCCACCCCAGCGCAGACCACCCGGGCCCGATGGGCCTTTGGTCTCTTTTGCTGTTGCGGGATTCGTGAAAGCGTTCACATTCACAAGCCACCACGATTGCGTCGGCCGGGCCACAGCCCACCGACCGGAGGAGTTGGACGAACATGGACTGGCGCCACCGCGCTGTCTGCCGCGAAGAGGACCCGGAGCTGTTCTTCCCGATCGGGAACACCGGTCCTGCTCTGCTGCAGATCGAGGAAGCCAAGGCCGTGTGCCGCCGCTGTCCCGTCATGGAGCAGTGCCTGCAGTGGGCGCTCGAGACCGGCCAGGACGCCGGCGTCTGGGGCGGTATGAGCGAGGACGAGCGTCGTGCGATGAAGCGCCGCGCTGCCCGCAACCGCGCCCGCACCGCCTGACACACACTCAGCAGTACCTGATCAACCCATGATCAAGGGCTCCTCCGTACCGCAGGTGGAGCCTTCCGAAGAACGGAACCCGCCCCGGCGGAATTCCGTCGACGCCGAGCGGCCCGGGCACTTGATACTGTTCACTTAGAGCAATATCGTGGACCTAGGGCGCTCACCGTGTGCAACACAACGGCAGGGCGTCGCACCACCCAGAGCCCCCGCTCCGGCCGACTCCCCCCGACGGCCGGAACGGGTTGAGAGGCCCTGTCGACCCACCCCCCCGGTCGACAGGGCCTCGTTTCTCTATCGCACCGGGATCTCCAGGACCACCTTCGTGCCGCCGCCGGGTGCCGCGACCATGTCGAAGGTGCCGCCCAGCTCATTGGTGGCCAGCGTCCTGACGATCTGCAGCCCGAGGTTCCCCGCCTGCTGCGGGTCGAAGCCCTCCGGCATGCCCTTGCCGTCGTCCTGCACGGTGATCAGCAGGTACTCCTCCGGCTTGGCGCCGCCGTTCCAAGTGTCCGACCAGCCCATACCGGTGGCCGGCGCCCGACCGCGCAGTGCGCTGACCTCCAGGCTTCCCGAGGCCTTCGGGCCGAAGGCGTGCTCCAGCGCGTTCTGCAGCAGCTCGGTGAGCACCATCGCCAGCGGGGTGGCCACCTCGGCCGAGAGGATGCCGAAGCTGCCGGAGCGCCTGGTGGCCACCCGGCCGTCCTGGGACAGCTCCATCACCATCGCGAGCACCCGGTCGGCGATCTCGTCGAAGGCGACCTGCTCGTCCAGCGTCTGCGAGAGCGTCTCGTGCACGATGGCGATCGAGCCGACCCGGCGTACCGCCTCGTCCAGCGCGGACCGGCCGGCCTCCGAGTCCATCCGGCGGGACTGCAGGCGCAACAGTGCGGCCACGGTCTGAAGATTGTTCTTCACCCGGTGGTGGATCTCCCGGATGGTGGCGTCCTTGGTCATCAGCTCGCGGTCACGCCGGCGCAGCTCGGTGACGTCGCGGGCCAGCACCAGCGAACCGGTGAGCACGCCCTTGGGCTTGAGCGGGATCGCCCGCAGGGTCACCACTCCCCCCTGGGCCTCCACCTCGGTCTGCCGGGGGGCCCAGCCGCTGGCCAGCTTGACCAGCGCCTCGTGCACAGCCCCGCGTGACGGCGGCGCCAACTCGGCGGTGGTACGGCCGAGATGACTGCCCACCAGGTCCGTGGTGAGCCCCAACCGGTGGTAGGCGGAGAGCGCGTTGGGGCTGGCGTAGGTCACGATGCCGTCCGCGTCCAGGCGGATCAGCCCGTCGCCGACCCGGGGCGCGGCGTCCATGTCGGTCTGCTCGACGCCGTGGTAGGGAAACGATCCTGCAGCAATCATCTGGGCCAGGTCGGAGGCACTCTGCAGGTAGGTGAGCTCCAGCCGGCTCGGCGTGCGCACGGTGAGCAGGTTGGTGTTGCGGGCGATCACGCCGAGCACCCGGCCCTCGCGCCGGACGGGGATCGACTCGACCCGCACCGGCACCTCCTCGCGCCACTCCGGGTCACCCTCCCGGACGATCCGGCCCTCGTCGAAGGCGGCGTCCAGCAGCGGACGGCGGCCGCGCGGGACGAGGTGGCCGACCATGTCGTCCTGGTAGGAGGTCGGCCCGGTGTTCGGGCGCATCTGGGCGACCGAGACGTACCGGATCCCGTCCCAGGTGGGGATCCACAGCACCAGGTCGGCGAAGGAGAGGTCGGAGAGCAGCTGCCACTCCGAGACCAGCATGTGGAGCCACTCCACATCGGCACCGGTCAGGGTGGTGTGGCGGCGGACGAGTTCGTTCAACGAGGGCACATGGCGAGCGTAACCCCACCAGGCCCTCCGCCCCCCTTCCAGCTGTTGTCCAGACCAATCCGCGAAGGCCTCTGGACAACCCGGATTGGTCTAGTCCACAATGAAGAAGCACCAAGGAGCGGCCCCCGCGCAACTGCCCTGACCGCGCGAGGCAGCTCCTCGGTCGGACGCCTTCCGGCCGAGAGCCCCGCACAGCTCTCGGCCCGGGAAGGCGCCCGACGACAGCTCCGGGCTGCGGTGCCGCATGGGTTGAGGGTCCCGTGTCGGCGCCGTGGCCCGTAGTGCTGTTTGGGCGCACCCACGCATCCGCTGAAGGGGCGCGGGGAACTGCGCGAGGCGGAAGGCTACGGTCCGTACCTTCCGACTTCGCGCAGTTCCCCGCGCCCCTTCTGGGTTGCCCGCCTGCGTCCAGCGCGCCCCTTGCGTCAGTGGGTCTCGGTGACCTTGGCGAGGGCGCGCGGGGCGTCCGGGTCCTGGCCGCGGGCGATGGTGACCTCGTACGCGAGCTGCTGCAGCGGGAGGATCTCGAGGATCGGCTGGACCTCCTCGGGCACCCCGGCCGGCAGCGCGAAGCCGGCCGACGCGGCGTCCACCTGCTCCTGCTGGCCGATGACCACCAGGTCCGCCCCACGGCCGCGCAGCCGGTCCAGCACGGGCTGCAGGGCCTCGCCGCCCTTGCCGTCCGGGACGATGGCGATGACCGGGGAGACGTTGTCCACCATGGCCAGCGGGCCGTGCAGCAGGTCGGCGCCGGAGAACGGGGACGCCGGGATGTACGTCGTCTCCATGAGCTTCAGCGCGGCCTCGCGGGCCGTCGGGTAGCCGTAGCCGCGCGAGGTGAGCACCAGGCGCTGGGCGAAGCGGTAGCGCTCCGCCAGGGCCTTCACCTCGGCCTGGCGGGCCAGGATGCCGGCGGCCAGCTCGGGCAGGTCCTTGGCCGCCGAGCCGTCGCCCCCGCGCAGGCCCTCGATCAGCAGGTAGAGGGCGAGCAGCTCGGCCGTGTAGGTCTTGGTGGCCGGCAGCGCCTTCTCCGGGCCGGCCAGCACGTCGATGTGGAACTCGGAGACCTCGGCCAGCGGCGAGTCGGCGTTGTTGGTCACCGCGAGGGTGATCGCGCCGGCCTCGCGGGCCGCCTTGGTGGAGGCCACCAGGTCGGGCGAGCCGCCGGACTGGCTGACGGTGATCACCAGCACGTCGGTGAGGTCGGGCTTGGCACCGTACGCCGTGGTGGTGGACATCGAGGTGAGGCCGGCCGGCTTGCCGAGCAGGACCTCGATCAGGTACTTCGCGTACAGGGCCGCGTTGTCGGAGGTGCCGCGTGCGGTGAGCAGCACGAATCGCGGCTTGCGAACGGCGATCTCGGCCGCGATCTCGCGGATCCTCGGTGCTCCCTCGTCGAGGATGCGCTGCAGGACGGCCGGCTGCTCGGCCATCTCCGCCGCCATGATCCGGCCCGGTACGGAGCTGGTCTGCGTGTCGGACATCTGAATGTGCCTCCGATGAGATGGTTCTACCCCGGCCCGGGCGGCTGCCCGGCGGGGACCTCTACGGCGGCGAGTCCGCACACTCGCTGCGGTGTTTCCTCCGACGATCCTACGGGGGCCGGATCGCCGGAGCACACCCGGCGCACCGTGCCCAGGATCACGACGGATTGTTGATCAGCTGGTCGATCTGGGCGTCGGCGTCCCTGGTGGCAGCGTCGACCGACTTGCCCTTGAGGATGTCGTTCAGCATGTTGACCAGCACGTTCTGCTTCTCGACCGCTCCCCAGCCGGGCGCCAGCGGCGTGAACCAGGCGTCCGGTACGGCGTTGGCGGCGGCCGCGGTGGCCGGCTTGAACTTGAGCGGGCTCAGCTGAGTGAGGTTGTTCGGCAGGGTGTCCTTGTCGGCCAGGATCTGCTCCGACTTGGCGCTGGTGAACATCCGGATCCAGTCCTTGGCCGCCTCGGCCGACTGCGACTTGGCGGTGACGGCGAGGTCGGAGCCGCCGATGAAGGACGGCAGCGGCTTGCCGTTCGGGCCCGGCATGCCGACCACCTTGAGGGCGTCCTTGAGTCTGGGGTCTCCGGAGACCGGGGCGAGGGCGGTGCCGACCTCCCAGCCGTTGCCGTACAGCACCGCGGCCTTCTGCTTGCCGAGGACAGCCGCCTGGTTGAGCTCGTTGACCGTCAGGTCACCGTGGTTGTACGTCTTCACCAGCTCGACGAAGTGCTCGATGCCCTGCTGGGACTTGCCGTCGTGCAGGGTGCCGTGCCAGGTGCCCGCGCTGTCGAAGCGGGCGATCGCGCCGCCGTACGCGGCCACGTAGGACATCGCCGCGTACCAGTACGGGCCGGGCAGGTAGAGCGCGGAGAAGTTCTTCTCGCCCTTGTGCTTCGCCTGGACCTTGTCGAGCACCGCGCGCAGCTCGTCCTCGGTCCTGGGGAAGTCGGCACTGCCGGTGGCCTCCTGGAACATCGCCGAGTTGTAGAGGCCGACCCGGGCGCCCGCGTAGTACGGCACGCAGAACAGCTTGTCCTGGTAGGTACAGGTGTTGACCAGACCGCGGATCCAGGTGTCGGAGTTCTCGAAGGTCGACTTCTCGACCGGCGCGAGCGAGCCGTTGAGGATGTACTTCATCGTCTCGGTGTTGCCGAGCTCGACCACGTCGGGGGCGTTGTTCTCCTTGAGCGCGGCGTCCAGCTTGGCGATCTTGTCCGCCCAGGTCTGGTAGCTGAGCTTCAGGTCGACGTTCGGGTACTTGGCGGCGAACTCGTCGTTGACCTGCTGGACCAGCTCGGGCCAGCTGCCCTGGGCCTCGTTCATCAGCCAGACCGTGACCATGCCGCTCACGGCCTTGGGGTCGGTGGTGGTCGGGCCGCCCTTGGCCGCCGTACCGCCTGCCCCGCACCCCGCCACGGAGACCAGCAGCGCGGTGACGCCGAACGCGGCCATGAGCTGACGCTTCACGCAATCCTCCGGGGGAGCAGGAGCGGCCTGCACAGTGGTACAGACCAGATTGCTGGAGCCTGGACCAGACCAATTCTGCTGTCAACGCACCTACGGGCCGCAGCCGCCAGTCGTTGTACACCCGTTGCTTAAGGCTCCTTTCAGGTCGGCTTGAGGAACCGTTAGGCCTCCACCCTCCAGGACCGGGACGTGTCCGATTACGCCCGTACTGCCCGCATTTGCCCCCGACCTTGGTCCAGTCCAACCACGGTCGTGTCAAGCGTTGATAACGGCTTGTGCAGACCGCCGACGAACCCTTGACGCTCTTCATTGGTCCATGCCAATCTCCACCCGTTGGTCTAAACCAATGGTCTACGCCGACAAGCGGGTTGCAGCGTCACCCCCCCAAGTACGCAACCGCGGTATCCGGTGAAATCCCCCCAGGCACAACGACGCTCAGGGCTCTGGCCCAACAGCCCGGTGCCATCCCTTGCTCATCCCTCTGGAGGATGGTTTGAACCGCAAGATCGCAGCCGTGGCCGCCATTGCCACCGTGCTCGTCGCCTCGGCCTGCTCTTCGTCCGGCTCTTCCGGTGACGCCAAGCAGGCGACGCTGAGCAAGGACGGCAAGGGCAAGACCGTCACCGTCTGGCTGATGGACGACGCCCAGAAGGGCTGGCCGTCCGTCGTCGACGCTGCCAAGAAGCAGTTCGAGGAGGAGACCGGCGCCACCCTGAAGATCGAGTGGCAGACCTGGACCAACTACACCACCAAGCTCGACACCGCGCTGCTCTCCGGCAACGCCCCCGACCTCATCGAGGCCGGAAACACCCAGACCGCCAAGTACATCGAGGCCGGCTCCTTCGTCGACCTGACCGGCGTCAAGGGCCAGTTCGACAACTCGGACAAGTGGCTGGACTCGCTGGCCGCCTCCGGCCAGAGCGGTGACGGCACCAAGACCTACGCCGTCCCGTACTACGCCGGTGCCCGCGTCCTGATCTACCGCAAGGACCTGTTCGCCGCCGCCGGCGTCACCGCCGCGCCGACCACCCTGGCCGAGCTGACGGCCGCGCTGGACAAGGTCAAGGCCGCCAACGCGAGCACCCCCGGCTTCTCCGCCCTCTACCTCCCGGGCCAGAACTGGTACACCGCCGCCTCCTTCGGCGCCGGCACCTTCGGCGTCAAGAACATCGTCGCCAAGAAGGACGGCGACAAGTGGGCCGGCACCCTGACCGACCCGAAGTTCGTCGAGGGCATCAAGACCTGGAACGACCTGCAGAAGAAGTACTCGACCGGTGGCACCACCACCGACGAGGCCACCCAGGACGCCCTGATGGCCAAGGGCAACATCGCCGCCATCGTGGGTGCGGGCTGGGAGCTCGGCTCCGTCATCGACCCGAAGACCGGTGACCCGAAGCTCGCCGACAAGCTCGCCACCATCGCCCTCCCGGGCACCGCGGCCGGCTCGCCGACCCCGGCATTCCTCGGCGGCTCCGACCTGGCCGTGCCGGCCAAGGCCGCCAACCCGGGCCTGGGCGCGACCTTCCTGCAGATCTACACCAACACCAAGCAGCAGACCGAGCTCGCCAAGTTCGCGATCCCGAACAACAAGACCCTGGTCGCCGCCTACAAGGCCGCCGCTCCGGCGAACAAGGCCGCCGGTGACGCCGCCGAGGGCCAGACCTGGTTCATCCCGAACTCGCCGCTGTGGTCCGGCGCCGACGAGACCGCGCTGAAGACCGCCTTCGGTGCGATCGCCGCCGGTGGCGACCCGGCCGCCGAGCTCAAGAAGGTCCAGGACACGATCGTCAAGGACCTGAACGGCTGAACCGGCTGACCGCAGGCCCTCCCGGCGCCCCTGGGGCACCTCCCCGGCCTGCCAGCACTGAGCGCAAGGGGGTGGGCAGTTCGCGAGGTCGCGAACTGCCCACCCGCGCGCCGGTCAGTTACCGACCAGTTCCGCGGGCCCGGGAAGGACCCTGATGAGTGTGACCAGCAACGAAACGTTGGTAGAGGCCGAGGCGGTCGCCCCCGCCCCCGCCGCCGCGCCGAAGCGGCGCCGCGGCTTCTTCGCCGGCGGCCACTACATTCCGTACGTCATGATCCTCCCGGCCGTGGCCGCTCTGATCGGCGTCATGGCGTACCCGCTCTACTCGCTGTTCGACCTGTCGTTCCAGAACGTCAACAGATACGCCCAACTGGTCAACCCGAGCCTGTCCAGGTACATCGGCCTCGACGGTTACACCAAGGTGCTGTCGGACGACCAGTTCTGGGAGGTCGTGCTCCGCAGCGTCTACTTCACCGTCGAGCTCGTGGTGCTGTCGATGGTGCTGGGCATGCTCTTCGCGCTGCTGCTGAACCGGGTCTCCCCCTGGGCCAAGGTCACCGTCATCACCGTGCTGATGTTCGTCTGGGCGATCCCCGCGATCGTCACCGGCACGATCTTCAAGTGGCTCTTCGCGAGCAAGGGCGGGGTGATCGACTACATCGGCTACCTCTTCGGCGGCACCAGCGAGACGAAGAACTACGACTGGTTCGCCGACCCCACCGTCGGCCTCTACGTGGTCTCCGCCGCCGTCATCATCTGGGGCGCGCTGCCCTTCCTGGTGATCGGCCTGCACGCCGCGCTGACCCAGGTGCCGAAGGAACTGATCGAGGCCTCCAAGCTCGACGGCGCCAACGCCCTCCAGAGCTTCCGGCACGTGGTCGTCCCGGTCATCAAGCCCTTCCTGCTGGTCTCCGCCTCGCTGAGCTTCATCTGGGACTTCCAGGTCTTCGCGCAGATCTTCTCGCTGCGCAACAGCTCCCCCGAGCCCGGCTACTGGAACATCGGGATCTACCTGTACGAGAAGGGCATCGTCTCCTCGCACTACAGCGACAGCTCGGTGATCTCGATCGCGATGATCCTGCTCATGCTGGCGGTGCTCGTCTTCTACATCCGCCAGGTCATCAAGATCGGAGCCCAGGACTGATGGCTGCCACCGACGTGCACGCAGAGACCGTGACCCCGCTCGCGGCCCCCAAGGTCCGGCAGAAGGTCCGGACGACCGGCCAGAGCCGGGCGATGACCTGGGTCTGGAACACCATCGCGCTGGGCTTCGCCGCGGTGATGGGCTTCCCGATCTACTGGATGATCATCACCACGTTCAAGACGAACAAGGACCTGATCGCCAAGGATCCGACCTTCTGGCCGAGCACGTTCTCCTTTGAGAGCTACAAGACCATCTTCGACGACCCGGCGTTCCTGCCCGGTCTGCAGAACACCCTGCTGATCACCATCGGCTCGGTGCTGCTCGGCCTGGTGGTCGGCTTCCTGGCCGCCGTCGCGGTGGCCCGCTTCAACTTCCGCGGCCGGAACTTCTTCATCGTCACGATGCTGGTCATCCAGATGGTGCCGCTGCTGGCGATCATCATCCCGCTCTTCATCGTGATGAAGACCGCCGACATGACCGGCACGATCTTCGGTGTGGTGCTGGCCTACCTGGTCTTCACCATCCCGTACGTGATCTGGACGCTGCGCTCCTTCATCGTCAACATCCCGGCCGAGCTGGACGAGGCCGCGATGGTCGACGGGTGCACCAAGTGGGGCGCCTTCTTCCGGGTGATCCTCCCGCTGACCCTGCCCGGCCTGATCACCACCGGCGTCTACAGCTGGATCCAGGCCTGGAACGAGTTCATCGTCGCCAACACGCTGCTCAGCAGCGGCGGCAAGCAGACCTCGATGATCTGGCTGACGTTCTACTCCACCACCCCGACCCGCGGCGCCGACTTCGGCGCCCAGATGGCCGGCGCGCTGCTGGTGTCGCTCCCCGTGATCATCCTGTTCGTGATCTTCCAGAAGAAGCTGTCGGCGGGTCTCACCGCCGGTGCGGTCAAGGGCTAGTCCCACCCACCCGCAGGTCCAGCACCCCCACCCCCCAGGGAAGGAACCATGGCGATTCCCGGTACGGAAAGCGTCGAACTCCTCAGCGACGCCGGAGCTGTCCTCCAGCCGGGCTTCGCCGGGCTCACCGCCCCCGACTGGCTGCGCAGGAGACTCGGCTCGGGCGAGCTCGGCGGGGTCGCCCTGTTCGGCCGCAACATCCGTACCCCGCAGCAGGTCGCGCAGCTCACAGCCGAGATGTACGCGCTCAACCCCGACCTGCTGGTCGCCACCGACGAGGAGGGCGGCGACGTCACCCGCCTGGAGGTCACCAGCGGCTCCTCGTACCCGGGCAACTTCGCACTCGGCGAGGTCGACGACACCGACCTCACCGAGCGGGTGGCCCGCTCGATCGGCTTCGACCTCTCCACCGTCGGGATCAACCTCGACTACGCGCCGGACGCGGACGTCAACTCCAACCCGGACAACCCGGTCATCGGGGTCCGCTCCTTCGGCGGCGACGGCGAGCTGGCCGCCCGGCACACCGCCGCGTACGTGCGCGGCCTGCAGTCCGCCGGCGTCGCCGCCTGCGCCAAGCACTTCCCCGGCCACGGGGACACCGCCGGCGACTCGCACCTCGGGCTGCCCAGGATCGACCTGACCCCGGACCAGTTCCAGGAGCACCTGAAGCCGTTCCGGGCCGCCATCGCGGCCGGGGTGAAGACGATCATGACGGCGCACATCCTGTTCCCCGCGTACGACGACCAGCTGCCCGCCACCATGTCGCCGGCCATCCTGACCGGGCTGCTCCGCGAGGAGCTCGGCTTCCAGGGCCTGATCGTCACCGACGGCATCGAGATGGGCGCGATCTCCGGCACCCACGGCGTCGCCGCCGGGGCCGTCAAGGCGATCGCGGCCGGCGCGGACACCATCTGCGTCGGCGGCGGACTGCAGGACGAGGCGGCCTTCCTCTACCTGCGCGACGCGCTGATCTGGGCCGTCCGCGAGGGCCGGCTCTCCGCCGAGCGGCTGCACCGGGCCGCCGAGCGGAACCGCGCGGTGGCCCGCTGGTCGGCGGGCGTACGGCAGGCCCAGGTGGGGGCGCACGGCGAGGTCGGGATCGGCCTCACCGCGGCCCGCCGGGCGCTGCGGATCCACGGCGAGCTCCGCCCGGTCCGGGGCGTGCCGCACGTGGTCGAGTTCTCCCCCGGCGCCAACATCGCGGTCGGCGACGAGACCCCGTGGGGTGTGGCCGGGCCGCTCTCGGAGCTGGTCCCCGGCACCACCCGGACCCGGATCGGCGCTCCCGCCACCCGGCTCGAGGGCTCCGGCCTGCTCCACGTGGCCGTCGCCGCCGAGGGAGCCGAGGTCGACGTCGCCCCGGTCCTGGGCGCCGCCGTGGGCCGTCCGCTGGTGATCGTGGTGCGCGACGTGCACCGGCACCAGTGGATGAAGCGGGCCGCGCTCGCCCTGGTCGAGGCCCGCCCGGACGCGGTGGTGGTGGAGATCGGCACGGCGTACGGACTCGCCGAGACCTTCCGCTCGCGCGGCGTGACGGTACTGGCGACCCACGGCGGCGCCCGGGTCTGCGGCGTCGCCGCCGCCGAGGCCCTGGCCGGGCTCGCGCTGAGCGCCGCCAAGAGCGGCTGAGCGTACGGTCTCAGGTCCTGTCCCGGCGGGAGCTCACATCTTCGGGCTTCCGCGTGCAACCATGTGCGATACATAGACGGAGGAGCCGGTGACGGCTGCAGGGCGAGGAGTGAGAGCGGCCATGAGCGGCGACAGGGGCACGGCGGCCATCCCTGAGGGCACCACGGTGCCGGCACAGGCCGGGACGGCCACGGGCGCGGCCGCTCGGGTCCCCAAGTACTACGGCCTCAAGCGCCACCTGCTGCAGCTCACCGAGACCCAGCCGGCCGGCACCCCGGTGCCGCCCGAGCGGGCGCTGGCCGCCCAGTTCGACACCTCTCGCACCACCGTCCGGCAGGCCCTGCAGGAGCTGGTGGTCGAGGGCCGGCTGGAGCGCATCCAGGGCAAGGGCACCTTCGTGGCCAAGCCCAAGGTCGCCCAGGCCCTGCAGCTCACCTCCTACACCGAGGACATGCGCGCCCAGGGCCTGGAGCCGACCTCCCGGCTGATCGAGGTCGGCTACATCACCGCCGACGACCGGCTGGCCCCGCTGCTGGACATCAAGCCCGGCGGCCGGGTGCTGCGGATCGAGCGCCTGCGCCTGGCCAACGGCGACCCGATGGCGATCGAGGTGGCCCACCTCTCGGCCAAGCGCTTCCCCGCCCTGCGCCGCAACCTGGTCAAGCACAACTCGCTCTACACCGCGCTGCGCGAGGTGTACGGGGTCACCGTGGCCGAGGCCGAGGAGACCATCGAGACCACCCTGGCCAACCCGCGTGAGGCCGGCCTGCTCGGCTCCGACCTCGGCCTGCCGATGCTGCAGCTCTCCCGGCACTCCTTCGACGCGGAGGGCCATCCGGTGGAGTGGGTGCGCTCGATCTACCGCGGCGACCGGTACAAGTTCATCACCCGCCTGCAGCGCCCGGCCTGACGCAGAAGCGTCCGGTATCCGGGAAGTTCCGCCGTACCTAGTGACACAGGTCACTCCGTGCCCTAAATTTCGCAGCCGTACTGACTGCCGATCACCAGGGGTGCTGCTCGGCGGACGCACGGGCCCAGGTCCGCGCGTTGCGGCGCCGACGAGGTGAGCCCTCATCAGCCGGAGCCGCAACATGTCGTCAGAAGTCCCCCTGCCCGAGGCCGTTGAGCCCAGCCCGATCCCGGCGGTGACTCCGGAACGGGTCCTGGCCGGGCTCAGCCTCCTCGTGCCGATCGTCGCGATGCTCTGGGTCTCCTCGTACGCGAAGGCGACCCCCGAGCTCGGCGGGATGCCCTTCTTCTACTGGTACCAGCTGCTCTGGGTGCCGGCGTCGGCCGTGTTCACGGTCGCCGCGTACCTGTTGATCAACCGGGACGAGAAGGCCCGCAAGGCCGCCGCCCAGGCCGGTGGTCGGGCATGAACCACACCGGCGTCAACGTCACCGCTCTGACGGTCTTCCTGCTGTTCTTCGTCCTGGTCACCGTGATGGGCTTCCTCGCCTCGCGCTGGCGCCGGGCGGACAACGCCCTCCACCTGGACGAGTGGGGCCTGGGCGGCCGGAGCTTCGGCACCTGGGTCACCTGGTTCCTGCTCGGCGGCGACCTCTACACCGCGTACACCTTCATCGCCGTCCCCGCCGTGATCTACGGCGCGGGTGCGGCGGGCTTCTTCGCGGTGCCGTACACGATCATCGCGTACCCGCTGGTCTTCCTCTTCCTGCCGCGGCTGTGGTCGGTGTCCCGGGTGCACGGGTACGTCACCCCGGCCGACTTCGTGCGCGGGCGGTACGGCTCCAAGTCGCTGTCGCTGGTGGTGGCGCTGACCGGCATCCTGGCCACCATGCCGTACATCGCGCTGCAGCTGGTCGGCATCCAGGCGGTGCTGGACGTGCTGGGCGTCGGCGGCGGCGCGGACAGCAACTGGTTCGTCAAGGACCTGCCGCTCTTCCTGGCCTTCGCGGTGCTCGCCGCGTACACGTACTCCTCGGGTCTGCGGGCGCCGGCGCTGATCGCGTTCGTCAAGGACACCCTGGTGTACATCGTGATCATCGTCGCGGTGATCTACATCCCGATGCGCCTCGGCGGCTACGGGCACATCTTCGACACCGCGGCGCAGAAGTTCAGCACCGTCAACCCGGCGACCGGCAAGCCCGTCGGCGCGCTGGTCTCGCCGGAGAAGGCCCAGTGGACGTACGCCACGCTGGCCTTCGGCTCGGCGCTGGCGCTGTTCATGTACCCGCACTCGGTGACGGGTGTGCTCGCCTCCAAGTCCCGCAACACGGTGCGCCGGAACATGGCGATCATGCCGGCGTACTCGCTGATGCTGGGCCTGCTGGCGCTGCTCGGCTTCATGGCCATCGCGGCGGGCGTCGGCAAGGGCGTGAAGGGCTACAACAACCAGCTGGCCGTGCCGCAGCTGTTCGAGAACATGTTCCCCGACTGGTTCACCGGCGTCGCCTTCGCCGCGATCGGGATCGGTGCCCTGGTACCGGCCGCGATCATGTCGATCGCGGCGGCCAACCTGTTCACCCGCAACGTCTACAAGGACTTCATCAAGCCGGACGCGACCGCCGCCCAGGAGACCAAGGTCGCCAAGATCGCCTCGCTGCTGGTGAAGGTCGGCGCGCTGGCCTTCGTGCTGGTGATGGACAAGCAGTTCGCGATCAACCTGCAGCTGCTCGGCGGCCTGTGGATCCTGCAGACCTTCGTGTCGATCGTCGGCGGGCTCTTCACCCGCTGGTTCCACCGCTGGGCGCTGCTCGCGGGCTGGGCGGTCGGCATGGCGTACGGCACCTGGAAGGCGTACGGCGTCTCCTCCCCCGCCACCAAGCACTTCGGCGGCAGCTCGGCGGAGATCCCGGGCATCGGCGAGATCGGGTACATCGGCCTCACCGCCTTCGTGCTCAACCTGACCGTCGCCGTCGTCCTGACGCTGGTTCTGCGGGCCGTCAAGGCCCCTGAGGGCGTCGACGAGACCAGCAAGGCGGACTACACCGCGGAGGCCGGTGAACCCGCCCTGGCGAAGGCTCCGGAGCCCGCAGTCGCACACTGAGCCGACGGGCGCACTCGGACCTCCCGCGTGCGCCCTGTGATCGCGCCGTCACCCCGGACAACACTGGGGTGACGGCGCGATCATTTGAATGACGGCCGGCCGAGGAAACGACGACGTCACGGGGAGAAGCGGCCATGGCAGAACTCAGCAGCACGCTCAACGGACACCGCACGACGAAGGCCGGCCTCCGGCTGCCGTCCGTCCTGATCGCCACCCGGCACGGCGAGAGCATCGCCAACGTCGAGTTCCAGCTCGCGGCCGAGACCGGCGCGCTGACCGTCCCGATCACCAGCCGCGACGCCGACATACCGCTCTCGCTGCACGGCCAGGCGCAGGCCCAGGCACTCGGACGCTGGTGGGCCGAGCTGCCGCCCGCCGACCGCCCGCGCAGCGTCTGGTGCTCCCCGTACGTCCGCACCACCGAGACCGCCCGGATCGCGCTCGCCCAGGCCTCCGGGCTCGGCGCGGTGCCGGTCGGGCTCCAGGTCCGCCTCGACGAGCGGCTGCGGGACAGAGAGCTCGGCATCCTGGAGATGCTGACCGCGGCCGCGATCGACAAGGAGCACCCGGCCGAGGCGGCCCGGCGGCGGAAGATGGGCGAGCTGTACTACCGGCCGCCGGGCGGCGAGTCCGTCCTGGACGTGGCCCTGCGGGTGCGCAGCTGCCTGCGCGACATCTGCGAGGAGGAGGCCGGGCGGCCGGTGCTGCTGGTGGCGCACGACTGCACCGTCCTGATGCTCCGTTACGTCCTGGACCGGCTCCCCGAGCAGCAGCTGCTCGGGCTGGACCCGGTGCGCAACTGCTCGGCCAGCCTGTGGCGTTCGCAGGACGGACGGCTGCGCCCCGAGCACTGGAACGAGGTCGGCCACCTGGCCGCCTGACGGCCGTGACCTCGTACCCTCGCGGGTCGTTGGACGGTTCGTGCCTGCTCTCCGACCTCGGCTGACCGGCCGGGCCGGCCGCCGGGTCGGCGCGGCCCTGGCGGGCGCGGTGCTGCTGCTCCCGGCCGCCGTCCCCGACCTGACCGGGCAGGCCCGCACCGAGCATTACGGGCTGCCCGCCGGGGCCCGGCTGACCGTGGCGGACGTCCCTCGGCAGTCCCTGCGCTACCAGCTCACCGAGGCCGCCCTGGGCCCCGCGCGGCTCACCTCGCTGGGCGGCAGGCTCTCCGAGCGGGAGTCGCTGTCGGCGCTGGCCGACGGTGCGGGGCCGGCCGCCCTGGCCGCGGTGAACGGCGACTTCTTCGACATCCACGGCACTGGCGTGCCGCTCGGCCCGGTGATCCGGGACGGACAGGTGCTCAAGGCCTCCGCCGAGCCGGTCCGCGCCGTCGGCACCGACCGGGACGGGCTGCTGCGCAGGGGGCTGGTCCGGCTCGCAGGGGCGGTGTCGGTCGGCGGGACCCCGTACCCGCTGGGGTGCCTCAACTGCCGCTCGCTGCGCCCCGGCCTCACGGTCTTCACCCCCGACTGGGGTGGCGCGCCCCGGCCCGTCCGCGCCCGTGGTCCGGTGCGCCAGCTGACCGTCTCGGGCGGGCGGGCGGTGGACGTCCGCGAGGGTGCCGACGGCCGCCCGGTGCCCGGGGACGGCTTCGTCCTGGTCGCGGTCGGGCGGGCCGCACGGGCTCTCTCCGCCGTCCCCCCGGGTGCGCCGGTCGCCTTCCGCGCCGGCCAGGACGGCGACGGCGGCACGCCGTGGGACCTGGCCATCGGCTACCGGGGCACCCTCCTGCGCAAGGGCCGGGTCCCGGCCTTCCCCCGCACCCACCGGTACGAGATCCGCGAGCCCCGGACGGCACTCGCCTGGGACGCCTCGGGGCGCCGGCTGTGGCTGCTGACGGTGGACGGCAGGTCCGCCGGCTCGGCCGGACTGACCATCGCGGAGACCGCCCGGCTGCTGCAGCGCCTGGGCGCCAGGAACGCCGTCATGCTCGACGGCGGCGGCTCGACGGAGATGCTGGCCCGCACCTCACCGGGCACGATGGCGATCGTCAACGCGCCGTCCGGCGGCAGTGAGCGGCCCGTCCCGAACGGTCTCGCCCTGGTCAGTCCGCAGTCGCGGTTCGCCCTGCGCCGGCGTCCGTCCCGGGCCTCCGGGCGTCCGTCCCGGGCCTCCGGGCGCTCGGACCCGGCGGCGACACCCGGCGCTCCGGCGCTCCTTCGTCGCTCGTCGCTTCTCCGTCTCGCCACCGGCGCGCCCTCCCGGCCCCTGCGTTGACGCTGGAGCGGGCCGCGGGCAGCCGCCCGATCGTCTGCTCGAAGTCACGGGTGGAGAGCAGGAGTTTGTAGACGACGGCCGCTTCGAAGGCGATCAGCCCCGCCCCCGCGACCAGCGCGGCCGACGCGATCCGCCCGAGCACCGGGCCGACGATGAACACGGCCATCTGGAACTCGATACCGCTGACCAGGTGCGGGCGGATCCGGTGGCGCAGCAGGTGGCCGCGGAAGTCCGCGTACCAGGGGAAGCGCCGCTCGAAGCTCCGGTGCAGGTCCTCGACGGCGGCGACCCGGCCGGGCGCGGCGGCCCCACCGGCAGCGGAGGTCTGCCGGACGGCCGTGCGGTCGGCGATCCGCTGGCGCATCCCGGCGCGGATCTGGCCCACCTTCAGCACGTTGAGGTAGCGGAACATGTCGAGGAAGACCACGGCCACCGCCAGCAGCAGGTAGCGCGCCTGGCCGTGCAGCAGCCACTGGCCGCCCATCAGGGCGACCGCACAGCACGCCACCCTGACCCGGTCCAGGACGAAGTCGAGCCAGCCGCCGAAGAGCGTGCCACGCCCCTGGAGCCGGGCCAGCTTGCCGTCCACGCAGTCCAGCACGAAGCTCAGGTGGTACAGCAGCGCGCCGGCCGCCAGCCAGCCCGGCCGGCCCTGCGCGAAGCAGCCGGCCGCGCCCAGCCCGAGCAGCAGAGCGGCCCAGGTGACCTGGTCGGGGGTGACCCGGGTGCGGTTGGCCGTCCAGCGAACCAGCCTGACCGCCGTCGGGTCGACCAGCAGCACCGTCCACCAGGCGTCACGCCGTTTGCAGACGCGCTCACGGACGTCGGCCAGGGTGACGGCCTCGCGGCGGCCGTCCGGGCGGGGCTCCTGTGCCTGATCGGTGGTCAGCATGCGGCGCACTGTAGGTTCGTGCGCGCTCCCGCCCGCGTACCGCCACCCGATGGACGTCGTGTCGGATCACCGTGGCGACACTCCGCAGACGCACCAGTCCTGATGCACAATTCTGCGCAGTCTTGCATGTCCATTGACACAAACGCGCATTCTCCGCTCCACTGGGTGCGCACCAGACTGTCCGGGCCCTCACCTCCAGGAGCCGTCACCGTGGCACTCTCGCGCCTTCCCTCCTTCCTGCTCTTCCTGGCCTTACCGGCCCTCTTCCTGCTGCCCGCCCAGGCCGGAGCAGCCACCGCCGCCGCCACCGCGCCGCACACCGTCCCCGCCCTCCAGCAGTGGACGGCCGGCACCGGCTCGTACACCTTCGCCGGCGGCTCGCGGGTCGTGGTCGACAGTGCATACGCCGGACAACTCGACGTCACCGGCCAGGTGTTCGCCGACGACCTGACCCAGCTGACCGGCACGACGGTCGGCCGGACCACCGCCGCCGCTCCGCAGCCCGGCGACCTCTTCCTCACCCTCGGCTCGGCCGACACCCGCCCGGACGCCTACTCCCTGACGGTCGGCCAGGCCGTCACCGTGCGGGCGGCGGGCGATGCGGGCGCGTTCTACGGCACCCGTACGGTGCTGCAGCTGCTCCGGCAGTCCAGGACGATCCCGGCCGGCACCGCGCAGGACTGGTCGGCGTACCCCGAGCGCGGCCTGATGGTCGACGCCGGGCGGAAGTACTTCACCGTCCCGTGGCTGCAGCAGCAGATCAAGGACCTGGCGTACGCCAAGATGAACTACCTGCACCTGCACCTCTCCGACACCTTCGGCTTCCGCCTGGAGAGCAGCACCCACCCGGAGGTCACCTCCGCCCAGCACTACAGCAAGCAGGAGATCACCGACCTGATCGCACTCGGCGCGCGGTACCACGTCACCGTCGTCCCCGAGATCGACATGCCCGGGCACATGAACGCCGTGCTGGCGGCCCACCCCGAGCTGCGGCTGGTCAACAAGGCGGGTACGGCGAGCAACGAGTTCATCGACCTGGCCAACCCGGCCTCGTACACCCTGATCCAGGACCTGATCAACGAGTACCTGCCGCTCTTCCCCGCCGCCTACTGGCACCTGGGCGCCGACGAGTACGTCACGGACTACAGCAGCTACCCGCAGCTGCTGACCTACGCCCGCTCCCACTACGGCGCCAACGCCACCGCCAAGGACGTCTTCTACGGCTTCGTGAACTGGGCGGACGGCCTGGTCAGGGACGGCGGGAAGACCATGCGGATGTGGAACGACGGCATCAAGTCGGGCGACGGCACGATCACTCCCAACGCCGACATCACCGTCGACTACTGGTACAACTACGGCCTCACCCCCCAGCAGTTGACGGCCGCCGGGCACACCGTGATGAACTCCAGCTGGACGCCGACCTACTACGTCTACGGCGGCGCCAAGCCCGACACCCGGTACATGTACGAGAGTTGGAACCCCGGCATCTTCCAGGGCGGCGCCACCCTCACCGACCCCTCCCGCAACCGGGGCTCCGCACTGCACGTCTGGTGCGACAACCCGGGCGCCGAGACCGAGCAGCAGACCGCGGCCGGCATCCTCACCCCGCTGCGGGCCCTGGCCCAGCAGACCTGGGGATCACCGAAGGCGGTGAGCACGTACGCCGAGTTCCAGACCGTCGTCGCCGCGATCGGCCGGGCGCCCGGCCTGCCGGCGGACACCGCGGCGGGTGATCTGGCGCTGGGCAAGCCGGTCACCGCTTCGAGCGTCGAGACCGCGTCCTTCCCGGCGAGCGGTGCGGTGGACGGGAGTTACGGCACTCGCTGGTCGAGCGCGTACAGCGACCCGCAGTGGCTGCAGATCGATCTGGGCAGCACGCAGCAGGTGGGGAGGGTCAAGCTCAGCTGGGAGGCCGCGTACGCGAAGGCGTTCCAGATCCAGTTCTCGGACGACGGCGCCTCCTGGACCACGGCGTACTCGACCACCGGCGGGACGGGCGGCGTGCAGGACCTGGCCGTCACGGCCTCCGGGCGGTACCTGCGGGTCTACCTGACGCAGCGGGCGACGACGTACGGCTACTCGCTCTGGGAGGTCGAGGCGTACCCGCCGGGCAGCGGGCCCGCCGGGCACACGTACGTGCTCACCGCCGCGTCCAGCGGCAGCGCGGCCGACGTCAACGGGGGCTCGACGGCGGCGGGCGCCTCGGTGATCGAGTACCGGACCACCGGCGGCACCAACCAGCAGTGGACGTTCCAGGACGCGGGTGGCGGGGCGTACCGGCTGGTCTCGGTGAAGAGCGGGCTCTGCCTCGACGTCACCGGCTCGTCGACGGCCGACAACGCCCAGGTGATCCAGTGGACCTGCAGCGGCAACGCCAACCAGACCTGGCTCCTCCAGCCTGCGGCGGCCGGCGGCTTCACCCTCACCGCCCAGCACTCGGGCAAGCTCCTCACCGTCGGCAACGGCGGCTCGGCGGCGGACACCACCCCGATCGTCCAGTCCACCGCCAACGGCGCGGCCTACCAACGCTGGCAGCTCACCCAGATCTCCTAGCTCAGCCATGCACCGCAGGGGCGCGGGGAACTGCGCGACCAGCCCTCTACGGAGGTGCATGGCCGGCAGCGCAGTTCCCCGCGCCCCTCGCTTCACGCTCCGGCAAAGGTTCGCCGGTAGGCCTGCGGCGTGGTGCCCAGCCAGCGGCCGAAGTGGTGCCGCAGGGTCGCTGCGTTGCCGAAGCCGCACCGCGCCGCGACGGCGTCGATCGGTTCGTTCGTGCCTTCCAGCAGGCGCTGGGCGAGCAGGACACGCTGGTTGGTGAGCCAGCGGTGCGGGGTGGTGCCGGTCTCCTGCTGGAAGCGCCGGGCGAAGGTACGCGGGGACATGTGTGCGCGGGCGGCGAGCTGTTCGACGGTCAGTTCCTGGTCGAGGTGGCGACGCAGCCAGTCGAGCAGGCCGCCGAGCGAGTCCCCGTCGTCCACCGGCAGCGGCCGGGCGATGAACTGCGCCTGGCCGCCCTCCCGGTGTGGCGCGACCACCATCCGACGGGCGATCCCCCGGGCCACCTCGGCGCCCTGCAGCTTGCGGACGAGGTGCAGGCAGGCGTCGATCCCGGCGGCCGTACCGGCCGAGGTGAGCACCGGGTCCTCGTCCACGTAGAGCACGTCCGGCTCGACCCGGGTGAGCGGGAAGCGCTCGGCGAGCAGCCCCGTGTACCGCCAGTGCGTCGTGCAGCTGCGGCCGTCCAGCAGCCCCGCCGCGCCGAGCAGGAAAGCCCCGCTGCAGATGGAGAGCACCCTGGCGCCGCGATCGACGGCCGCCCGCAGCGCCTCGATCAGCGGCGCCGGATACACCTCCCCGATACCGGTTGCCGCCGTGATCACCAGGTCCGCCTCGGCCAGGCGCTCCGGGCCGTGCGGGACGTCGATGCTGAAGCCGGCGTGCGTCCGGACCGGCCCCGGCCGGCTCGACGCGAGCGCGAAGTCGTAAACGGGCAGGCCCTGCTCGCTCCGGTCGAGCCCGAACACCTCGCAGGCAACGCCCAGTTCGAAGGGGTGCACCTCTTCCTGCACCACGACCACCACGTTCTTCAGCATGCCGACAGCATGCCGGATGGCAGGATTTCGATGCAATAGGTCGTTTCTGCCACTCGTCGCGTCATTCCTCCATCGCCAGAGTGGAGACATGACCTCCTCGACGCTCGAAAGCGCACTCGCCCTGCTCGGCGCCATCGGCGGCTTCGGCCTGCTCGGGCTGATGGTCGGACGCGACCTGGACCGCAACAGCCGTCATGGCCGCGACAACTGGCACCGCCCCGGCCGCTACCCCGCCGACCCGGCCACGGCCGACCGGCTGCACGGCACCCTGACTCCCGCTTCGAACATCCCTTCGGGCACACTGTCCGGATGGACATCGTCATCCGCCGAGCCCGCGAAGAGGACCTCGAAGCCGCAGGTGACGTCACCGTCGAGGCTTTCGTCGGGGACGGACACAGCTCACCCGACGACGACTACGTCCGGCTGCTCCGTGACACCCGTCGACGCGCGGCAGAGGCGGAACTCCTCGTCGCGGTCGACCCGGCCGACGGGAGAGTCCTCGGCTGCGTGACCTTCGCGGCCGGCGGCACCGAGTGGGCCGACATCGCCGAGCCCCACGAGGGTGAGATCCGGATGCTCGCGGTCTGCGCGGCGGCACGCGGCCGGGGCGTCGGAGAGGCGCTGGTCCTCGCCACGATGGCCCGCAGCCGGGAGCTCGGACTCGACGGAATGGCCTTCTCGACCCGCCCGGCAATGACGGCCGCGCACCGGATCTACGAACGCCTGGGCTTCCGCCGGACCCCCGAACGGGACTGGGAGCCACGCCCCGGGATCGACCTGATGGTGTATTCGATCACGTTCTGAGAAGCCCGTCCTCAGGTCACCCCTTCTCTCCCAGCGATCGTCCGATCACGACATGCGGCACTACATCTGGTGTCGCATCGTCAGACCGCCACAACATGTATGCTCGCTCTCGCTGTCGCGTAGGGGAACCCGGTGGGAGTCCGGGACTGCCCCGCAGCGGTGAGCGGGCGACTCAGTCATGAGCCCGCGAGTCCGATGACCTGCCGACGGTGTGCCACACGGCTTCCCCGCAGATGCCATGCAGCACCGCAGTACGTCCGGGCCTCGCGGGTGGGCCGGGGGGTCTTCGCGCGCCACCGATGAGGTTCGGCGTGCTCTGCTCCCCTGCGCCCATAAGCGGCCCGGCGCCCCTCGCCGTTCCGCCGCCGCCAGGAGAGAGCGCCTTGACCATCGCTGCCTCAGTTGCCCTGCCGTCCCAGGGTTCCGCCGACAACGACCGGACCGACCCCGGTGCTGCGCTGCTTCGGCTGCTCACCGACCGCAGCGTCGACCTCCCCCAGGTGGACCCCGGCCACGTCGCCGCCGCAGCCCTTCGCGGCCGGCACGCCGGCTCCGACTTCGCGGAGCTGCGCGGGCTGGCCGTGGAGGCCGCCGCGTCGATGATCGCCGAGGACCCGCAGTACTCGAAGCTCGCCGCCCGCCTGCTGGCGATGGAGATCACGGACGAGGCCGTCAGCCAGGGCGCGGTGAACTTCTCCGCCTCGATCACCGTCGGCCACACCGAGGGCCTGATCGGCGACACCACGGCCGCCTTCGTCGCCAAGCACGCCGACGCCCTCGACGCGCTGATCGACCAGCAGGGCGACGACCGCTTCGAGTACTTCGGCCTGCGCACCGTCCAGTCCCGCTACCTGCTGCGCCACCCGATCACCCGCAAGGTGATCGAGACCCCGCAGCACTTCCTGCTCCGGGTCGCCTCCGGCCTGGCCGTCGGCGACAACGAGCAGTCCGTCCGCGAGGTCGCCGAGCTGTACGCGCTGATGAGCGCGCTCTCGTACCTGCCGTCCTCGCCGACGCTCTTCAACTCCGGCACCAAGCACCCGCAGATGTCCAGCTGCTACCTGCTGGACTCGCCGCTGGACAACCTGGACTCGATCTACTCGCGCTACGCGCAGATCGCCCGCCTCTCCAAGCACGCCGGCGGCATCGGCCTCTCGTACTCGCGGATCCGCTCGCGCGGCAGCCTGATCCGGGGCACCAACGGCAAGTCCAACGGCATCGTCCCGTTCCTGCGCACCCTCGACTCCTCGGTCGCCGCCGTCAACCAGGGCGGCCGCCGCAAGGGCGCGGCCTGCGTCTACCTGGAGACCTGGCACGCGGACATCGAGGAGTTCCTGGAGCTCCGCGACAACACCGGTGAGGAGGCGCGGCGTACGCACAACCTGAACCTCGCGCACTGGATCCCGGACGAGTTCATGCGCCGCGTGAACGCCAACGCCGACTGGTCGCTGTTCTCCCCCGCCGACGTCCCCGAGCTGGTCGACCTGTGGGGCGCCGACTTCGACGCCGCGTACCTGAAGGCCGAGGCCGAGGGCAAGGCCGTCCGCACCATCCCGGCGCAGACCCTGTACGCGCGGATGATGCGCACCCTGGCCCAGACCGGCAACGGCTGGATGACCTTCAAGGACGCCTCCAACCGCGCCGCCAACCAGACCGCCGTCCCCGGCCGCACGGTCCACTCCTCGAACCTCTGCACGGAGATCCTGGAGGTCACGGACGACTCCGAGACCGCCGTCTGCAACCTCGGCTCGGTCAACCTCGGCGCCCACGTCGCCCCCGGCGCAACGGCCGCCGACCTGCTGGGCTCCATGGACTGGGAGCGGCTGGACACCACCGTCCGCACCGCCGTCACCTTCCTCGACCGGGTCGTCGACATCAACTTCTACCCGACCCCCGAGGCCGGCGCCTCCAACTCCCGCTGGCGGCCCGTGGGCCTCGGTGTGATGGGCCTGCAGGACGTCTTCTTCCAGCTGCGCATCGACTTCGACTCCGCCGAGGCCAAGCAGCTCTCCACCCTGATCGCCGAGCGCATCATGCTCACCGCGTACGAGCGCTCCAGCGAGCTCGCCGAGCAGCTGGGCAAGCACGAGGCGTACGGCGAGACCCGCGCCGCCCGCGGCCAGCTGCACATCGACCACTTCGCCACCGCGCCGCAGTGGACCGAGCGCTGGGACGCGCTGCGCGCCCGCATCGCCACCACCGGCCTGCGCAACTCCCTCCTGCTCGCCATCGCGCCGACCGCGACCATCGCGTCCATCGCCGGTGTCTACGAGTGCATCGAGCCGCAGGTCTCCAACCTCTTCAAGCGTGAGACCCTCTCCGGCGAGTTCCTCCAGGTCAACCCGTACCTGGTCCGCGAGCTCAAGGCGCTGGGCGTCTGGGACGCGCAGACCCGGGACGCCCTGCGCGAGGCCAACGGCTCGGTGCAGGAGCTCAACTGGCTGCCCACCGAGGTCCGTTCGCTCTACCGCACCGCGTGGGAGCTGCCGCAGCGCGCCCTGATCGACCTGGCCGCCGCCCGGCAGCCGTACATCGACCAGAGCCAGTCGCTGAACCTCTTCATGGCGGCGCCGACCATCGGCAAGCTCAGCTCGATGTACGCGTACGCCTGGAAGGTCGGTCTGAAGACCACCTACTACCTGCGGTCGCGCCCGGCCACCCGGATCGCCCAGGCCGCCTCCGGCGCGGCCCGCACGGCAGTTCCGGTCCCGACCCCGACCCTCACCCCGGAGGAGGAGGCGGCACTCGCCTGCTCCCTGGAGAACCCCGAGTCCTGCGAGGCCTGCCAGTAATGTCCGAAGACCGCGAGAAGATGCTGCTCGACCCCGGTTTCGAGCTGACGCTGCGTCCGATGCGCTACCCGTCGTTCTACGACCGGTACCGCGACGCGATCAAGAACACCTGGACCGTCGAGGAGGTGGACCTGCACTCCGACGTCGCCGACCTCGCCAAGCTCAGCGAGGGCGAGCGGCACATGATCGGCCGCCTGGTCGCCTTCTTCGCGACCGGTGACTCGATCGTCGCCAACAACGTGGTGCTGAGCCTCTACAAGCACATCAACTCCCCCGAGGCGCGGCTCTACCTCTCCCGGCAGCTGTTCGAGGAGGCCGTGCACGTCCAGTTCTATCTGACGCTGCTCGACACCTACCTGCCCGACCCGGACGACCGCGCGGCGGCCTTCGACGCGGTGGAGAACATCCCCTCCATCCACCAGAAGGCGCAGTTCTGCTTCAAGTACATGAACGCGGTCGACCACCTGGACTCGTTGCAGACCAAGGACGACCGCCGCGCGTTCCTGCTCAACCTGATCTGCTTCGCGGCCTGCGTCGAGGGCCTGTTCTTCTACGGCGCCTTCGCGTACGTGTACTGGTTCCGGTCGCGCGGTCTGCTGCACGGTCTGGCGACGGGCACCAACTGGGTGTTCCGTGACGAGTCCATGCACATGGACTTCGCCTTCTCGGTGGTGGACACCGTCCGCGAGGAGGAGCCGGACCTCTTCGACGACAAGATGGCCCAGCAGGTCACCGAGATGCTGGAGGAGGCCGTCGAGGCCGAGCTCCAGTTCGCCCGCGACCTCTGCGGCGAGGGCCTGCCCGGCATGAACACCGAGTCCATGCGCCAGTACCTGGAGGCCGTCGCCGACCAGCGCCTGGCCCGCCTCGGCCTGCCGATCCGCTACGGCTCCACCAACCCCTTCGGGTTCATGGAGCTGCAGAACGTCCAGGAGCTGACCAACTTCTTCGAGCGCCGCGTCTCGGCCTACCAGGTCGCGGTCGAGGGCTCGGTCTCCTTCGACGACGACTTCTAGGCACCTGGGCAACCAGAAAGGGGCGCGGGGAACTGCGCGAATCGGAAGACGGCTGAGCCCAGCCTCTCCCGCCTCGCGCAGTTCTCCGCGCCCCTGTGGCTACCCGATCCTGATCGGTTCCCCGCCCGGCGGAGCCTCACGCCCCTGGCTGTGGTGCCGTCAGCTGTTGGGCACGGTGGCGTACTTGGGCGTGCCCTCGGCCATCTGCCGCAGGGCGTCCTTGCGGTCGCGCTTGGAGAGGCGGTCGATGTACAGGTAGCCGTAGAGGTGGTCGGTCTCGTGCTGGAGGCAGCGGGCGAAGAAGCCGGTGCCCTCGACGCGGATCGGGTTGCCGTCCTTGTCCTGGCCGGTCACGGCGGCGAAGTCGGGGCGCGGCAGCTCGGCGTACGCGGTGGGCACGGAGAGGCAGCCCTCGTTGCCGTCGTCCAGGATGCGGCGGGCGGCCGGGAGGTCCTCCAGCACCGGGTTGATGACGTGCCCGATGTGCCGCACGCCCTCGTCGTCCGGGCAGTCGTAGACGAACACCTTGGCGTCCACGCCGATCTGGTTGGCCGCCAGGCCGACGCCCTCGGCCGCGTACATCGACACGAACATGTCGTCGATCAGCGCGGAGAGTTCGGCGTCGAAGACGGTGACGTCCTTGCACTCGTGGTGCAGGACGGGGTTGCCGACCACGGTGATCGGGCGGGCGGTGCCCTTGGTGAGGTCCGGCTCCTCGCCGACGATCTTCAGGACCGGCGTCTCGCCGTCCTCGTGGCCGTGCTCGTGGTCGTGCTCGTGCTGCTCCGCCATCGTTGCTTCCGCTTTCGTGGGTCCACCGAGATATACCGCTCAAGGGTACGGCCCCTGGGACCCTGCCGGTCCTTACTTTCGGGCTCAGCAGACCTCTTCGAGGTCCCGGTAGGCCCGGGTGGCGGGGGAGGCCGCGACCCAGCGGTCGAGCAGCGTCCGGACCAGCCCGGCCGGCGCCGCGATCCCGCACTCCCGCTCGGCCAGCCAGGACATCCCGGCGCTGCCCTGGCTGAGGTGGCTCAGGTGTCCCGGGTGGGCGGCGTCGCCGTCGTCGTGCGGGTCGTGGTGCGCGGTGTGACCGTCGTCGGTCGCCATCCGGCTCTCCGAACAGGCCCGGCAGAGCAGCCGTACGGAGGACGTCCAGTCCTCGGCGGCGTACCCCGCGTCGGCCACCAGGCGCTCCAGGGCGTCCCGGTCACCCGCCGTGGCGGCCTGCAGCAGGACGACGTACGTGGGCACGGGGGACGGCGCCCAGAGCTCGATCTCGTCGAAGACGGGGTAGGCGACGCCGTCCGTGACCCGCTCGCCGTGCGGGGCGCCGTCGTGCAGCACGACCTCGCCCCAGCGGCGGCCCGAGGAGGGCAGCGGGATGGAGAGCACCTCGATCCGGGCCGGGTCCAGCCGTCTGCCCCAGACCACCTCGGACTCGCCCTCCGGGGAGAGCCGGACGGGGGTGGTGCCGAGGTCCAGCTCCACCGGGCCGTCCAAGGGGCCGCCGCCGGGCAGCCGCAGGCCGTACGCCTGCCAGGCCCGGCGGGCCAGCGACCAGTCCTGCAGGGCGGTGGCGGTGATGCCGAGGTTCCACCAGTCGGGGGCGCCGTGCTCGCGGTCGAGCAGCGCGACGGCGCGCAGACCTGCGGTGCGGGCCTGGTCCCAGTCGCGGCGGAACTTGTGCAGCAGGGCGAGGTTGAACCAGGAGTCGGAGAGCCAGGGCTCCAGGTCCGCGGCCATCACCAGGAGCGCCCCCGCGTCCTCGTAGCGGCCGTCACCGATCAGGGTGAAGGCCCGGTCGGTCGTCTGCCGCCAGGTGGCCGACGGCCGGTGCCGTGCGCGGTGGAAGATCCTCACGTTCCGTCCCTGCCGTTGTCGTCCGCCAGTGCCTGTCCCGGAGGCCAGGGCCGGTCCCCAGTGGGCGATGCCTGCTTCCCAGGCCGCTTGCCGTAGCCGGAGTTCCTCCCGTCGGCCGGGCGGCCCCGGTTCGGGTGTTCCACGCTACGACCGCATCCAACCACGGCTCCATCGGGCCGCGCTCCTCACGCAGGCATTCAGTCCGGATCGCGGGCGCGGTGGCCCACTCTGGCCAGTGCCTCGACGACCCTGGGGTCGTAGAGCCGGCCGCGCTCCAGCCGCAGCACCTCCAGAGCCTCCAGCCGCCCCGCCTGGTCAGCCAGGCCCCGGCCGCGGGCCGCGGCGAGCAGGTCGTCATGGGCGTTGGCGACCCGGATGATCCGGGCGGCGAGCGGTAGCGAACGGTCGTACGAGCCGTCCGGGCGGCGGCACGGGTCGGCCAGCCTTGCGACCTGCTGGGAGACCTGGCGCGGCACACCGGTCCGGCGGATCACCTCGCTGCCCAGCCGGGCGATGCGCTGCTGCTCGGCCTGCGGCAGCAGCGCGGTGGCGCCGTCCGGGACGGGCTCGACCAGCGAGAGCTGCCCGATGTCGTGCATCAGGGCGGCGTACTCCAACAGAGCGAGATCCCGGGTGCCCAGGCCCAGCTCGCGGCCGAGCGCGCAGGCCGTGTCGGCGACCCGTCGGGCGTGGCCCGGCGGGGTGTAGCCGGCCACCTCGGTGGCCCTGGCCAGCGTCTCGATGGTCTGCCCGGTGGTGGCCCGCACGTCGGCGGCCCGGCGGAAGGACGCCTGGGCGAGCAGCAGCGGCGTGCAGAACAGCGGCAGCGCCCAGAGCCCGACCTCCCCGGCCAGCAGGCTGATCAGCATGCCGGTGGCGACGATCGCCGAGCCGATGCCGAGCAGCGAGTGCAGTTCGTCCTCCAGCGCGGCCGCGAACCGCAGCCCGGTACGGGCCCGGTGCAGCACTGCCGCCAGCGTCGCGTCGCAGAGCGACGCGAGCGCGGCCACACCGGTCAGGAAGACGCCGTACGCGGGCCCGGCCAGCGGTACCCGGTCGAGGGCGCCGCTGTTGTAGAGGGGCTGGAAGAGGGTGGCCGCGAAGCCGACGGTGAGCAGCCGCCGGGCGGCCGCGTCCAGCCTGGCCTGGTCGGCCAGCCCCCGGAGCGGCGGGATCAGCCCGGCCAGCGTCCCCGCGCCCGTCACCGCGACCACCTGGAGCACGCCGTGCGAGGTCGGCAGTCCGCGCAGGGGCCCGAGCATCGCGTACGCGAGGGCGACGGCCGTACCGATCGGTGCCTGCTCGCGGTCGCCGGGCAGCGTGACCCGGACGCGCTCACCGACCGCGATCACCGCCGCGAAGGCCAGCGCCACCCAGGGGTCGGCAGGGCCGTCCAGCACCAGCGCGCCGGCTGCCGCCAGCAGGAGGAGGGCGGCGGCCGTGTGCACCGCCCGTACCAGGATCACGTCGGCCTGCAGGACCGCCCGGGCCCAGCTCACGTCGGCCCGCCCGAGGACACGGCTCTCCCCTGCGGCTGCACCCGCCTGGACGGTTCGGGGACGCCGAGCGGGATGTCCGGCACCTCGCCGGCCCAGCCGCCGGGCGGGGGCAGTGCGGGCACCCAGCCGTGCTCCTCGACGGCGGCGACCAGGGCGTGGACCATCCGCGGGTCGAACTGGCTGCCCGCGCACCGCTGCAGCTCGGTGACCGCCTCGTCGACCGGGCGGCCGCGCCGGTACGAGCGGGTGGAGGTCATCGAGTCGAAGGCGTCCGCGACCGAGATGATCCGGGCGAACTCCGGAATCCGGTCGCCCGCCAGCCCGCCGGGATAGCCGCGGCCGTCGAGCCGCTCGTGGTGATGCAGGATCCCTGCCCTCGCTTCACCGAGGAAGGCGATGTCGCGGACCAGCTCGTGGCCGAAGACCGGGTGCACCTCCACGGCCCGCCGTTCGGCCTCGGTGAGCGGACCGTTTCTGCGGAGCAGCTCCGTCGCGACCCCGAGTTTACCCACGTCGTGCAGGGTGCCGGCGAAATGCAGGCTCCGCAGGCGCTCCTCGGCCATGCCGAGCTGCTGGGCGATCAGCACGGCTGCCCGGCCGACGCGTTCGCTGTGCCCGCGGGTGTACGCGTCCTTGATCTCCACCGCCTGGACCAGTGCCTGGACGGCGGCCTGATGGGCCGTCCGCTCACGGTGGCCCTGGGCGAAGACCCAGGCCGAGATGGACAGCGGCAGCAGCGCGAGCAGCGCCGCGAAGGCGCCGTACGGGCCCTGCCAGAGCACCGCGACCATCAGGCCGCCGGCTCCGTGCACTAGGGCGGGCAGCGCGGCGGCGCGCAGCCGTGCGTACCAGGTGTCCACCGGCCCGGGGGGCTCGGTGAGCCGTCGCATCCCGCCCACCAGTGCGCTGTTGACCAGGCAGAACGCCGCCACGGCGGCCAGCGCGGGCAGGATCGCGCCGGGGAAGCGCGAGCCGAGCAGCAGCCGGGGACCGTCCAGCAGCCCGAAGAGCGCGGCGGCCGCGAAGGCCGCGAGGGCGAGCTGGGCGGCGTTCCACGCCCGCCGCAGCGTACGCGGCGCCGTGGCGTGGCCCGAGAGCGCGGCCGGCAGCGCGACCAGCGCGGCGGCGGCGGGCGGGAGCATCAGCACGCCGGCGAAGAGCACCGGGAAGAAGGCGGGGCCGGTGGGGCGGGCGGGCTCGGCGGTCGGCACCTCGCGGCGCAGCAGTCTGCGCCCGAGCCGGAGGCAGGGGGTCGGCAGCCCCTGCGCCAGGGCGTCCCAGCAGGCGTGCAGAAAGGCCAGCAGGGCCACCCGGGGCCAGTCCACCGGGCCGCCGAGCCAGCCGGCCCGGGCGGTGGAGGGCAGTGCAAGGGTCAGCAGGCAGGCCGCAGCGGCCGGCAGCACCACGGCGACGTACCGCACCGCCGCGCCCGGCAGGGTCACGCGCTCACGCCGCGACTCACCCGCCTGCCCGTTGCTCGTCGCTCTCGGCACCGGCGCCCCCTTCGGCTCGGGGCGGCAGCAGCTGGGCCTCCCCGCCACGGCCGCAGTTCCCCTCGGGCACACTGCCTTGAGGGCCCGTCAGGAGGATAGGGCTCCACCCGGCGAAGCGGGTGCCCGATCGCGCAATGCCTTGGCCGGCGCAGCGTCAGCTCACCCGAACGGGTGAGACCGCGCCAGGGCTCACGAGGGCCGGGGAGACAGCCAGGGCCCCGGGGCGACTGCCCCGAGGCCCTGCCGTTCGATACCGGGCCGCTACTCCGTGGCCGCCAGCGTGCTCGGCGCGCCGTGCCCCGCGGGGTCGTCCACCGCGACCTCGGCGACCGGCACCGGCGCGCCGGAGCGCTGCCCGGACCTGATGCTGTCGATCCGGGCCAGCACCTTGCCACGCAGGTCGGCCGGGGTGTCGTCGCACCCGCAGGAGCGCTTGATCAAGGCTTTGATGGCCTGTTCGAGGCCGTACTTCTCCAAGCACGGCGAGCACTCCTCGAAGTGCACGCGCAGCTTGGCGCAGTCGCCCTCGGCCATCTCGTTGTCGAGGAATTCGTAGAGGTGGTCCAGCACCTCGCCACACTCGGTGTCGTGCGGATCGCCGCAGCTCATGACCCCGCGCCCTTCGATTCCTGCCCTGCCCCGCTGCCGGCGGGGACGAGCCCGCGCTCACGGGCGTAGTCCTCCAGCATGCCGCGCAACTGACGGCGGCCACGGTGCAGTCGGGACATCACCGTACCGATGGGTGTACCCATGATGTCCGCGATCTCCTTGTACGCAAACCCCTCCACGTCCGCGAGATAGACCGCGATCCGGAACTCCTCCGGAATCGCCTGGAGGGCATCCTTCACATCGCTGTCCGGCAGGTGGTCGAGCGCCTGGGCCTCGGCCGAACGCAGACCGGTCGACATGTGCGACTCGGCCCGTGCCAGCTGCCAGTCCTCGATCTCCTCGGCGGCGGTGCGCTGAGGCTCACGCTGCTTCTTGCGGTACGAGTTGATGAAGGTGTTGGTGAGGATGCGGTACAGCCACGCCTTTAGGTTGGTCCCCTCGCGGAACTGATGGAAGGACGCGTACGCCTTCGCGAACGCCTCCTGGAGCAGGTCCTCCGCATCGGCGGGGTTGCGGGTCATCCGCAACGCAGCCGAGTACATCGGATCCAGGAAGCCCAGGGCGTCGCGCTCGAAGCGCTCCCGCCGGGCCCCCTCGGTCTCCTCCGCAGACACTCGGAAGGTGTCCTCACCGATCGCCTCGGCAAGCTCGTCACCCGTGAGCACCTCGCTCACCGGCAGAACATCGCCCGGCTCGGCCTCGTCCTCGGTCCCGACGACCGGACCCACCTCCTCGGCATTGCGGGCACGACCCACGGTGGGCCCACCCGAAAGCGAGGATATCGGGCTGACGGGCTTCTCGCCCGCGACAAGCCACTCGGACCAGACCGGCACGATGGCCGCCCCCGCCTCGCGCTCGTCGGGCCGTTCGGGGCACGCGATCGAACCCATCTGCCCTGCCTTTCCTCCGGGACACCTGCTGACGGTGGTGTTAACGGGGTCGGCCCGCCCCGCATTCCCACCGGCCAGGTGGGCAACTGATCAGGATCGGGTATCCCAGGGGCGCGGGGAACTGCGCGAGACCGGAAGGTACCGGCCCGTACCCTCCCGCATCGCGCAGTTCCCCGCGCCCCCTGCGGTTGGCCCGCCGCCTCAGCCACCGGCGGAGCCTCTCAGCGCAGGGCCAGGATCCAGTCGCCGACCGCGTCGGTGATCTGCCGCAGCGCCTCGTCCTGGCCGAGCGGCGCCCGCTTGGGCACGGAGAAGCCGTGGCCGGCGTACGGGATCGCCACCAGCTCGTGGCCGGTGGGCAGTTGGGGGAACTCCTCGGGGGTGCCGAAGGTGTCCTTGCCGCCCTGCACCACGAGGGTCGGGCGGCCGGACCCCAGCAGTTCCTCGGCCCGGCTGCGCTCGGGCTTGCCCGGCGGGTGCAGCGGGAAGGCCAGTGCCACCACGGCCACCGCGCCGACCGCCTCGGCCGTACGGCAGGCCACCCTCGCCCCGGCGCTGCGGCCGCCGGCCACCAGCGGCAGACCGCTCCCGGCGAGTTCGGCCAGCACCGGGAGCCAGCCCTGGTCCAGCGTCTTCGGCGCCGGGCCGAGCTTCTTGCCGGCCACCCGCCAGGGCTGTTCCACCAGCGCGACGGTGATCCCGCGCGCGGGCAGGGCGGCCGCCAGCGCCTGCAGGTCGCGCGCCTCGATGCCGCCGCCGGCGCCGTGTCCGAGCGCGAGCAGCGCCTTCGGGGTGCCCTCGGCCGGGTAGCGGGTGATCCGGGCCTCGCCGACGGGGGTGGGGACGAGGGTCTGCACACGGGCTCCAGAGGGCTCAGAAGAGGGTGGCGCCGACGGCCTCGCCGAAGCCGCCCCCGGCGAGGGCATCCTCGGTGAGGGCGATCGGGCGGACCAGGTCGGCGCTGTTGTTGCGGATGCTGCCCACCGCCGGTGACACCGGGACGGCCTGCAGCGCGCCGGGAGCGGGCGGGACGAGCAGCGAGCGCAGCTCGTCCGGGTCGGTGCGGCCCGGGTCGAGCCAGGCGTCGTACCCGCCGGGGTCGAGGAAGAGCGGCATCCGCTCGTGGATCGGGGCGAGGTCCGGCTCGGCGTCGGTGGTGACGATGGTGCAGGTCACCAGCCAGGCGAGGGGGTCCTCGGACGGGACGGCGCGATCGCGCCAGAACTCGTACAGGCCGGCCAGCGCGAGCACCCCGCCGTCGACGCGGCTCACGAAGAACGGCTGCTTGCGGGGCTTGCCCTTCTCGGTGGGTATCGTCCGCCACTCGTAGTAGCCGTCCACCGGGAGCAGGCAGCGGCGCCCGGCGAAGGCCTGCCGGTACGAGGGCTTCTCGTGCACCGTGTCGGCCCGGGCGTTGATCATCTTCACCGCGCCGTCCGCGGACTTCGACCAGGACGGGACGAGGCCCCAGCGCAGCACCCGCAGCTGGCGGACCGGCTCCGCCTGCCCCTTGGGGGTGCGGTCCAGTACGGCGAATGCCGAGTCCGTCGGGGCCACGTTCCAGCTGGGGGCGAGGGTCTCCGTCGGGTCCCACTGCTCGACGCCGAAGATCTCGACCAGGTCCTCGGGCTTGGTGGTGGAGGCGAAACGTCCGCACATGCGGCCAGCTTGCCACGGGCGCCCGGCGGTTCTCATCTCTGTCCTAGAACCGGGCGGTTCCGCCGGGCCGTCCTGTCATGGGAGGCTGCCGACTCGGCACGGGCTATGGGAGGCAGGGCATGGACTTCGCGGACGTATGGGACCGAGTGATCGGCATCCAGTCCGACCCGCCGCGCTGGCTGGTGCTGGGCAGCGCGGCCCTCGCCCTGCTCGCGATCCTGCCGCACCCGGTGTGGCGGCTCAGCCGCAACGTGGTGACCATCGCCCACGAGGGCGGGCACGGCCTGGTCGCGCTGATGACCGGCCGCCGGCTCTCGAGCATCCGGCTGCACTCCGACACCTCGGGGCTGACCGTCTCCTCCGGGAAGCCGACCGGCCTCGGCATGATCCTGACGGCCGCCGCCGGGTACACCGCGCCGTCCCTGCTGGGGCTGGGCGGCGCCGCGCTGCTCGCCGCGGAGCACATCACCGCGCTGCTGTGGATCTCGATCGCGCTGCTGGCCGGTCTGCTGATCATGGTCAGGAACGCCTTCGGGCTGCTCTCTGTGGTGCTGACCGGTGCCGCGTTCTTCCTGATCTCCTGGTACGGCGGCAGCGAGCTGCAGGCGGCCTTCGCCTATCTGGGTGTGTGGTTCCTGCTGCTGGCCGGGGTGCGCCCGGTGGTCGAGCTGCAGGGGAAGCGGCGGCGGGGCGGGGCGCGCGACTCCGACGCCGACCAGCTGGCCCGGCTCACCGGCATCGGCGCACTCCTCTGGGTCACCCTCTTCCTGGTGGTCGCACTGTCCTGCCTCCTGGTCGGCGGCAGCTGGCTCCTCACCGCCTGACGGCGAACCGTCCGCACTTGGGCACCCCCAGGGAAACCGTACGCACATGGGTCCCCCCAGGGGCGCGGGGCTCTGCTTGATCAACTGCGTGCGCGACCAGGGCACAACGGCGCTGCACGGTTGACCGCGCAGTTCCCCGCGCCCCTGCTGTGGTTGCCCCGAGTGCACACGGCCTACCGCCATTCGGGCAGGAACCAAGGCCCAGTTCCCGGGCGCCCTAGACTGAGGCCATGACCGAAGCCCTGTGGCCCGCCCCCGTCGCGACCGCCGCCGTTGAAGCGACCGTCACCATCCCCGGCTCCAAGTCGGCGACCAACCGTGCCCTGGTGCTGGCCGCGCTGGCCGACGGCCCCGGCTGGGTGCGTCACCCGCTGCGCAGCCGCGACTCCCAGCTGATGGCGGACGGCCTGCGCGCACTCGGCGTGGGCATCGAGGAGACGGTCAACAACGCCAGCGGCGGCATCGGCGGCGGCGAGGCCTGGCGGGTCATCCCCGCGGGTCAGCTGCGCGGCCCCGCCCAGGTGGACGTGGGCAATGCAGGAACGGTCATGCGCTTCCTCCCGCCGGTCGCGGTGCTGGCCGACGGCCCGGTGCACTTCGACGGCGACCCCCGTTCGTACGAACGCCCCCAGCACGGCGTGATCAACGCCCTGCGCGCGCTGGGCGCCCGGATCGACGACGGCGGCCGGGGCGGCTTCCCGCTCACCGTGCACGGCGCCGGCTCGCTGGACGGCGGTTCGGTGGAGCTGGACGCGTCCTCCTCCTCTCAGTTCATCAGCGCCCTGCTGCTCTCCGGCGCCCGCTACAACAACGGTGTGGAGATCCGGAACATCGGCGGTTCGGTCCCCTCGCTGCCGCACATCCGGATGACGGTGGACATGGTCCGCAAGGCCGGCGCCCAGGTGGACGCGCCGGAGGACGGCGGTGAGAAGGACGTCTGGCGGGTCACCCCCGGCGCCCTGATCGGCCGCGACCTGGTGGTCGAGCCGGACCTCTCCAACGCCGCGCCGTTCTTCGCCGCCGCGCTGGTGACCGGCGGCCGGGTGACCGTCCGCGACTGGCCGAAGCACACCTTCCAGCCGGGCGACCAGCTCCGCGAGATCTACTCGCAGATGGGCGGCTCGTGCCGCTTCACCGACGAGGGTCTGGAGTTCACCGGCACCGGCAGGATCAAGGGCATCGAGGCCGACCTGCACGACGTCGGCGAGCTCACCCCGGTGATCGCCGCGGTGGCCGCGCTGGCCGACTCCGAGTCGCACCTCTACGGCATCGCCCACCTGCGCCTGCACGAGACCGACCGCCTGGCCGCCCTGGCCAAGGAGATCAACGACCTGGGCGGCGACGTCTCCGAGACCGAGGACGGTCTGCGGATCCGCCCGCGCCCGCTGCACGGCGGCGTCTTCCACACCTACGAGGACCACCGCCTGGCCACCGCCGCAGCGGTCATCGGCCTGGCCGTCGAGGGTGTGGAGGTGGAGAACGTGGCGACCACCGCGAAGACCCTGCCCGACTTCCCCCGGATGTGGGCCGACCTACTGGCCAAGGACTGACGGGGAGCGGGACGAACATGCGCCGCTACGGCAAGGACGCCGACGAGGACGACATCCGCAACCGCCCGGGTCGCAAGGGCTCCCGGCCCCGGACGCGGATCCGGCCCAAGCACGAGGACGCCGCCGAGGCGATGATCCTCACCGTGGACCGGGGCCGGCTGACCTGCCTGGTGGACGCGGGGACGAAGCTGGAGCGCGAGGTCACCGCGATGAAGGCCCGCGAGCTGGGCCGCAAGGGCGTCGTCGTCGGCGACGTCGTGCACGTGATCGGCGACCTCTCCGGCGAGCCGGACACCCTGGCCAGGATCGTCCGGGTCGAGGAGCGCAGCTCCGTACTGCGGCGCACGGCGGACGACGACGACCCGTACGAGCGGATCGTGGTCGCCAACGCCCAGCAGCTGGCCATCGTCACCGCGCTGGCCGACCCGGAGCCCAGGCCCCGGCTGATCGACCGCTGCCTGGTCGCCGCGTACGACGCGGGCATGGAGCCGCTGCTGGTGCTCACCAAGTCGGACCTGGCCCCGGCCGAGCCGCTGCTGGAGTCGTACGCGCCGCTGGGCATCAAGTACGTGGTGACCCGGCGGGACGAGCTGGAGACGGCCGGTGCGGAGGCCGTCCGGGCGTACCTGCGGGGGCGCTCGACGGTGTTCATCGGGCACTCGGGTGTCGGGAAGACGACGCTGGTCAACGCTCTGGTACCGCTTCGCCAGCGGACCACCGGCGTGGTCAACGCGGTGACCGGGCGGGGCCGGCACACCACCGTCTCGGCGCTCGCCCTGCGGCTGCCGCCGCCGCCCGGCGCCAAGCCGGGCTCGAAGAAGGCGCTGGACCCGGGCTGGGTGATCGACACCCCCGGCTTCCGCTCCTTCGGGCTCTCGCACATCGACCCGTCCCGGGTGATCCTGGCCTTCCCCGACCTGGAGCCGGGCACCGTCGACTGCCCGCGTGCGTGCAGCCACGACGAGCCGGACTGCGCCCTCGACGCCTGGGTCGCGGACGGCCACGCCGAGCAGGCCCGGCTGTACTCGCTGCGCCGGCTGCTCTCCTCGAAGGACGTCCGGGAGGGCGACTAGCTCATCGACTAGCTCATCTTTCGGCCCGTCAGAAGTGTTGGACGGCCCTGTCGCGGTGATCATAGGACCAGCGAGCGAGTGTTCGGAGGCGAGCCGAGCATCCAAGTCGTCGGCCCGCCGTGGTCCGGCGTTCCCGAGGACAGGGAGCCAGCGCGATGGCATGGGCCATGGTGATCATCGCCGGTCTGCTGGAGACCGGCTTCGCGATCAACCTCAAGCTGAGCCACGGCTTCACCGAGCTCTGGCCCACCATCGGATTCTGCTGCTTCGCCCTGGGCAGCTTCGGGCTGCTCACCCTCTCCCTCAAGTCCCTTCCGGTGGGGAGTGCCTACGCGGTCTGGACCGGCATCGGCGCGGCCGGCACCGCGATCTACGGCATGATCTGGATGAACGAGTCCACCTCGGCGCTCAAGCTGGTCTCGATCACCCTGGTGATCGCGGGCGTGGTCGGCCTGCAGCTCAGCGGCTCCGGGCATTGACTCGTCCCGGTGTGCGAGCCGAACTGTCGGGATCGCGGAGGTCTCGCTAGGGTTCGAGCATGGCCGACTACCACGACGATCTCCGACTCGCCCACGTCCTCGCCGACTCGGCCGACTCGGTCACCATGGAGCGCTTCAAGGCGCTGGACCTCAAGGTCGAGACCAAGCCCGATCTCACGCCGGTCAGCGACGCCGACAAGGCCGCCGAGGAACTGGTGCGCAGCGTGCTGCAGCGGGCGCGCCCGCGTGACGCCGTGATGGGCGAGGAGTTCGGCCTGCAGGGCACCGGCCCGCGCCGCTGGGTGATCGACCCGATCGACGGCACCAAGAACTACGTCCGCGGCGTGCCGGTCTGGGCCACCCTGATCGCACTCCTGGAGGTCGGTCCGGACGGCGAGGAGCAGCCCGTGGTCGGCATCGTCTCGGCCCCCGCGCTGCACCGCCGGTGGTGGGCGGCCAAGGGCCTGGGCGCGTACGCCGGCCGCAGCCTGGCCAAGGCGAGCCGGATCTCGGTCTCCAAGGTCTCCCGGATCGAGGACTCCTCGTTCTCCTACTCCTCGCTCAGCGGCTGGGAGGAGCGCGGCCGCCTGGACGCCTTCCTGGACCTCAGCCGGTCCTGCTGGCGCACCCGGGCGTACGGGGACTTCTGGTCGTACATGATGCTCGCCGAGGGCGCGGTCGACATCGCCGCCGAGCCGGAGCTGAGCCTGTGGGACATGGCCGCGCCCTGCATCGTGGTGCAGGAGGCGGGCGGCCGCTTCACCGGCCTCGACGGGGTGGACGGCCCCGGCGGCGCCGACGCGGTGGCCTCCAACGGGCTGCTGCACGACGAGGCGCTGCGGCGGCTGAGCGTCTGACAGCCGTGTTTCCGGACGTGGTCCGCCGGGTTGCCGAGTTCTCCCCAACGGCCTTCCGGTGACTCTGAGTTCGGCGCAACCCCCGCGCAATCCCCACCCCCTACGCTCGACGGGCCAAGGCCGGTACCGCAACCGCGCCCCGCTCCCCCGCGCGCCCACCACGCCGGGCCGCTCGACTGGGGAATCCCGACGTGCGTACGCTCCGCAGCATCCGCCACCGGCTGGCCCTGCTGCTCGCCCTTCCCACGGGTGCACTGGTGGTACTGGCCGCGCTCGGTACGGCCGGGCAGGCCGCCCGGTACACCGAGGCGGGCCGCACCAGCGACCGGGTGGCCCTGGTGGCCACCACCGAGGAGCTGGTCCACCAGCTGCAGCGCGAGCGCGGGCTGACGGCCGGTCTGCTCGGCGGGGACGAGAGCTTCCGTCATCAGCTCGGCGGTCAGCGCAGCGCCGCCGACCAGGCCCGCCAGGCGCTGGACCGGCAGCTGGCCACCGACCCGCCCGGCGCCGCCTCCGTGCGGTCCGCGCTGTCCGGGCTCAGCACGCTCGCCGCGCTGCGCGGGCGCGCGGACACCGGCACTGCCGGCCGGGCCGAGGCGCTCACCTTCTTCACGGATGCGATCACCGGCCTGACCTCGGCCGCCTTCGCCGATCAGGGCTCCTCCGGCGACGACCGGCTGCAGGCCTCGCTGACCACCCTTCGGGCGCTCTGCGACGCCACCGAGGCGGCCGCGCTGGAGCGCGGCACGCTCAACGGGGTGCTGGCCGCGGGCTCGTTCCGAGGTGCCGACTACCCGTCCTTCGTGCGGATCACGGCGGTGAAGAACGCGGCACTGGCTCAGGTCCCGCGCACCGCGAGCTCCGCCAGGATCACCTCGCTCGACGCCGCGCTGCGGACCCCGGCGGCGGTCACCGTCGCCGGAATGGAGCAGCAGGCCCTGGCCGGTTTCGCCGCCGAGCACCTGCCGGTGAAGCCCTCCGACTGGTGGCGGGCCGCAAGCGGACTGGTCGACGACCTGCACAAGGTCCAGGAGGAGGCCGCGCAGGAGAGCCGGGCACGCGCGGACGAGCTGCGCTCGGCGGCGCTCTGGTCGCTGGGCCGGGACGTGGCGCTGGCCCTGGTCGCCGTGGCCGGCGCGGCAGGGCTCGGGGTGGCCGCCACCCGGTCGATCACCCGCCCGATGGCGGCACTGGTCGCCGAGGCGGGCGGGCTCGCGGACCGGGTGCTGCCGGCGGCGGTGGCGCGGATCCGCGACGCCGGACCCGACCAGGACCTCGCCGAGCTCGGCACGCTTCCCGCCTCGACCCGGTCGGGGCGGGCGGACGAGCTCGCCGAGGTCGCCGCCGCACTGGACCGGGTGGCGGCGACGGCGCTGCGCCTGGCCGTGGAACAGTCCGTGCTGCAGCGCAACAGCACCGAGTCGCTGGCCAGTCTCGGCCGCCGCAACCAGGCGCTGATCACCCGCCAGCTGGGCTTCCTCTCCGCCCTGGAGCGCGGCGAGCACGACCCCGGGGTGCTGGCCAACCTGTTCGAGCTGGACCACCTGGCCACCCGGATGCGGCGCAACGCGGAGAGCGTCCTGGTACTGGCCGGGGAGCGCAGTCCGCGCCGCTGGGCACAGCCGGTGGGCATGGGGGATGTCGTCCGGGCCGCGCTGGGCGAGGTGGAGGACTACCGGCGGGTGGTGCTCCGGCAGGTGGACGAGGCACTGCTGGACGGCGGCGCGGTCGCCGAGGTGGCGCACCTGCTGGCCGAGCTGATCGACAACGCGCTGGCCGCCTCCGCCCCGGACACCGATGTGGAGATCTTCGCCAGGGTCACCGGCGCCGGGTACCTGGTCGCCGTACTGGACCACGGGGTCGGTATGACCGAGCCGGAGCTGGAGCGGGCGAACGCCCGGCTGGCCGGGCACGAGAGCTTCCTGGTGGGCCGTACCAAGCTGCTCGGCCACTACGTGGTCGGCCGCCTGGCCGCCCGGCTGGGCGCGAGGGTCCGGCTGGCGCCCTCACCGGTGCACGGCGTCACGGCGACGGTCCTGCTGCCGGGCACCCTGCTGACCTCCCATCAGCAGCTGCTGCAGAGCGAGGTCGTCTGATGGGCGGCGAGGAGTACGAGACCGGCGAGGTGGTCCGCCCGTTCATCGTCACGGCCGGGCGGACCCGGCCGGTCAGTGAGGAGCTGCGGCTGGAGACCCTGGTCTCGGCGCCGCCCTCGGCGCTGACCGCACCGCTGGGCTTCGAGCGGCACCGGATCGTCGAGCTCTGCCAGTACCCGCGCTCGGTCGCCGAGCTGGCCGCGCTGCTGCCGACGCCGCTCGGGGTGGCCCGGGTGCTGGTCGCGGATCTCGCGGCGGAGCGGTACGTCCGGATCCATCTCGCCGAGAGC